>CAZOGW010000004.1:46248-64029 GCA_964579415.1 uncultured Acidimicrobiaceae bacterium | reverse complement strand
GCATCGGGCTGTGGCGCAGCTTGGCAGCGCGCTTGACTGGGGGTCAAGAGGTCGCCGGTTCAAATCCGGCCAGCCCGACGACACGAAACCCGTTGCACGGCAACGGGTTTCGGCGCGTGCTGGCCCGGCGCTGACTCCGACAGCGGACTCAACACCTACGAGATCGGTCGTAGTTGGGTCGGTGTCGGTCGAAGCCGTCATCGACAAGTCGGTGGAGCGGGCGTGTCGGGAGAGTCCCCGGATCGGAGCCCGCTACGGCAAGGTTCGCCTGTCCAACTTCGGTCGGCTGCGAGCAGCGGGCTTTGCCGTGCTTGCTACCTTCGAGGCGCCACACTTCGACATCGTGCTTCCTGACGTGTCCGAGATCACCGTGGCGAGACTCGACCGCTGCTTCGATCCGCCGATGCCAAACCCGGGTCGGCCCGCTCCCTAGTACCCTTCCAGTGGAGGTTCTCATGGATGACTACGACATCTGGGTCGACTTCATGCGGATGCGCGATGACGGATCGCTACGAACGAGAGTGCGTCACGCTCGCGACGGCTTCGTGCCCATCGTCGGAAGCTACGTGGTCGTAGGTTCGGAGGACGCCGAATCGTCTGTGGCGCGGATCATTGCCGTGGACATCGACGGAGCGATCGATCTCCAGGTACTTCCCGGTCCCGTCGACGATCATCTCGCCCTGTTGTCCACGACGGGCTGAACCTCTCCGCTACAGCGGAACCGGCGCGTCGTAGTCCACCGTCGCGGCAGCGTTTCGACAACCCGAGGGAGGTCCTTGGTGACCGGTTGAGGGAGGCTCCTTGTACCGCCTTCTCGCCGATCATGGGCATCGGATTGAACCTTCATCCTGGGTACGAGGCAGCGGGCCACCCTGCAGCTCATCTGACTGTCTCGCCCGGCTCCGTGGTCAGGTCGGAGGCAGCACCAAGGACACCTCTTCGGGTCACCCGGCGAGTTCGGCTTTCACGTAGGCGACGATGGCGTTGGCGTGGCCGTGCCCCATGCCGTGCTCGACCTTGAGCCACTCGACCACCTCCATGTGGCGCGAGGAGTCGAGCCGGTCGGCGACCAGGTCGAGCCATTCCTGGATGGGGCGGCCGTATGTCTTCTCGATACTCGGGAAGTACGAGGCGGGGCCCTTCAGCTTGCCGTCCGCGGGTGCGGCCGGCGGGGTAACCCGGTGTCCTGCCATCGGGCCAGGCTAGCGATGACCGTGCCGCGCATCTCAAGGCGAGCATAAGGACGACCAGCCCCTACGCTCGCCCGCCATGGGTCACAGAATGCTCCGACTCGTACTGGTCGCGGTGCTCCTCGTGCCGGCCGCATGCGGGGAACCGTCGCCGGGTGCGGGTACTGTCGCATCGGAGCCTCCAGAGCCGGAGATCACGATGGCGCCGCCGGCGTCCACCTCGGAGACGCCGGTGGCAGGTGAGTCCGTGCCACCGGACGACAGCGACCTCCCCGCCTTCGACGACGTGAAGGAAGTGAGCATGGCCATCGCCCGGTTCCCGGGGGTCGGCGCATTTCCCGATGCCCGGGTGCGCAGCCGGTTCGCCGTCAGGTCGGTGGAGCCGCCCGACTCCGGTTGGGTGGATTTCGAGATCACCCGTACGTTCGTCGGCGATGTCACCATCACCGACATCACGTCGGTTGTCGACGAAGTCGGGGCCAACCCCGACGTCGGCGCGGAGCGGACCGTCGAACGGGGCATCACCGTCTGGGAGCTGCAGGAGAACGGCGAGTGGACGTCGTATGAGAGCGAGCAGCAGGGATACACCCCCGTCCTCATGCACTGGTCGGACGCGCAAGGGATGGCATCCGGGTTCTTCGAGGCTGGAGCCGAGATCGTGGGGTGGGACGAGGTGGCCGGGCGACCGGCGATGCACGTGGTCCTTGCCGACAGCACCGACGCTCCCGGATCCAGCGGGGAAATGTGGATCGACGCCGAGGGAGTCGTCGTCAAGGCGCTGACCGAGGTCTACGACGACCATCCGTCGGCACCAGGGCACATCGTCATGGAGTGGGAGGTCCTCGAATTCGATCCTGAGCTCGCCGGGCCGCTACCGCCGGACTTCTAACCGGGATCGGGGCTCGGTGCGTTTTCGGGCGGCACCGGCTCGTCGACCAGGCGGCCGCCTCGCACGGTGGCGCCGATCACCAGGCCGGCCGAGATGAGGACTCCGTTCTTGACGATGTACTGGCCCTCCAGGGTCAGCACGAAGGGGAAGGTGCGCCACACCAGCTCGGGGTAGATCAACATCGGGGTGAGGGTGCCCAGCATCTGGGCGAAGAGCAGCAACAGGGTGAGGCGGAGGAAGCGCCCGCTGACGAGCCCGATGCCGATGGCCAATTCCAGAAGCGCCAGGCCGATCCGGGCGACGTCCTCGGAGAGCAGGTTGAAGGTGAGCACCATGGCGGTGTCGGTGGCCAGCTTGTCGGCCGGGCTCAGTCCGGGAGCCAGCTTGAGCGCTCCGAACCAGATGAAGACGATCCCGATGCTCCAGCGCAATGCGGTGATCCCATGTGTCGCCATCCACCCGGTGATGGCACGGTCGACGTCTTCGAGCCGGCTCGGTACCCGCATGAGTGCAGCGTAGGCCGGTGCGGGGGGCACCATGCAGAGCGCTCCGGGAGCCGTGCTACGGTCGACGGACCGCCCGTGCAGAGCGGCGGTCGTGCATGCCGGGGGAGAGGAGGCGAACCCAGATCATGGCGTTGACGCTCCACATCCAGCAGCCCGCAGAGTGGCGGCAGGCTCGCGACATCCGGATCGCCATGCTGGCCGACACCCCCGTCGCCTACCTCGACACGTTGCAGGACGCCCTGGAGCGATCCGACGCCGAATGGGAGCGGCGGTACCGCGTCAGGCTGGGCCCGGGGTGGAGGGCGGTGGCGGTCGTCGACGAGGAAGGGGTGTGGCGGGGTCAGATGATCGTCCATGTCGAGGCCGGCAAGAGCCCTCGTCCCTGGCTGCTGGCGGTTTGGGTGCATCCCGACTTCCGGGGCCACCGCTTCGGAGCCGCCTCGATGATGCTGGACGAACTCGTCGCCTGGCTGCGGGAACAGGGTCTGGGTGAGCTGTGGCTCGAGGTGCACGAGAGCAACCAGCGGGCGATCGGTTTCTACCGCCGGTACGGCTTCGTCGCGACGGGGCAGCGCCGGCCCTACCCGCTCGACGCGACCACCATGGAGCTGGAGATGCGCCTCGATCTGGCGCTGATCGGCGATTGAGGGATGGCCGGCTCCCGCGGCGTGCCAGAATCGGGCGCCATGCGCTACTGGCTGATGAAGTCCGAACCGGGGGACTACTCCATCGACGACCTGGAGCGTGACGGGTCGACGCACTGGGACGGTGTCCGCAACTACCAGGCACGGAACCTGATGCGTGACGAGATGAAGCAGGGCGACCGGGTCCTCTTCTACCACTCCAACGCCAAACCCCCCGCCGTGGTCGGGATCGCCGAGGTGGTGCGGGAGAGCTATCCCGACTTCACCTCGTGGGACCCGTCGGACAAACACTTCGACCCGGCGTCGACCCCCGACGAGCCGCGCTGGTTCATGGTCGACATCGGATTCGTGGCGCGCCTGCCCCGTCAGGTGGGACTCCCCGAGCTGCGGGAGGACCCGGAGCTGGCCGACATGCCCCTGCTCAACCGCTCCCGCCTCTCCGTGCAGCCGGTGACTCCGGAGCAGTACGACCACATCGTGGGTCTCGCCGACCGGTAGCGGACCGCCCGTGGCCGAATCCGGCGTGAGGGTGCCGGGTTAGCATCGCGTGTCCATGGCCACGACACCGCGAGCGCGCCGACTCGGGCGCGTCGAGCTCACGTTCCTGCTGGCGATGTCGATGGCCCTCGGGGCCCTCGGCATCGACGTCCTGCTGCCTGCCTTCCCCGCGCTGCGCGAAACGCTGGGGCTGCCGCCCAACTCGACGGTGGTGGCGGGCGTGGTCACCACCTACCTGCTCGGCCTCGCCGTCGGTCAGCTCATCTACGGCCCTCTCGCCGACCGTTACGGCCGCCGCCCGGTGATGCTGGTGGGCTTCGCCGTCTACTTCCTCGGGGCGGTCTGGTCGGCACTGTCGGGGTCGCTCGCCATGCTGCTGGTGGCGCGGTTCGTGTGGGGGTTCGGCGGCGCCGGGCCGCGGGTGCTCTCCGTGGCGGTCATCCGTGACTCCTACGAGGGGGAACGGATGGCGCGAGTGATGTCCTTCGTCATGGCGGTGTTCATCATGGTGCCGGTGGTGGCACCCACGCTGGGCGCGGCGCTGCTCGACATCGGCGGGTGGCGCGGGTTGTTCGTCGCCTGCGCCCTGATCGGCGTGGCCCTGGCGGTGTGGGCCGGGATCCGCCTTCCCGAGACGCTTCGTCCCGAGATGCGCCTCGAGCTGTCACCGGCAGCCCTGAAACGGACCTTCCGCACCGTGGTCACCAACCGGGTCACCGTCGGCTACACGCTGTCGCTGACCATGATGTTGGGGGCGTTCATCTCTTGGATCGCCAGTTCGGAGATCATCATCGCCGAGGTGTTCGGGCTCCGCGACTGGTTCCCCATCGTCTTCGGTGGCCTCGCCGCCGTGCTCGGCGTCGGGATGCTGGCCAACGGCGTCGCCGTGGGACGGTTCGGTATCCGCCGCGTGGTGAGGGCGGTGTTCGCCGGCTACATCGCGGCAACGGTGGCCCTGGGAGTTCTCGCCGCCGCCACCGGGGGACACCCTCCCTTCTGGGCGTTCGCCACCGTCCTGGCGGCGACGCTGTGGTGCCACGCCCTGCTCATCCCCAACCTCAACACCCTGGCCATGGCGCCGATGGGAGCCGTCGCCGGCACGGCATCGTCGGTGATCGGCGCCGTCTCCACGGCCGGCGCCTCCATCATCGGCGCCGTCATCGACAACCTCTTCGACGAATCGGTGCTGCCCCTCAGCATCGCCTTCGTCGTGTGCGGGCTGGCGGCGCTGGCTCTGGCAAGATGGACCGAACCGGCGCCCGGTGGCAGCATCCGACCCCGTACCGCCGAGGTCAGGAGCGAGCTGGGAGCGTGACGTCCGCCACCAAGGCGAGATGATCGGCTCCGGGGACCCGGACGGTGAAGCTCGACCTGACGGTGACGCCCCTGGTGAAAGCGTGGTCGATGCGCAGCGTGTAAGGCCCGCGGTCGGCCCAGCGCCAGGTCCGGGCGGCGGTGCCCGCCTCGTCGGGGCCATCGGTGAGCGACCGGGTAATGCTTCGGTACACCGGCCACAGCGGCGTCGAGTTGAAGTCGCCGACGACGACGAGTGGCCCCGACCGGCCGGCGAGATGTCGGTGGAGAGCGGCAAGTTGCCCGCGGCGTTGGGCCAGGGCACGCCACATCGGCCAGGTCACCGGGTTGGCGAAGTGCACGCTGTCCACCTCGAGCATCTCGGGCAGTCCCCAGGCATCCGGGTCGAGACGGGCCGACCAACCGGAGCGGTACGGCATCGCCACCTCACCGAATTGTCCGGGGTGCTTGAGGGCGATGCCGCCGCCCAGGGTGTCGTGGTGGGGATGGAGGTGGTGGTAGGGGAAGCGGTCGGCGATTACGGCGGCCGCAGGTTCCTGCAACTCCTGGACGGCGAGCACGTCCGGGTCGACGTAGCCCAGGGTGCGGGCCAGCCCTTCGGGGTCGACGTTGTGCGCCCACAGGTTGCTCGTCATGATCCGCAGGGACTCCGTCATAGCGGTCACGATACGACCGGGGGAGGGAGCCGGCGTCGACTCAGCGGCGGCGGCGGGCCTACCCTTTGGCCGAGCATCGATTCAGCGAGGTGAGCAGCGTGCGACTGACAACGGCCATGCTGGCTGATGCGGCCCAGGTCCAGGGCGGCAAGCTCTACATCATGGGTGGCGGGTACGAGACCATCCGCGCCCGGACCGTGCCCATCGTCCATCGCAACATCAACCTGGCCCTGATCCTCGAAGTGGGGTCCGACGAGCGGAACCGCACCCTGGAAGTGGTCATCGACCTCATCGACGAGGATGGTCGGGCTCTGGGGGTGCAGGCCAACGGCAGGCTGCGGGTGGGCGACCAGCCGGCGCTGCCCCCGGGGGCGCCCAGCATGGTCCCGCTGGTGTGCCCGTTCTACAACATCCGCTTCCCGGAGGCGAAGGGATACACCTTCGTGGTGCGTCACGATGGCGCCGAGCTGGGCCGGGTGCCGCTGCGCGTGGTCCAGGTGCAGCCCCAGATCGGCCCGGTGTGACCGCCGGGGAGGGGGCCGGTTCGGCCATCCTCACCATCCCCAACGCCATCTCGCTGGCGCGGTTGCTGCTGATACCCGTGTTCCTCTGGCTCCTTCTCGGGGCGGACCAGGTCGCCGCGGCAGGATGGCTGCTCGGCTTCATCGGCGCCACCGACTGGGTGGACGGGTGGCTGGCGCGCCGGCTCGACCAGACCAGCGAGATCGGGCGCATGCTCGACCCGATAGCGGATCGCCTCGCCGTGGCCGCGGCCCTGATCGGTGGCCTCATCGCCGGCGTGATCCCCGGCTGGCTCGGCTGGGGGCTCATCGCCCGGGAGGCGGTCATGGGCGGCGTCACCGGCTACCTGGCTCTGCGACATCAACCCCCGCTGTCGGTGCGCTGGTGGGGCAAGGTGGCCACATTCGTGATCTACGCCGCCATCGCCTGCCTCTTCGGGTCGGTCGGCTACGGCTGGGAGCTGCTGGAGGCGCTGTCGCTGATCGCAGGCGCCGTCGGCCTGGCCCTGTACTGGCTCACCGCCGTCCAGTACATCGGCGACGCCCGAAGGGCGCTGCGCCCCGATCGGGTGGCTCCCGGCGCTACCGGGTAGACTCGGTCGCCCCCGGACACGAGGAGTCGACGTGCAGGTACCTGAGGACCTCCGCTACGCCGAGAGCCACGAGTGGGCACGCACCGAAGACGACGGTGCCGTCCGCATCGGCATCTCGGATTACGCCCAGGACGCCCTCGGTGACGTCGTGTACGTCGAACTCCCGGCGCCGGGCACCGTCTTCGCCGCCGGTGACGCCTTCGGCATCGTCGAATCCACCAAGTCGGTCTCGGACGTCTATTTGCCCCTGTCGGGGACGGTCAGGGAAGCCAACACGGCACTCGAGAACTCACCCGAACTCATCAACTCGTCCCCTTACGGCGACGGCTGGCTGATCGTCATCGAGCCGGTCGAGGGATCATCCCTGGACACCCTCCTCGACGCAGCCGGCTACTCGGCGATAACGGAGGAATAGGTACTTGGTACTTGGTACTTGGTAGGTCGCGTACGAAGTACCAAGTACCAGGTACCTCCCGTGCCGGAACGGACTCGCGGTCCTCCCACACGCCCTGCCCTAACGCTCAACATGTTGTTGAGGTGGAGTACCATGCACCCGACATGGGCGCGAGTTTCGACAACGGTATGGGCACGGGCGAAGGCGCTGACAATCCCCTGATCGAACACGATCCCACCATCGTGTATCAACCGGTGGGGTCGGCTGCCACCATGGAGAGCTCCTCGCAGCGGCTCGCCGGCGCCTTCCGGTACGCGGTGGTGGTGGAGCGGGGCCCGCAGGCCGGCCTCGCCTTCGTGCTCGGAGAGGGCACCACCGTGGCAGGACGCTCTGACAGCTCCGACATCTTCCTCGGGGACGTCACCGTGTCCCGGGAGCATGCCCGATTCGTCGTCGACGGCGACGGCCTCCGTGTCGAGGACCTCGGGTCCACCAACGGCACCTACGTGAACGGTGAGCGCTTCGAGAGCCGCAGGCTCGAACCCGGTGACGAGGTGATCGTGGGCAAGTTCCACCTCGTCGTCATCGCAGGCGAAGCGTGAGAGCCGTCATGCCGGACCGGGGAACCCACAGCATCGGTGAGGTCATCGCGCTGCTCACCGACGAGTTCCCCGACCTCACCGTCTCCAAGATCCGTTTCCTCGAGGGCCAGGAGCTGATCTCGCCGCGACGCAGCCCTGCCGGGTACCGGCTCTTCAACGACGACGACGTCCGCCGGGTCCGCTTCATCCTGCGGGAGCAGCGTGACCACTTCCTCCCCCTCAAGGTCATCAAGTCGAAGTTGACGGCATGGGAGCGGGGCGAGGAGCCGCTCGCCGAGCCGCAGAGCGGGCCGCCGCCGGAGTCGTACTTCAGCGGAACATCGATCACGCTCAGCGGCGACGAGCTCTCCCAGGGCTCCGGGCTCACCCACCGCCAGGTCGACGAGCTGGTGGCCCAGGGCGTCCTCGAGCCCACCAAACTTGCCGACAAATCGCTGGCGTTCCGTGAGCTGGACCTGGTTCTGGCCCGGGCGGCGCACCGCCTCCTCGCCAACGGTCTCGAGAGCCGCCACCTGCGCACCCTGCGGCTGTCGGTCGACAGGGAGGTGGACCTCTTCAGCCAGCTCGTCGCACCGCTGCTGCGCCACCGCAACCCGGACAACCGCCGCAAGGCCGCAGAGATCCTGGCCGACTGCGGCCAGGCAGCCTCCGAGTTCCAGGCCGAGCTGGTCCGCTCCCGCCTCCACAGGTTGCTCGACGGGCAATGAGTTTCAGATCCCGTCTCTCGGCATCCTGCCTGTCGCTGGCGCTCGCAGCCACGATCCTCCCCGCCGCGCCGGCGCTGGCCGGGCAGGTGGTCCCGCCGCCGGCGGTGCCGGTGCCCGCCGCGCACCCGTCGGCACCCTCGGTCACGGCGAAGGCTTGGATCGTCTACGACGCCGAATCGGGTGCCGTGCTCGACGGATTCAACATCCACGAGCGGCGCCCGATGGCTTCGGTCACCAAGATCATGACGGCGCTGGTGGCGCGCGACCAGCTCGACCTGGAGGACCAGGTGCGGGTATCGCGGCTGGCGGCCGATGTCGGCGAGTCGGAGATCGGTCTGGTGGCGGGGGAGAGGTGGCTGGTCGAGGACCTCCTCTACGGCATCATGGTCCGCTCCGGCAACGACGCCGCCATGGCGCTGGCAGAGGCCGCCGGAGGCAGTGTCGCCGGATTCGCCGAGCTGATGAACGCCAAGGCCGCCGAGCTGGGCCTGGAGGACAGCAGCTTCGCCAACCCCCACGGTCTCGACGCCTCCGATCACTACACCTCGGCCTACGACCTGGCGGTGATGGGCGCCGAGTACATGCGTGACCCGACCCTGGCGCGTATGAGCCGTACCCGGCAGGTCATGTTCAAGGCGGCACCGAGCGGCGCCCCGAGGACGTTCACCAACACCAACCACCTCCTCGGCGAGTACCCGGGGACGGCCGGCATCAAGACCGGCTACACCGGCCAGGCCGGCCTGGTGCTGGTGTCGGCGCTGGAGATGCCGTCGCGCACGGTGATCGCGGTGGTGATGGGCTCCGACGCCCACTTCGACGACAGCAGGATCCTCCTCGACTACGGGTGGCGGCTGGTCACCCTGGAGGACCGGGCGCAGCGCAGCCTCCTCCTCGAGGAGGGCGGTGGTTCGGTGGGAGGCCCCGAGCTTGGTGAGGCCGCCCGAGCCCGGCTGCGCGCCGTCGCCGATCTGCGCGCCGAACCGGGGAAGGCTTTGCCCTTCGGCGACAGCGCCACCGGCCGGATGGTCGAGGAGCGCCTCCGTGGGATGCTGCCGGCATTCCTCGGTGGGACGGGATGAGTTCGGCCGATCTGGTCGAGGTCGTCACCGAGGCGCAGATCGCCGAGCGTGTGACGCAACTAGGCGCCGACATCACCACCGACTACGCCGGGCGCCAACCCGTCCTCATCGGGGTGCTGCGCGGTGCCTTCGTGTTCACCGCCGATCTGGTGCGGGCGATCGACCTTCCCCTCGAGGTCGACTTCATCGCCCTGACCCGCTTCAAGGAGAAGGGCACTGTGGGGCTGGCCATGGACGCCTCGCTGTCGCTGGAGGGGCGCGACGTGCTCATCGTCGAGGACATCGTCGACACCGGTCTCACGCTGCGGGCGCTGCGCCGCCTCCTCGACCTGCGGCGCGTCGCCGACCTGCGCACCGTGACGCTGATCGACAAGGCGCCGCGCCGCATCGTCGAGGTGCCGCTGGAGTACCGAGGCTTCGAGGTGGGCGATGAGTTCCTGCTCGGCTACGGGCTCGACTGGGAGGGTAAGTACCGCAACGTGCGCTCGCTGTGGGCGGTGATGGACCTGGCCAACCTGGCCGATGATCCCCTGGCGCTCGCCCGGCGCGTGTTCACGCCCGGAGGCGCGGACCCCGGTGTGTTACGGCCGGGGGACCAGGTTGCAGAGAGTGATATCGTGGGCGCATGAGCGACGTGGTGCCCATGGACCTGGTCGGGGTGCGGTTGGAACTGCCCACCAACACGCCGATCCTGCTCCTGAGAGAGAGCGGCGGCACCCGTTTCCTCCCCATCTGGATCGGCACCAACGAGGCTACCGCCATCGCCCTGGCGCTGGAGGGTATCGAGCCGCAGCGGCCGATGACCCATGACCTGCTCAAGTTGGTCATCGAGGCCACCGGCGCCAGCGTCGAACGGGTAGTGGTCACTTCGATGGTCGAGGGCACCTACTACGCCGACCTGATCATGACCCGTGACGGGGAAGAGGTGACGGTGTCGGCACGGCCTTCGGACTCGGTGGCGCTGGCCGCCCGCACCAAGTGCCCCATCTTCGCCCTCCGTGCCCTGCTCGACGACGTCGGTGTCGAGATCCACGACACCGACGAGGAAGCCGAGATCGAGAAGTTCCGCGAGTTCCTCGACGACGTGACAGCAGAGGACTTCGAAGCAGATCATTCGTAGAGGGGCTATCGCCCGGGTGCGAGGCTCGGTAGCAGCGGGGGAGTACTTGGTACTTGGTACTTGGTAATCCGCGAATACCAAGTACCAAGTACCAAGTACCTGTTCCGGCGAGACGAGTGAGCAGCCTCTCCACCGCCCCTTATCCACAAGGGTTGTTGACAACTGCTGCTCATTCTCGTTAGTTTCACGCCGGTAGTTCTGCCGACGAAATTACGCCGGTGTAAGATGCCTGGAAGCGGGCAGCAACGAGGACGCGAGGAGGCTCCGGTGCCCGAGTCACGAGACGACATCACCACGCCCGTTGACGGATACCGGGCGCCGCAGGTATGCAGCGTGGTGGGGATCAGCTACCGCCAGCTCGACTACTGGGCCCGGACCGGCCTGTTGAAGCCGTCGATCCAGACCGCGCACGGGTCCGGTACCCAGCGGCTGTACTCCTTCACCGACATCGTGCAGCTCCGGGTGGTGAAGCGCCTGCTCGATGCAGGGATGAGCCTGAAGAAGATCCGCTTCGCCATGGACATCCTGCGAACGCAGCTCCAGAGTGACGCCCCGCTGTCGGACGTGACGCTCCTGTCCGACGGTTCCACGATCTTCGCCGCCCACAGCCCCGACGAAGTCGTCGACGTCTTCAAGCGCGGCCAGGGCGTCTTCGGCATCGCCGTCGGCCCTGTCCAGGAGGAACTCGAGGGCGATCTGCTCCGGCTCTTTCCCGAGCCTGCTCCGGTGAGGAGCATCACGCAGGAGGCGAAGGCCAACTGAGCGAATTCGACGATGTCGAGGCGTTGCCGGCCGATCGGGTCGACTTCGCCCACGAGAGCGAGCGGCAGTTCGCCAAGCTCCTCGACTTCTACGACGTCGAGTGGGCGTACGAGCCCCGCGAGTTCGCCATCGAGTGGGACGAGGCCGGCGAGCCCACCCGTTCGTTCCGACCCGACTTCTACCTGCCCGCCGAGGACCAGTACATCGAGATCACCACGATGAACCAGAAGCTGGTCACCAAGAAGAACAGGAAGATCAAGCTGCTCCGTGCCGCCTACCCGGACATCAACATCAAGATCTTCTACCAGCGGGACTACCTCAACCTCCTCGTCAAGTACGAGCTCGACGACTCCGCCGACGAGAGTGGTCTCCCCGCCGCCCCCACCCGCATTCCCGGGCCGCCCCAGGTGGTCAACCTGGGCACGCCGACCGAGGACGCCGGCCCCGCCGCAGGCGCCGCCACGGCGTGACACTCCACCAGACCCCCCTGCGACAGGCTCACGAGGCCTTGGGCGCCCGCTTCGTCGACTTCGCCGGTTGGGAGATGCCGCTGCAGTACGAGGGTGTCGTCGCCGAGCACAATGCAGTTCGCCACGGCGCCGGCGTGTTCGACGTCTCCCACCTGGGCCGCTTCAGGGTCGAGGGCCCGGGGGCCACCGAACTGGTACGCCGTCAGCTCTGCAACGACATCACCCGGGTCACCCCGGGGCGGGCGCAATACACCATGGCGCTCAACGAAGCCGGCGGGGTGGAGGACGACATCATCGTCTGGCGCCTCGACGACGAGTCCTACTGGGTGCTCCCCAACGGCGCCAACTTCGATGAGATCGTGGCCCGCTTCCGGTCGGACGCACCCGCAGGAACCGAGGTGGCGCCCCTGCGCAGCGGCACCGCCCTGCTCGCGGTGCAAGGCCCGCAGGCAGCGACGGTGCTGGAAGGCGTGTTGGGGACGATGCCGGGCCGGTTCCGGGTCGTCGCCGGCACCTACCGGGACGCCCCCTTCTGGGCCGCAGGCACCGGATACACCGGCGAGCGCGGTGCCGAGATCGCCGTTCCCGCAGCGACCGGGCCCCCGCTCCTCGAGGCACTGGTCGGAGCTGGCGCGACACCGTGCGGTCTGGGCGCCCGCGACACGCTGCGGCTGGAGATGGGCTACCCGCTGTGGGGACAGGACCTCGACGAGTCGACGACGCCACTCGAAGCCGGACTGGAGTGGGTGGTCGACTGGGATCACGACTTCATCGGACGCGACGCCCTCGTCGCCCAGAAGGCTCAGGGCGTGGCACGCACGCTCATCGGCTTCAGGCTCGATGGGCGCCGGGTGCCCCGCATCGGTTACCGGGTACGCAGCGGTGACGCCGAGGGGACGGTCGCCAGCGGCAACTACAGCCCTGTCCTCGGCTGCGGCATCGGCATGGCGTACGTCGCCCCGCCCACGCCGGGGGACGTGATCGAGGTCGACGTGCGCGGAGAATGGATCGCCGGAACCCGGGTGGATCCCCCCTTCATCGAGAGATGATCCGGCCCGACCGCCTGCTGGCGTCGGCCCTGCGTCTGGTGCCCGGCGCCGCCCCGGTCGTCTCCCGCGCCGCGTCCCCGGATCTGCTGATCCTGGTGGGAGGACACCGCCAGGGGATCATCGCCCCCACCGTGCGGGGCGTCACGGTGTGGTCGGCGATCGATGCCTCCGGGCCGGTGGTGGCGGTAGTGGAGGATCCCAACTGGCTCGGCTCCACCGAGAGCCACCCCGTGGTTCCGTTCATCGCCGCCCGACGGGACGAGCCCGGTGTGGGATGGGCACAGCAGACCCGCGCCGCCCGCAAGCTGGCGAAGACGTTGGGGCAGATTCCGGGGGTGTGGCCGGCGCATGCCGGTGTCGCGCCTTGGTTCACGGTGGGCACGCCGATCCGCGGAGACAGGATCGTGACGGCCGCCGCCGAGTCCGGGATCGTCGGGCTGACCGCCCTCGGGGACCGCTTCCCCGGCATACCGGGAGGGGTCCGCATCGCACCACCGGCGCCCCTCCCGGCGGCGTGGGCAGCCTCTTGTGTAGCCTCTGTCCGTCGCGCCATAGACCAGGAGATGGGGAGGCCATGACGACGATATTCGGAGTGGACGTGGGGGGCTCGGGCGTGAAGGGCGCCCTGGTCGACGTGGATACCGGGGCGCTGAAGACTCGGCGCTTCCGCATCCCCACACCACGGCCGTCGACCCCCGAAGCCGTCTACGAAACCATCCTCGCCGTCATCGGGGACAACACCTGGAGCGGTCCCCTGGGCGTGGCCATCCCGGTGGTGGTGGTCAACGGCGTGGGCCGTTCGGCCGCCAACATCGACCCCGCCTGGGTCGGCGCCGACGTGAAGGGCGCGCTCGAAGAGCGTTGCGGCCGCCCGGTGGTGGTGCTCAACGACGCCGACGCCGCCGGGCTGGCCGAGATGGCGTACGGCTCGGGCGTCGGCACCTCGGGAGTTGTCATCGTCCTCACCTTCGGCACCGGCGTCGGCTCGGGGCTCTTCGTCGACGGGGTGCTGGTGCCCAACACCGAGTTCGGGCACCTGGAGTTCCACGGAGAGATCGCCGAAGCGACGACTGCCGGCCGGCTGGTGGAAAGGGACGACATCCTGCTCATCCCCTGGGCGGAACGGGTCAACGACTACCTCAACTACCTGCACCGGCTCTTTGCTCCGGAGCTGATGGTCTTCGGCGGCGGCATCTCGAAGCGCTTCGAGGACTTCAGCCATGTATTCGACGTCCCGTGCCGGGTGGTGGCCGCCACGCTGCGCAACTCGGCGGGCATCGTCGGAGCCGCGGCAGCGGCGGCGCGCGCCGCCGAGGCGGGGTCCCAGTGACGGAGGACCAATCGACCCTCGAGATGCGGGACGGCATCACCCTCACCCTTCGCCACACCACCTCCGTTGGGGACGCCCGGGCGACGATGATCGTCGTCCACGGCATATCGGAACACTCCGGGCGGTGGGGGCACGTCGCCTCGTTCTTCGCCACCCGCGGTTACGACGTGTGGCGCTTCGACCTCCGCGGCCACGGTCACTCCGGCGGCGAGTCCATGGACCTGCTTCACTTCGACCAGTTCGTCGATGACCTCGCCGAGGTGGTGGCACACGCCGCGGGTTCGATCCCGCTGGTGATCTACGGCCACTCCCTGGGTGGGCTCATCACCACCCGCCACGCCCAGAGCGGTCACCGGCGGCCCGCCGCCTACGTACTCAGCGCCCCGGCGCTCGGCGCCACGTTGCCCGCCGCCCAGGTGGTGGCGGCCCGGACCCTGGTGAAGGTCCTTCCCACGCTCCGGCTCTCCGCCCCGGTGTCCGGCGACCAACTCTCCCGCGACCCCACGGTGGGGGAGGCCTACTTCGCCGATCCCGACGTCCACCTCAAGGCGACCGTCCGCTTCGGGGTGCAGTCGATCCAGGCCATGGCCGACGCGGTGGCGGCCGTCGACAGGATCGCGGTACCGACCCTGGTGGTACACGGCGGCGACGACACCCTGGTCCCCACCGCCGTCTCTTCCCCTCTGGCCGGTTCGGCAGCGGTGGAGCGGAGGGTCTACCCCGGGCTCCGCCACGAGATGCACAACGAGCCCGAGGCCGGAGACGTGCTCGGGTTCGTCGCTGCCTGGCTCGACGGCGTACTCGGGTTCGAGCGGACCTACTAGTACCGAATACTTAGTACTGACTGCTGACTACTGTCGCAGCTACTCTGCGGCGCGTGGAGGAGACGCCGCCAGTGGGGGGTCGGCCGGAGCGGGAGGATCGCATCGGCATCTTCACCGCGACCAACGGCATGCCGCCGTGGATTCCCAGGCTGCTGTTCCAGATCGTCGCCCTGATCATCCTGCTGTGGGCCTCGTATCACGTCGCCAGGCAGTTACGCAGTTTCCTCGTCATCTTGGGGATCTCGCTGTTCCTGTCGATCGCCCTCGAACCCGGTGTCGTCTTCCTGGTACGGCGCGGCTGGAAGAGGGGACTGGCCACGTTCGCCATGCTGGGCGGCGCCATCATCGTGCTGGTCGCCAGCGTCGCCGTCATGGTCCCCGTCGTCATCAGTCAGACCGCCCGGCTCGCCGACCGGATACCCCGCTATGTGGCGCAGCTCGCCGAGTTCGGAGCCCGCTTCGGCATCGATGTCTCCGAGCAACGCATCGTGGCGATCTTCACCGGCTTCGACGCGTCCCTGGAGGAGCTCGCCACCGACCTGGCGGGAACCATCCTCGGGGTCGGTGGGCGAGTGCTCGGCACCGTGTTCTCGCTGCTCACCATCGGCCTGTTCACCTTCTACATGACCGCCGACGCTCCCCGGATCCGCCGGGCCGTGCTGCGCACCATGAGTCCGCAGCGGCAGAGGATGCTCCTCGAGGTCCAGGAGATCGCCATCGAGAAGACGGGGGCGTACGTCTACTCACGGGTGCTGCTGGCGGCGGTGGCGGCCTTCATCACCTGGATCGCCCTGCGCATCATCGGTGTCCCGTTCCCCGAGCCGCTGGCCCTGTGGGTGGGTGTCATGTCCCAGTTCGTACCCGTGGTCGGCACGTACATCGGGGGCCTCCTCCCGGTGCTCATCGCCCTTCTGGAATCCCCGGGGAAGGCGCTGTGGGTGTTGGTGGTGATCGTGGCCTACCAACAGTTCGAGAACTACTTCGTGAGCCCCCGCATCACCGCCCGCACCATGTCGATGCACCCGGCGGTGGCGTTCGGCTCGGCCATCGTCGGCGCCACGCTGATGGGCGCTCCCGGTGCACTGATCGCGTTGCCGGTCGCTGCCACCATCCAGGCGTGGGTGTCGGCGTACATTGAACGCCACGAGGTGGTCGAGTCTCACCGGCTCAGCAAAGAAGGCGAAGGGGACGAGGGGGAACCCTCGCCCCGCCGCCGCAACGGGATCAGGTAGGCGCCACCGTCAGTTGAGCAGGGGATGGTCCGGGTAGTGGGCGTACCACGACCGGATGTCTTCCTGGCGGTGCAGCACGTCCCTCCACAGCTGGTCCGGGGTCTGCGCGTAGATGTCGTCGGGTGTGGAGTTGACGACGAACCACGACCCGGTGCCGATCTCTTCCTCGAGCTGGCCCGGCGCCCACCCGGCGTAGCCGGAGTAGGCGCGGCATCGCAGCACGCCGCCCACCTCCGCCGGATCGACTCCCAGGTCGACGAGGCCGACCCCGCCGGTGACGGTCTTCCACTCGGGCAGGGGGGAACCCGGCGAGTCGGCAAGTCCGATGGCGACCTCCGGCGACACCGGCCCGCCGCGGAACACCACGGCGGGGTCGGCAGCGTACGGGGCCCACTCCTCCAGATAGTCGGCGACGGGGATCTCGGTGGGTTGGTCGAGGACGATGCCGAATGCCCCCTCGTCCTCCGAGTACTCCACCAGGAGCACCACGGAGCGCGCGAAGTTGGGGTCCACCAGTTCCGGGGTGGCGACCAGCAACTTGCCCGACAGTGACTCTGCCATCGTTGACAGTATCCAGTATCGAGCAGCCAGTATCCAGTGGACGGGCGCGATGGGCACGCACCGAGGGCCGGTTGGTCACCGCAGTCGACCGCGTCGGCGCTAGGTTGCTGGCCATGGCGACCGCGACCGTCCCCAAGCTACGCAAGGCCCTACACAAGAGTGCCCCGTCGCTGGACTTCGAGAGGGCGCTGTGGAATGCCGGCAAACACGTCGTCGTCGGGATCGACGAGGTGGGGCGAGGTGCCTGGGCGGGACCGCTCACGGTGGGAGCTGCGGTGGTGCCGGCGGACCGGCGGGTCTACAAGGTGCGCGACTCGAAGATGCTCAACGAACACGAGAGGGAAGCCCTCTTCGAGCGGATCGCCGGCTGGTGTGTCGCCTGGTCGGTGGGCCACGCCACCCATACCGAGTGCGACGAGTTGGGGATGTCGGCGGCGCAACGGCTGGCCGCGGAGCGGGCCATCACCGGGCTCGGCGTGGACCCCGACCACGTACTCATCGACGGCAAGTGGGACTTCGTCGGCGGGGGAGCGACGCAGCGTATCGTCCGCGGCGACGCCCGGTCGCTGTCCATCGCCGCCGCCTCCATCCTGGCCAAGGTGACCAGGGACCGGATGATGCGCCAGGCGTCGGAGCACCATCCCGCCTACTGGTTCGAGGAGAACAAGGGCTATCCGGGCCCCCGCCACAAGGCGGCGCTGCAGTACCTAGGGCCGTCGGCGATCCACCGTAGGAGCTGGGCCTTCATGGATGCACTCCCCTGGAGCGGCCTGTCGCGCTACGAACGACCGGATCCGCAGGGATCGCTGTTCTAGCGTACTACGTACTACGTACTACGTA
>CAZOGW010000004.1:0-46148 GCA_964579415.1 uncultured Acidimicrobiaceae bacterium | reverse complement strand
TACCAAGTACCAAGTACCAAGTACCCCCCACACCGGAGTTCAGGTGAGTACCCCTGAGAAATCATGGCCGAAGACCGCGAAGCCGCCTCCCGTGTGCCAGAAGACGACCTGGTCGGAGGGAGAGAAGCGGCCGGCGGCGATCTCCATCTTGAGGGCGTGGGCCGCCTTTCCGGTGTAGGTGGGGTCGAGGATCATGCCGGTGAGGCGGGTGACCTCGGCTTGGGTCTGTAGCTCGGCGGTCGTGGTGCGCCCGTAGCCGAGGCCCAGGTAGTCGTCGAGGATCTCGATCGCCGGTGCGGGCAGCATCCCGCCGTGGGCGGCGACGGCATCCGACCAGATGGTGTCGACACGGTCCCACACCTCGGCTGCCGTCTCGCCGACCGAGGCGCCTACCACCGGCAGGTCGAGGCCGAGGCGGTCGGTGGCCCAACCCATACCGGCCACCGTCCCACCGGACGAGGCGGCGTGCCAGATCGTGTACGGGCCTCCGATGACGGCATGCTGGCCCACCAGCTCCTCCATGGCGGTGACGAAGCCCCACATGCCGAGAGCGTCCGAGGCGCCCTCGGGGACGATCCATGTCCTGCGCCCCGAGGCGGTGAGGTCGGCGGCGACGGCGGCCATGACGTCGTCCCGGCGCCGGTAATCGGCGGGTGACACGTAGTGGGTGGCGGCGCCGGCGAGCAGGTCGAGGAGGTGGTTACCGGCGGGGGTCGCAGGCGGCCCGCCGTCGGGGGTGCGCAGCACCAGCACCACGTCGAGGCCCAGCGCGGCGCAGGCGAGTGCCGTGGTGCGGCAGTGGTTCGACTGGGCGGCACCGCAGGTGATGATCGTGTCGGCGCCTGCCTCCCTGGCGGCGGCGAGGTGGTATTCGAGCTTGCGCACCTTGTTGCCACTCACCCCGAAGCCGGTGAAGTCGTCACGTTTGGCCCACAACGTCGGTCCGCCCCACGCCTCGCTGAGCCGGTCGAGGCGCTGTAGCGGTGTGGGGGTGCGGGCGAGCTCGATGCGGGGAGGTGGAGTCTTCATCGGGTGGCAGTCTCCCGTGTCCGGATGCGGTGGTGGCGGGTGCGCGGCTTCCCCCGCACACTGCCCGGGTCGTTCTGTGGGTGCGTTCCCGCTGACGCTAGCGTTCGTGCCCACACGCCCCGACCAGAGGTTCCCATGAGCGCCGTATCCGACCGTCCCGCTCGCATCGACCCGCGCGACTTCCTCGCCATCGACGCACTCCTCGATGACGAGGAGATCCTCCTGCGCGACACGGTGCGCCGCTTCGTCGCCGACAAGGTCCTCCCCGGGATCTCCGATTGGTTCGAGGAAGGAACCTTCCCCGTCGAACTGGGCAAGGAGATGGCGGAGCTGGGACTGCTGGGGATGCACCTCGACGGCTACGGCTGCGCCGGCACCAGCGCCGTCGCCTACGGCCTGGCGTGCACCGAGCTGGAGGCGGGGGACAGCGGCGTCCGCAGCTTCGTCTCGGTACAGGGGTCGCTGGCCATGTTCCCCATCTGGAAGTTCGGCTCGGAGGAGCAGAAGCAGG
The DNA here is from genome assembly GCA_964579415.1 of uncultured Acidimicrobiaceae bacterium. GTDB lineage: Bacteria > Actinomycetota > Acidimicrobiia > Spongiisociales > UBA5794 > CAZOGW01. The sequence goes on along the minus strand of CAZOGW010000004.1, from coordinate 44,608 downwards.
ACTGGCTGCCCCGCATGGCGGCCGGTGAGGTGATCGGCTGCTTCGGCCTCACCGAGCCGGACTCGGGCAGCGACCCGGGCAGCATGCGCACCCACGCCCGCCGCGACGGGGACGACTGGGTACTCAACGGGACCAAGATGTGGATCACCAACGGCAACGTCGCCCAGGTGGCGATCGTGTGGGCGGTGACCGACGAGGGCATCCGCGGCTTCATCGTCCCCACCGACACCCCCGGGTTCACCGCCAACCTGGTACACCGCAAGCTGTCGCTGCGGGCATCCGTCACCTCCGAGCTGGTGCTCGACGACGTGCGGCTCCCCGCCGACGCGGTGCTTCCCGGGGTCACCGGGTTGCGCGGCCCGCTCTCATGTCTCAACGAGGCCCGCTTCGGCATCCTCTTCGGCGCGGTGGGCGCCGCCCGGGCCTGCTACGAGGCGGCCCTGGACTACGCCGGGGAGCGCAAGCAGTTCGGCACACCCATCGCCGGCTTCCAGCTCACCCAGCGCAAGCTGGTCGAGATGATGGTTGGTGTCAACCGGGGGATGCTCACCGCCCTGCACATCGGGCGCATGAAGGACGACGGCACGCTCCACCCTGCCCACGTCTCGTTCGGGAAACTGGACAACGTACGCATGGCTCTCGACGTGGCGCGGGAGGCGAGGGGAGTCCTCGGCGCCAACGGCATCACCCTCGAGTACCCGGTGGTGCGGCACATGAACAACCTCGAGTCCGTCTACACCTACGAGGGCACCAACGAGATCCACACCTTGGTGTTGGGACAGGCCATTACCGGGTTGAGTGCGTTCGCGTAGGTGAGGCAGCTTCTGATCGTGTGGTACTAGGTACTAAGTACTAGGTACTAGGTACTGGCGTCCGCAAGGCAGCGAGCAACTGCGGCGAAGACTCCGTCGACCCGCCCTCCGGAAAGCTTCCGGGCGGGCTACTCCTCCCCGCCAAGGCCGGTGTGAGACGAAAGCCCCGATCCCTCGACACATCCTCAGCAACGCCCCGGGGTACCCGCTTTGGATTCCCAATGTGAGCGTTTGGTAGTACCTAGTACTTAGTACCTAGTACTTAGTACCCCTTGTTGAGACAGAATCCCAAGAACTCTCACAGGCCTTATGCTGCAATAGCTTGCACGATGTAGTGCAGGCGCGCTACGGTGTCGTCACGCTGCAACGAAGGGATCGGGTTAGGCGTGGCTCGACCGACATCGTTCCGTCTCGACGAGGATCTATTGGCGCGGCTCGACGCCGCCGCCAGGGAAACATCAACGTCGGTGACAGCCCTGGTCTCGACGCTCCTCGATGAGGGGCTGAAGGCGCGGGCGTTCCCTGGGGTCATCTTCAGGGACGGGAACGGTGGCGGGAGAAACGCCGGAATCGTCGACGGCCCGGAGATCTGGGAGATCATCCGGCGCATCGGCGAGGCCCCCGGTCCCGAGGAAGCCCGTGTCGAGATCGTCGCCGACGCTCTCGGAATCTCCCGGTCACTCGTCTCACTCGCGGTCGACTTCTACGTCGCCCACCCCGAAGAGATCGATGACCGCATCTCCGCCGCCGCGGTAACGGCGGCGGAGATGCAGATGAGGGCAGCCCGTCGCGAGCGTCTCCTGGGGCCGGTGACCGGCCCCGCTACCAATGAAGAGAACGCGACGTCGCCCGGTGCAAGGTACCACCGGGAGACGCATCGTGAGAAGAGGGAGAGAACGGTGCGAAGAACCCGATGGTTCGAGATCGGCGCGGTGGCCATGGCCCTGACGGTGGGGCTGTACGCCTTCGGCGTCATCGGCTTCGACAGTGACGGCGCGACAGCCGTAGACAACCTGGCCGCCATAGAAGCGAGTGAGATCGACGGCGTCGTAGAGACGGAGCCGGAGGGCATCGGCCCGACGGAGCCTGACGACGCATACTTCGTGATGCAGCGCGCCGGCGGGCCCGGTGGGACACTCGACGAGGCGAAGATCCTCAGCTCCCGAGAGCAGGCGCGGGCTCTCGCCGCCTCCGGGGCGACCGGCCCCAACGGTCCGCGTGACATCCTCAACGAGTGGGAGCACACCGGACCGACCAACATCGGCGGCCGCATCGTCGACCTGGTCGTCGACATCGACGACCCCGACACGGTCTACGTCGCCTCCGCCTCCGGCGGTGTGTGGAAGAGCACCGACCGGGGCGTGACGATGGAGTACGCCTGGGACTACACCTTCCCGCAGACAACCGGCGGCATCGCCATGGGCTCCAACGGTCGCCTCTGGGTGGGCACCGGTGAGCACAATCCCGGCGGCGGGAGCCTCACCTTCCCCGGCAACGGCATCTACTACTCCGACGACAGGGGCGAGACCTGGGTCCATGCCGGCCTGTCGCACAGCGTCACCACCGGGCGCATCTGGGTGCACCCCACCAACCCGGACATCGTGTTCGCCGCCATGTCGGGATCGCTGTTCAACGCCCGGGCGCAGCGGGGCGTCTACCGCACCCACAACGGCGGGCAGTCGTGGCGGCTGGTTCTGGAGCCGGAGACCCCGATGGCGGGCGGCATAGACCTTGCCATCCATCCCGACGAGCCGGACACCATCTACGCCGCCATGTGGGATCACCAGCGGACCCCCGAGTTCCGTCACTACGGCGGCCTGGGTTCCGGCCTGTTCAAGTCCACCGACGGCGGCAACCGCTGGAGGCGTCTCGAGAACGTCCTCACCTTCAGCCCCGGTGACGCGACGGGCCTGTCCGCCTCCGAGACGCTGGGCCGCATCGGCGTCGCCATCGCACCGACCAACCCGGACAAGGTCTACGTGATCACCACGGCGACGTACGGCCAGGACAAGGGCTTCTACGTCTCCGAAGACGGCGGCGAGAGCTTCAACGCCCAGACCCGACCCGGTTCACAGGGTGGCTTCGGCTGGTGGTTCGGGCGCCTCTGGGTCGACCCGACCAACGAGAACATCGTGTTCGCCGCCGGCGTCAACCTGCGGCGCACCACCAACGGCGGCGCCACCTGGGCCAACGTGGGCGGCGTCCACGCCGACCAGCACGCCATGCAGTGGGCCACCGCGGTGCCCAACCTGGTGTACCTGGGCAACGACGGCGGCACCTACGCGTCCACCAACAACGGTGTGTCCGGATCCTTCGTCCAGGCCGTCTACGAGACGTACTCGCAGTTCTACACCATCGACGTGGGCGAGCTCGCTCCCGACCGGATCACGGCCGGCCTGCAGGACCACGGGAGCTGGCGGTCGTGGACCGGTCAGAACCCGGGCGACGACACCTGGCAGTCGTACAACGGCGGTGACGGCCTCAAGACCATCGTCGACCCCAGCAACCCGAACATCTATTACGGATGCTCCCAGTACGGGTCCTGTGTCCGCCGGGTCGACGGTCCCGCAGACGGGGTCACCAACGCCACCATCAGCTCGGGCACGGTCTCGGCCCGCCGCAACTGGCTCACGCCGATCGAGCTCGACCCGAACAACCCGGCCATCCTCTACTACGGAGGCAACGTCCTCAACAAGTCCACCAACCGTGGCAGTTCGTGGACGCGGATCAGCCCGGAGTCGGTCGACCTCACCGGCACGTTCGAGCCGGGTACGTGGACCCCCTCGATGGGCTATTCCAACTGGGGAACGATCACGACGATCTCGGTCTCCAAGACCCAGCCGGACCTGATCTACCTGGGCACCGACACCGGGCGCCTGTGGAAGACGCCGGACGGCGGGGCCACGTGGATCGAGTTCACCGGCAAAGGACTGCCCGATGTCTGGGTGACCAACGTGACCATCGACCCCGAGAACGAGAACACGGTCTACGCCACCTTCTCGGGCTACAGGTCCGGTCAGAACTCGGCGCACGTCTACAAGACGACCAACGGCGGCGACACCTGGACCAACATATCGAGCAACCTGCCCAACGCGCCGGTCAACGACCTGATCATCGACCACGACAACAACACCGTCTACGTGGCCACCGACGTCCGGGTGTACTACCTGCGGGGCACCAACTGGAAGCCGGCGGGTACCAACCTGCCCATCGTCCCCGTGCTCGACCTCCGGCTGCATCAACCGACCAACACGCTCTACGCCGGCACGTTCGGCCACGGCGTATTCAAGCTCGACCTGACGACAGGCTGAATCGAACCGGGGCCCTCCGGGGTCCCGGAAGGAGAGGCCAACCCTCCCCGGGGAGGGGGAACGCACTTCCCCCTCCCCGGCTCTCGCGCCCGCGTTTGACACGGGTGTTACATTCCCCGGTGCTACCAAGTACAGGACACAGCGCGAGATGTCCAAGCCTTCCGGCTGGCGCCATGCGCCTGCCCTGCTGATCAGCCTCATCTTCCTGGCGCCGTTGGTGTTCATGGTGTCCGGTTCGCTCCGGTACCCCAACCAACCGCCGCCGCGGATTCCCGAGATCGTCCCCACGCCGCTGTCGCCGGGGAACTTCCCGGCCGCCTACGAGCTGGTCGACATTCCGCGCTACGTTCTCAACTCGCTGATCGTCGCCGGCTTGACCGTCCCGCTGGCGGTGCTGGTCGCCTCATGGGCCGGCTTTGCCATGACCCGCCTGCCGGGACGCTGGCCGGTCCGGTTCGTGGTGGTCTCGCTGGTGGCGTTGATGGTCCCGGTGACGGCGCTGATGATCCCCCGCTTCACTCTCTTCCGCTGGGCAGGACTCACCGGCACCTACGCCCCGCTGGTTGCCCCGGCGCTCATCGGGATGTCCCCCTTCTACGTGCTGATCTACTTCCGCGCCTTCCGGCGCATCCCGGACGATCTCTACGACACCGCCCGTATCGAAGGCCTCTCGCCGCTTGCCACGTGGCGCCGCGTCGGGATGCCGCTGGTACGGGGCGCCACCGTGGTGGTGGCGGTGCTCACCTTTGTCGCATCGTGGGGGAACCTCCTCGACCCGCTGATCTACATCACCTCGGAGCGCATGTTCACCCTCCCCGTGGGGATGAAGGCACTATCCGTCCTCGATCCGCACAACTTCCCGCTCATGCTCGCCGGGGCGGTGACCGCCACCGCTCCGGTGGTGCTCGTGTTCATCCTCGCCCAACGCTATCTGTTCCAGGAGGCCCGACTATGACCCGCAGGCGCCCCCTCTCAGCCGCCACCCTGACAATGATCCTCGCCATCACCCTGTCCGCCTGCGGCGGCGGGGGAGGAGAGGGCTCGGCGTCGGGAACCATCGAGGTTCTCGTCACCGGCGACCCCCACGAGATGGCCGCCTACGGCGAGTTGGTGGAAGCGTTCAATGCCCAGGAGCCCGAGGTCACCGTGGAACTGGTGCAGGCGTCCGATCGGTCCGACCAGATGACCCGGCTGTCGACGGCGTTCTCCTCGGGCAACCCGCCGGAGGTGTTCCTCATGAACTACCGGTTCATCGGGCAGTTCGCGGTGCGTGACAGCCTGGTTCCGCTGGATGACATGGTGGCGGCGTCCGACGAGATGGACGAGACCGACTTCTTCACGGCGTCGCTCGACGCCTTCCGGTTCGACGGGGATCTGCTGTGCCTGCCGCAGAACCTCTCCAGCCTGGTCGTCTACTACAACAAAGACCTCTTCGCCGAGGCCGGCGTGCCTGAACCCGAGCAGGGTTGGCAGTGGATGGACTTCGTAGAGAAGGCCAAGGCGCTCACCAAGGATGTCGACGGTGACGGCGCCATCGACCAGTACGGCCTCGGTCTCGACGCCACCCAGATCATCCGCCTGGCGCCGTTCATATGGTCGGCGGGCGCCGAGCTGGTGGACGACCAGGAGCGACCGACGCGGTTTGCCATGGACACACCCGAGGCGCGCCTGGTGCTGGGGAACTACTTCTCGCTGTTCAAGATCCACGGCGTCATCCCGTCGGAGAACGAGCTGGAGTCGGAGGACGACGAATCGAGGTTCCTCAACGGGCGCACCGCCATGTTCCTCGAGTCACGCCGCATCGTCCCGACGATGCGAACGATCACCGACTTCGACTGGGACGTGGCCCCCATGCCCATCTTCGGGCTGGAAACCGGGATACTCCATTCCGACGGGTACTGCATGACCCGGGGCAGCGACAACCAGGACGCAGCCTGGCGGTTCCTCGAATTCGCCCTCAGCAACGACGGGGCCACCATCATGGCCCAAACGGGGCGGACGGTCCCGTCGCGCGTCGAGGTGGCGGAGTCCGACGCCTTCCTCGATCCGGACGCCCAGCCGGCCAACTCGATCGTGTTCCTCGAAGCGGGACCATCGTTGCGGTCGGTGCCGCACATCTCGACCTGGCCCGAGATCGAGGCGGCCGTGACGCCGGTGCTGGAGATCGCCATGTACGACGACATGCCACCGGAGCAGATCAACGACCAGCTCAACCTGGTGACGTCCGATCTCTTTGCCCGGGCGCTGCAGCAAGAGGAAGAGCAAGACTGACCCATGCCGCGGCTGTCCGTCGAGAGAATCGACAAGAGTTTCGGCGCGGTCCCCGCCTTGCGCGGCTTCGACCTGGACGTGGCCGACGGCGAGCTTCTCGCCGTGGTGGGCCCCTCCGGGTGCGGGAAGACCACCGCGCTGCGCGCGGTCGCCGGGCTGGAGCGGGTGGACGCAGGGAAGATCCGCATCGGCGACAGGGACGTGACCGGCATCGATGCCGCCGACCGCAACATCGCCATGGTGTTCCAGAACCACGCCCTCTTCCCCCACCTCACGGTGGAGGAGAACATCGGGTTCGGCATGCGGGCGCGGCGCGTGCCCGCCGCCGAGATCCGCCGAGCGGCCGGGCAGGCCGCCGAGGTGGTCGGGTGTACCGACCTGCTGTCACGCCGCCCGCACGAGATCTCCGGTGGTGAGCGGCAGCGCGTCGCCCTCGCCCGGGGCCTGGTGAGGCGTCCGGATGTCTTCCTGCTCGACGAGCCCCTCTCCAACCTGGACGCCCACCTCCGGCTGGAGATGCGCCGTGAGTTGCGTCGCATCCACACCGAGGTGGGGGGCACGATGGTTCACGTCACCCACGACCAGGTGGAGGCGCTGACGCTCGGTGACCGGGTCGCTGTCGTGGCCGCAGGATCGGTGCAGCAGGTGGGGACGCCGGACGAGGTCTACCGCAGCCCGGTCAACCGGTTCGTAGCGACCTTCATCGGTAGCCCGGCTATGAACCTGTTGCCGGCGGTTGTCGAGGGTGATCGGCTCCGCGCCGGTCCCATTGCCGTGCCGGTTCCCACCCGGACCGGCCGGGCTGCCAGCCCGGCCCCCGGGGTCGAGATCGGCATCCGTCCGGAGCACCTTCACATCGGTGGCGGGCGCGGCGACATCACGTTCCAGGGTGCGGTGGTGGCGGTGGAGTCGGCCGGCGCCGACGCATATGCCCAGTTGGACGTGTCGGGGTTGCGGCTCACCGCCCGTACGCCTTCGGAGGGTCATCCCGTGGTCGGCGAGACGGTCCCGGTGAGCGCCGACACGGCACGCGTCCTCGTGTTCGACGCCACCGGCGCCGTGGTGCGCTGACCATGTGGGACCGGCACAGCCGCGGCCTGGCGCTGATGCTGGCGCCGTACGCCGTCGGCCTGGCGCTGCTTGTCATCCTCCCGGCGCTGGCAGCGGTGGTGCTCGCCGGATTCGAGTACGACTTCCTCCGCTCGCCCCGCTTCGTCGGTCTGGGGAACATCTCGGAGCTTCTACGCGACGTGGTCTTTCGCATCTCGCTGCGTAACACGCTGGTGTTCGTCCTACTGGCGGTGCCGCTGCGGCTGCTGGGAGCGTTGGGACTGGCACTGCTGCTGCACAGCCGCCTCCGCGGAGTCGGCGCCTACCGGACCGCCACCTTCCTGCCCACGGTGATCCCCGATGTCGCATTTGCGCTGGTGTGGATCTGGGTCCTCAACCCGCTGTACGGGCCGGTGAACCTGCTGATCTCCGCACTCGGGCTGCCTCCGCCGTCGTGGTTCACGGCAGGGGGAGCGGCCCAGAGCGCCATCGTCATCATGGCGCTGTTCCAGATCGGGGAGGGGTTCCTCATCGCCCTGGCCACCCGGCAGGCGATCCCGATGGACCTGTATGACATGGCAAGGGTCGAAGGCGCCCGGGACTGGTTCATGTGGTGGCGGGTGACGCTACCGCTGATGGCGCCGACACTGGCCCTGCTCGTCTTCCGCGATACCGTGCTCATGTTCCAGATCAACTTCGTACCGGCATTGCTGGTGACGAAGGGCGGTCCGCCTCTGTACTCCACGACGTACCTGTCGCTGTTCGCCTACCGGGAGGGTTTCGAGTACCTGCGCCACGGCTACGCCGCCGCCGCCACCCTGGCGATGTTCTTCGTGACGGCGCTGATCGTGTATCTGCAATGGAGGATCGTGCAGCGCTGGCGACATGCAATGGTCGTGTGAGGCTGGTGCAGGGGAGCGACGCGGCCTGGCAGCGGGGAGGTACTTGGTAATCCGCGGCTACCAAGTACCAAGTACCCATGGCACCGACCGGACCTGACGTGCTCAACCGAAGGTGTTACAGCCGTTCGCATCGCCTGTCTCATATCCCTGGGTGAACCATTCCATGCGCTGGTCGGCTGATCCGTGGGTCCAGCTCTCCGGGTTGACCTGACCGGTGGTGGCCTGCTGGATACGGTCATCGCCGACGGCGGCGGCAGCCGCCAGGGCGTCTTCGATGTCGCCGGGCTCTAGGACGTTCTCCCGCTGGTAGAGCGTGTGCGCCCACACCCCGGCGAAACAGTCGGCCTGCAGTTCGAGGCGCACCGAGAGGTCGTTGGCGGCGCCCGGGTCGGAGCGTTGCAGGCGCTGCACCTCGTCCATGATGTCCAGTTCGTTCTGGACGTGGTGGCCCACCTCGTGGGCGATCACGTACGCCTGGGCGAATTCGGCGGCCCCGGCGCCGAAGCGTCGCTGCATCTCGCCGAAGAAGTCGAGATCGATGTAGATGGTCTCGTCGACCGGGCAGTAGTGCGGGCCGACGGCGGCGTTGGCGCCCCCGCAGCCCGAAGCGGTGGCTGCCTCGAAGAGCACCAGGTGGGGGACGTTGTAGTTGCGCTCCACGCTGGAGAAGATCTCTCCCCATGCCGTCTCGGTGCTACCCAGCACGCGCCTGACGAAGTCTTCCGACTCGTCGATACCCTCGAACTCGGCAGCCTGCTGCTGGGGCGCCTGCTCGGCGCCTCCCATGCCACCGAGAAGGTCATCCACCTGGTCGAACCCGGCGCCACCGCCGAGGAGGTTGGTGAGCAGCACGATGAGGACGCCGAGGATCCCGGCGCCGCCGACGACGCCGCCGACGGCCCTACCCGTGCCGCGCCGATCCTGGACCTGACCGCTGGATTCGAGATTCCGCCAACGCATCGACGCACCTCCGTCTCCCTGCGGAGGATAGGTCCTCGGCGACGCCGCCACCGGGCCGTCGCCGCGCGCCGAGTTTCTCGGTGATCGGGCAACCGTTAACGTCGTGCCAACACCGCAATCCTTCCCGGCGACGAGGTCCCGATGTCCACATTCGAGCTGAGCGACGAGCACACCCAGTTCCGCAAGGTGGTGAGGGAGTTCGCCGAAGCCGAGATCGGGCCCCACGCCGCCCGTTGGGACCGGGAGCACCACTTCCCGGTGGAGATGGTGGGCAAGATGGGCGACCTGGGGCTGTTCGCCCTGCCCTTCGCCGAGGAGATCGGCGGGCTCGGGGGGGACTTCACCTCCCTGTGTGTGGCCATCGAGGAGATAGGCCGGGTCGACCAGTCGATGGGGATCACCCTGGAGGCGGCGGTAGGCCTGGGCATCACACCCATCGTCGAGTACGGCACCGCCCAGCAACAGGAGGAGTGGCTACCCGACCTGCTCGCCGGGCGGACACTGGCGGCCTTCGGTCTCACCGAGCCGGACGGGGGCTCCGACACCCGAGCGACCGACACCCGGGCCCGACTCGACGGCGAGGAGTGGGTCATCGACGGCTCTAAGGCGTTCATCACCAACTCGGGTACACCGGTCACCTCGGTGGTCACCGTGACGGCTCGGACCGGACCTGACGAGATCAGCACCATCCTCGTCCCCTCGGGAACGGCAGGACTTCACATCGAGCCGGCCTACGAGAAGCTGGGCTGGCACGCCTCCGACACTCACGGCCTTTCCCTCTCCGGCTGCCGGGTGCCCACCGCCAACCTCCTCGGGGAGCGGGGGCGCGGCATCCACCAGTTCCTCGCCACCCTCGACGACGGCCGTATCGCCATCGCCGCCCTGGCTGTAGGCCTGGCGCGCGCCTGCCTGGATGCGAGTGTGGAGTACGCCCGCAACCGCAACGCCTTCGGCAGGCCCATCGGCGCCAACCAGGGCATCGCCTTCCCTCTCGCCGATCTCCAGGTGGCGGTGGAGGCGGCGACCGCGCTCACCTACCGTGCCGCCGCCCTCCGGGATGCCGGCAAGCCGATCACCCAGGCCGCCGCCGCCGCCAAGCTGTACGCCAGCGAGGCGGCCGTCGCCGCTGCGGACCTGGCGGTCCAGGTCCACGGCGGGTCGGGCTTCATCGAGGAGGGTCCGGTTGCCCGCTACTACCGGGACGCCAAGATCCTCACCATCGGAGAGGGGACCTCGGAGATCCAGCGTCTCATCATCGCCCGGGGCCTCGGCCTCCCCGTCGTATGAGATGCCGGCCGGCACCGGCTCAGTGACCGCACCCTCCTAGAGTCATCGTCATGTTGAGGTCGGTGATCCGTCCCCTGGTGGCTCTGGTGTGCCTCGCCGTGCTTGCTGTCGCCTGCAACTCGGACGACGCAGGCACTACCAGCACAACCGCCGCCCCGCCGCCGACCACCACCGCCGCCCCGACCACCATCCTCGCCACCACCGCTCCGCCCCCGCCACCGGTGGACGCCCTCGACGGCGTGACTTTCTCGGTGGCCGACTTCGGCGCTGTCGCCGACGCCAAGGAGGACGACGCCCCCGCTTTCCAGCGCGCCATCGACGCAGCCGAGGCCGCCGGCGGGGGAGTGGTCCTGATTCCGCCGGTGTCGGGCCGGGACGCCTACGTCCTGGCCTCCCCGGTACGGGTCGCCACCGGGGTGGCCCTGGTCGGGTCCACCACCGGCACCTCGATAAACGTGGGCGGTCCCTATCCCTGGCCCGAAACCGATCTCGGCGGCGTCAAGATCCTGGCCCGGCCCGACGTGACCACCGAGTCGGTGTTCGTCCTCGAGCCGGGCACCACGGTGCGGGGGCTGTGGATCAGCTATGACCAGCAGCCGATGCCCACCGACGCCGAACTGGCGGACCCGGACGGCGACTACGTGTACCGCACCTTCACCGAGGCCCGCGACTTCTTCATCGACGAGCACGTAGCCGCCATGGCGCCGACCTTCCTCATCGAGGACGCCAGCCAGGTGACGCTGGCCGACCTCATCGGTGACCGCTACTTCGACTTCGCCTATGTCCGCCAGGGTGGCCCGCTACGCGTCGACGGAGTCACGCTGTTCGGGTTCAACAAGGGCTTCGTCGTCGCCGACAGCGACGCTCGCAACGTCTTCACCAACGTCCACTTCGCTCCGGTGGTGGGCCCATACGTCCCCACCGACGCGGCGCCGGGGGAGTCCCGCTCCTGGGTGTTCGGCGCCATCGCCTCCCGCGTCGACAATGTCGGGTTCCACCTCGGCCGCTCCGACGGGTACGTCCTCGACAATGTCGCCACTTTCGGGGTGAACACCGGGATCCGTCTCGGCGCCTCCTTCGAGTACCCCATCGTCGACCCGATCGACGCCACCTTCTACACCAGCGAAGCCGGCCTGGGGCCATGGGGGCAGATCTCCAACCTGAACCTGGAACACGCCGCGGTGGGCATCCATCTGGTGGCGCCGGCGAAGAGCACCACCATCCTGTCGAACGTCGCGGTGACCCCCGACATCGACGACGGGCAGGGGTTCGCCATCAGCGCCGGAACCGGTGAGTTCGCCGACGCCGCTCGCCAGGGAGCGATCCTCGCCGAGGCGAGTTACAACTCGGCCGGCAACGGAGTCCCCGAACAGGTGCCGTCGCTGCTGGCCACCAACCTGACCGTCTCGGCGCGGGCTGCTCCCGAATTGTTCGCCGACGCCGCCGCCAACGTCGACACCGCCAACGGACGCATCTTCCTCGTCGACGGCGACATCGGCATGGAGGTCCACGGGTTCGCCATGTCGGACCCCTACGGTGAGACGCTGATGATCGGTTCGGGGACGAACGCGGTGTCGGTCAACATCCGCATTCGCGGCGTGCTGGTGCTGGGCCGTCCCGAGTCGGACCGGCTCGTCGAGCGCGACAAGGTCACCGTGCTCAACCCGGACATCGTCGTGGTGGAAACCCAGCCACCGACGACGACGAGCAGTAGCACGAGCAGCACGAGCAGCACCACGGAGGCGCCTACGAGTACCACCGAGGTGGAAGAGGACTGACGTACTACGTACTACGTGTGTGCAGGGCCCTAACCGTATCGATCGTGTCCGCTTCTGCGGCTGTCTTGTCGTCGCGGTAGCGCTTGACCCGGGCGAAGCGGAGCGCCATGCCGCCGGGATAGCGGGTACTGGCCTGGATCCCGTCGAAGGCGATCTCCACCACCTGCTCGGGGCGGACGTGTACCACGTGCCCGCTGCGGTGCGTTTCCAGGGCGAGGAAGCGCTCCGTCTGCCAGGCGAGCATGGCGTCGGTCATACCCTTGAACGTCTTTCCCAGCATCACGAAACCGTCACCCGAGCGGGCACCGAGGTGGATGTTCGACAGCTTCCCGTGGCGACGTCCCGAGCCCCACTCCACGGCGAGCACGACCAGGTCGAGCGTGTGGGCCGGCTTCACCTTGAGCCAGGCGGTGCCCCGGCGCCCGGCGGCGTAGGGAGCACCGGGGTCCTTCACCATCACGCCCTCGTGCCCGGCCGCCAGCGTGGCGGCGGCGAAGGCCTCGGCCTCGGCGACGTCGGCGGTGATGATGCGGGGCACCAGCATCGGCTCCGGGAGCGACGACAGGTGCGTCCAGCGTTCCCGGGCGGGAAGGTCGACGAGGTCGGTGCCGTCGATGTGGAGAGCGTCGAAGACGAAGAGCCCGATCGGTACGCCGTGGCGGGCATCGGTGCCCTCGTCGCCGGTGCCGAACCGGCTCATGCTGGTCTGGAACGGCAGCGGGCGGCCGCTGCCGTCGTGAGCCAGGATCTCCCCGTCGAGGATGAGGGGATCATGGTGGAGCCCGGCGATCTGAGCCGCCACCTCGGGTAGTCGCCCGGTGACGTCGTTCAGGTTGCGGGTGAAGAGCCGGACCGTGCCGCCGGAGCGGTGGGCCTGGATGCGCATACCGTCGAGTTTTCGCTCCACGGCCGCCTCACCGAAGGTGGCCATGGCGGTGGCGACGTCGGGTGCGGTCGCCGCCAGCATCGGCCCCAGCGGGACGCCCACGGTGAGGCGGAAGCGGTCCAGGGCGGAGGCGCCGCCGTTGATGAGGGCCGATCCCGCCTCGACCAGGCTGCCGGAGAGCATGACGGCACGCCTCACCGCATCGGCGGGTACCCCGGCTGCCTGGGCCAGTGCCTCCACCATGACGCCTTCGGTCGCTCCCTGGGTCAGATTCCTCAGCAGGAGCCGGCGCAGGAAGTCCTGCTCGGCGGCGGTAGCGGCGCCGAAGAGATCGGCGAGGATCGAGAGGCGCCGCTGCTTCGACCCGGCGCCGGCGGTAGCGGCCAGTTGGTCGAAGGCGGCGTCGACATCGGCGAGGCTGAGGCTCGCCTCCTCGGATGCTGTCGCCTCGGGTTGCGCAACGGTGGCCCAACCCACCCCGAGCCGGTCCTGCCGCGGAGCACCCGCCAGGTAGGCGATGCCGAGCGCCACCTCCCCGTCCGGCAGCCCCGTCAGCAGCTCCGCGATTGCATCCCGCTTCGCCAACCGCGACCGAGTGGAGGCCACGGCTTCGGAGGTCGCCACCAGAGTGGAAAGGGTGGGTGTACCACACATCGCTTGAGATGGTATTCGAGAACGGGGTATTTGGTACTACGGGCTGCTTAGTACCTAGTACTTAGTACCTAGTACTTAGTACCTAGTACTTAGTACGTAGTATCGCCCCGCAGAGAGTCAGCTAACCCCCATGCTGTTCATGTGGCGACGCCTCCACATGGATCGTCCGGTCGCGGTGCACATGGCGCCCGGGGATGGGCCGGTGTGCAGGGTCCTCGAGGAAGAACTCGCCCTCCGCTCCATGCAGGAGGCTGGCGCCGTAGGCCTGGGTGAGGTTCTCAGGAGTGAGCACCTCGCCCGGAGGGCCGGACGCCACCACCCGGCCGGCGAGTAGGAGTACGTGGTCGGCCATGCGCGCCTCGGCGAGGTCGTGGGTGGTGAGCACCACGGTGCAGCCACGTGCGTTCTCCTCGTGGATCACCTCGTCGATGGCCCGCGCCGAGGTGACGTCGAGGCCGGTGACGGGCTCGTCGAGGAGGAGCATGTCGTGGTCCTGGGCCAGGCCCTGGGCGATGAGGACACGCTGGCGCTGGCCGCCGGAGAGTTCGCCGAGGTGCCGCTTGGCGAGGTCGGTGATGCCCATCCGCTGCAGCGCGGCGTCCACCGCCGCCCGGTCGGTGTCGGTAAGGCGCCGGTAGGCGCCGGCGGCGGCATAACGCCCCATCGTCACCACTTCGCGAACAGTGACCGGTAGGGCCTCGTTGACCCGGGTCGACTGCAGGACGTACGAGATGCGGCGGGGGCGGCTGTCCACCGGGAGGACCTGGAGCGTGCCGGTGGCTGGTCGGTGCAGTCCGGCGACGCCGTTGAACAGCGTCGACTTGCCCGAGCCGTTGGGACCGACGATGGCGGTGATGGCGCCGACGGGGATCTCGAAGGTGGATGTGGAGACGGCCAGGTGGGCGCCGAAGCGGAACGAGACATCTCGGGCGGTCACCGCGGGGTTCATGCGCACCTGCTACAGCGGCCCTCGATGTCGAGGGAATGGGAGGTAGGAGCGAATGTCGTCTGTGCCCCGATCGCCGCGACCAGCACCTCCAGGGCCGCCTCGGCCTCCACGAAGAGATGGATGTCGTCGACTGCGCCGCAGGTAGTGCACATCAGGTGATGGTGGTGCCCGGAGAGCCATTCCGCCAACTCGTACCGGCTGACGCCTCTGGCGCCGAGGTGGGGCTTGAGCACCTCGGCGCGCTCGAGCACGGTCAGCGAGCGGTAGATGGAAGAGAGGGGCACCGAGCGGTCGAGGTCGATCAGCAGCTCGGCAGCCGAGCGGGGGCCGTCAGCGTCGGCGAGTGCTTCGACGAGCAGGTGCCGGCCGCTGGTATATCGCACCCCGCGGCGCTTGAGCCTGGTACGAATCTGGCGTTCCAGCGCCGGTTGCATAGGGCGGCCTCCGTGACTAACTTGACGTGATGAGAGTAGTAACGATTCTCAATATTATAGAGAGGGCCGGGAAGCTGCAACCTCGGCGCCTGAGGAGGGCGGCAGGATCGGTGTTGCTGGTGGCGGTGCTGCTGGCCGGATGCGGGTCGTCCACCGCCGATGATCCTGAGGACACCTCGACCGGTGGGGAGGCGGCTCTGCAGACCACTGTCGTTCCGGACGAGGAGCCGACATCGGCGCCGTCCACGAGCGGGGAGCGGCTCACGGTGGTGGCGACGACTTCAATGCTCGGCGAGGTGGTGCGGGCCGTGGCGGGGGACAACGCCGATGTCGAGGTTCTGATACCCGTGGGTGCGGACCCCCATGACTTCTCTCCCTCCTCGCAGCAGGTGGCGGCGCTCGCCGATGCCGACCTGGTGGTCGCCAACGGCCTCACCTTCGAGGGTGCCTTCGAGGACGTGATCGACTCGGCGGAGGGCGCCAACCTGGTGGAGGTGGCGGCCCTGGTGGATCCGATCCCGTTCGCAGTGGAGGGCGACCATGGAGAAAGGGAAGGTCACGACCTCGATGACGGTCATGGACACGACCACGGCGAGTTCGATCCGCACATCCACATGGATCCGTTGCGCATGGCGGACGCCGCCGACGTCGTCGCCGCCGAGCTCACCGAGCTCGATCCCACCGTGGACTGGGCCACCGGCGCCGCCGACTTCAGCGACGAGATGACTGCCCTCGATGCCCGTATCGTCGAGATCCTCTCGGCGGTCCCCGAAGAGCGGCGCGTCCTGGTCACCCTTCACGACGCCATGGGGTACTTCGCCGACCGCTACGGGTTCACCGTCGTCGGCACCGTCATCCCGGGCGGTTCCACGCTGGCCGAGCCTTCGTCAGCAGACCTCGCCGAGCTGGTCCACGAGATCGAGGAGCAGGATGTTCCCGCCATCTTCGCCGAGGGCACCGTGTCGGCGACCCTGGGGGAGGCGGTTGGGGCCGAGGTGGGTCGTCCGATCGCAGTGGTCCCGCTCTATGTCGACTCGCTTGGCGAGCCGGGCTCCGGTGCCGATACCCTGGCAGGGATGCTGCAGACGAACGCCACACGGATCGCCGAAGCCCTCATCGCGGAGAGATGACGTGGACTGGCTCACCGCACCCTTCGAGCTGGCCTTCCAGCAGCGTGCCCTGGTCGGTGGCGCCCTCGCCGCCGTGGCGACATCGGTGGTGGGCACCTGGGTGGTGATCCGGGGAATGACCTTCCTCGGCGACGCCCTGGTGCACGGCGTCGTCCCCGGGATAGCGGCGGCGGTGCTGCTGGGATTCAACCCGCTGCTGGGCGCGGCGGCGGCCGCGGTGGTGATGATCGGCGGGGTCAACCTGGTTCACCGGCAGACAGCCTTCTCCGAGGACACCGGCATCGGGCTGCTGTTTGTCGGCATGCTGGGTCTGGGAGTCATCCTCATCTCGCGCTCGGCCACGTACGCCGGCGACCTCACCGCCATCCTCTTCGGGGATGCCCTCGGGGTGACCCGGTCGGACGTGGTCATGCTGGCGGTGGTGGCCCTGATAGCGGTGCTGCTGTCGGTGGCGTTCTACAGACCCTTCCTGGTCCTGTCGTTCAACGAGCAGAAGGCAGAGTTGCTCGGTCTCGGTCCGAAACGTGCCCACCTGGTCCTGCTCGGATTGGTGACGCTGGCGATCGTGTGCTCGTTCCAGACGGTGGGGACGCTGCTGGTGTTCGGCCTGCTGGTGGGGCCGCCGGCAACCGCGGCGCTGCTGGTGCGCCGGGTGCCGACGATGATGGTCACCGGTGCCGCAATCGGCGTCGGATCGGTGGTGGCGGGCCTCGTCGTCAGCTACCACGCCGACACGTCCGGCTCGGCAACGATGGCCATCGTGCCGGTGGTGCTCTTCTTCGTGGTGCTGGCGGTGAAGACCGTCACGGGGAAGCGCCAGCAGGTACGGGAACCTAGTACGTAGTACGTAGTACGCTTCCTATCCGCACTCGCCTGCCTCGGCTCGGGGCTGCGGCAGCCCTTGCGCGTCGAAATCCCAGCCGAAGGAGCGGCGGGAGAGGGTGGCGAGTGTGTCGCTGCCCGCCTCGGCGTCGAGGGGCCGGGGCCGTCCCTCGCGGATGTGGAGGGGCTGGGCGCGCATCTGCAGTTCGGGCTCGCCCTCGGGGCCCTCGCTCACGTCGAAGGTGAAGAAGGCGGAGTAGGCGCGGTCCTCGCGGGCCGAAGGGAAGGCGAAGTTCCCGATCGAGTAGAGGACCCAGACGCCGTCCGGCTGCTGGACGCCTTGCAGCAGGTGCGGATGATGGCCCACGACGAGGTCGGCACCGGCGTCAATCCAGCGCTGGGCCAGTTCGGGTTGGTACCCGGCGGGGCAGTGGTCGAGTTCGATGCCCCAGTGGACCATCACCACGGTCACATCCGATACGGCGGCCGCCGCCTCGACGGCGGCCGCGGCACGGTCCTCGAAGCCGGGGCATGTCCACGCCACCTCGGGCCACCTATCCGGGTTGTCGGCGACGTAGCCGCACTCGACCCGGTTGAGCCCGACGAGCGCCACGTTCCAATCGCCGACCGGGACCACGGCCGCGGCGTAGGCGTCCTCCGGGTCGGTCCCCACCCCGACGTTGGCGATTCCCCCGGCGTCAAGCAGTTCGACGGTGCGCAGGATGCCTTCCCGCCCGTGGTCGACGCTGTGGTTGTTCGCCAGCGAGACCGCATCGACGCCGGCGTCGCGCAGGATGTCCACCGTCGCCGGCGGCGAGCGGAACACATAGGTCTTGTCCAGCGGAGTCCCCACACCGCTCTCGGCGACGACGGTCTCGAGGTTGAGGACCGTGAGGTCGGGAGCCGACAGCATCTCCGCCACGCTCCCCAACGGATCCCGATCCGCCAACCCGTGGGTCAGGGCGGTGTCGCCGCCGAAGCCGAGCGTGACGGGTTGCCTGGGTGGGCGTGTGGTGGTCGAGGTGGTGGTGGTCGTGGGTGTACTGGTCGATGGGGCGGGCGACGTCGTGGTCGTCGTGCCCGCGCCGGCCGCGGTGGCCGGGGTGGTAGTCACGGTCGTTGCGGGGGCGCGCCTGCCTTCCTCGGGCAGCGACGGCGCACCGTCGGCGGGAGGCAGTGAGCCGCATGCAGCCACCGAGATGGCGACGGCGAGCGACAATCCGGCGAGAGGGCGGCGCATCCGGGCACGGTACCCGTGATCGGCGGGCTATCAGGGTCATGTCCTGGTAGTTTCCATCTCGAGAGGCCTGTCATGCGCGTACCGGCAGGATCGAACAGGGTGGTGCGGCGGGGGAGACGGGAACGGGCCCATCGCAGGAGGTGCGGTACTCATGAACGACGGATCCTTCGACGATCTGGCGGCGGTGTACGTCAACTGCACTCTGAAGCGGTCGCCGGAGCAGTCACACACCCAGGGTCTCCTGGACAGGTCGATCGCCCTCATGCGCCGGCAGGGGGTGAGCGTCGAGGCCATTCGCCTCATCGACCATGATGTCGCCACCGGCGTGTATCCGGACATGACCGAGCATGGCTGGTCCACCGACGCCTGGCCGGACATCGTCGCCAGGGTGATGGCCGCCGACATCCTCGTCGTCGGCACCCCGATCTGGCTGGGGGAGAAGTCCTCGGTGTGCACCCGCCTCATCGAGCGCCTCTACGCCAACTCGGGCGACCTCAACGAGGCGGGCCAGTACGCCTACTACGGGCGGGTCGGCGGGTGCATCGTCACCGGTAACGAGGACGGGGTGAAGCACTGCTCGATGAGCGTCCTGTACGCCCTGCAGCACGTCGGGTTCACCATCCCTCCCCAGGCCGACGCCGGATGGATCGGGGAGGTGGGGCCGGGCCCCTCCTACCTGGACGAGGGATCGGGAGGCCCCGACAACGACTTCACCAACCGCAACACCACGTTCATGACATGGAACCTCCTGCACCTGGCGAGGCTGCTGAGGGATGCCGGCGGCATCCCCGCTCACGGCAACCAGCGATCCGCCTGGGACGCCGGCGAGCGTTTCGGGTTCGCCGGTTAGCCGCTACCGGGTGAACCGGGTCAGGCCGGTTCCGGCTCGTCCTTGGCGATGAGGTAACCGCGAGCCCGCTCGGCCCGCGGGTAACGGTCCACCAATCGCCAGAAGGCAGGGGAGTGGTTCGCCTCGACCAGGTGGGCCAGTTCGTGGACCATCACGTAGTCCAGCACCCAGGCGGGGGCGCCGGCCAGGCGCGACGATATGCGGATCGTGCCCTGTGAGGGGGTACACGATCCCCACCGGCTGTTCTGGCGCTCGCTCCACGCGACACGGGTGGGCTGGGGCAGGCCGTGCTCCGCAGCCAGGCGGCGCGCCCGCCCCGCCAGGTCGACATGACTCGTCGACGCCTTGCGCAGCACCTGCTCGGTCAGCTTGGCGACGGTGCGTTCCTCCTCGGCGGTACTCAGATGGGCCGGGATCAGAACTCGCAGGACATCGCCCTCGAGCCGGGCCTGGGCCGTCTTACGGCGGCGGTTGCTGCGGACGACTTCGATCTCCATGTGGCCGACGGTAGCGGAGGGGTGTGACGGAATCAGTGTTCAGTATTCAGTACTCAGTACTGGCGAGTGGGGTACGTGGCAGCACCGTCATGAGTCGCGCCGTGGGAGGGTGTCCATACTCGATACCAAGTACCAAGTACGGCGGCCGCCCTGCGACGAAGCACTGCTGTCCGGAGGCGCGGCCGCCTGCGCGCGGGAGCGCTCTCACTCCGGCCACCTTGTTTCCTTGTCGTTACAACAGGATTGCGGATTGGGCAAAATCGCTTGACCGGGTCGAAGCGGGAAGCTTGAATGGGAGCGCTCCCACATCGGGAGCGAGAGGGAGGGATCGGCAGCGGTGAGGGGTCGCACGCTCGAGGAGCTGGCCAGTCTGAGCGGGGTCTCCCGCTCCACGGTGTCTCGCGTTCTCAACGGTGGCTCGGTGAAGCCGGAGACACGCCAGCGGATTCTCGAGGTGATGGAACAGGCCGACTACCGGCCCAACCTGGCGGCCCGACGCTTGGCCAAGGGCCGCACCGGCATCATCGGGCTCGTCTTCCATGTCCCTGCCACCGACCTCTTCGGCGACCCGTACTTCTCCAGCCTGCTCCAGGGGACGACCGACGTGCTGTCCGAGCAGGCCACCGGTGTCATGTTGTGGCTCAAGAGCGGCAACCCGGCCGAGACGCTGCGCCAGGTGCTCAGCGTCGGTCTCATCGACGGGGTGCTCGTGACCGCCAACTACCGCCACGACGAGGTGGTGGACGGGCTCCTCGCCTCCAGCCTCCCCACCGTCCTGGTGGGCCACGGCGGCCACAGCGAGTTGGCCAGCTACGTCGACATCGACCATGCCGTCGCCGCTACCCAGGTGGTCAACTACCTGCTGGACCTGGGTTGCCGGCGCATCGGCAGCATCACCGGCCCGCTGTCGTCGGTGGCCGGCCACGACCGCCTCCAGGGCTACAAGAAGGCTCTGGCCCGGGCCGGCGTGCCGTTCGACGAGAGCATCGTCGCCGAGGGCGACTTCAACTACATCTCGGGACGGGCCGCGGCCGAGAAGCTGGTCGAACGTGACATAGACGCCATCTTCGCCGCCAACGACCAGATGGCCCGAGCCGCCCGGGACGTCATCGTCGAGCGGGGTCTGCACATCCCGGGCGACATCGCTCTCGCCGGCTTCGACGACATGGAGTTCGCCGCCCAGATGGACCCACCCCTCACCACGGTCCGCCAGCCGGTGCGACGTATGGGCGAGGTGGCCGCCGCCACACTGCTAGAGCTCATCGACGACGCCGCCGAGGACGGTCGGAGGCGGGTCATCCTGCCCACCGAGCTGATCATCCGCCAATCGACGGAAGGAAGGCGGGTCGAACCGATAAAGGCTTGAGACGAACGTGATCGCCGGTGCGGGAACACCGACGATCACGAGAACTCCCCCCGGAAGGAAACGCGCAGTACACGCAACATGGAGGAAGCAATGACGAGTATACGACGGGTTCGATGGCTGATCGTTGCCATCGTCTTCGCTCTGGTGGCCGTGGCCTGTGGAGGCGACGGCGAAGGATCCGACAGTACACAAACGGCAGCTACCGACGCCCCGGGCACCACGGAGGCCGGCGGCACCACCGCTGCTCCCGCCACCGAGGCGCCTCCGGCCGCGCCGCCGTCCGGCGACGCGGTCACCATCACCTGGTACGTCGGCCTCGGCGCCGGCGGCCAGCCCGAGCAGATCGCCGCTCAGGAAGCGGTGGTGGAGCGCTTCAACTCCGAGCGCGAGGATATCAACCTGGTGCTGGAGGTGGTGGAGAACGACGTCGCCTACGACACGCTGGCGACCCGCCTCACCGCGGGCGGCGCCCCCGACATCATCGGACCGGTCGGCCGTGACGGCGCCAACTCCTTCGCCGGTCGCTACCTGGACATCGAGCCGCTCATCGCAGCGTCCGGTCTCGACACGACCCGCTGGCCCGAGGCGGCGGTGGAGAACTTCCGCGAGCCGGACGGCACGCTGCTCGGCCTCCCCTTCGCCTCGTACCCGTCGTTCGTCTACTTCCATCGCGACCTCTTCGACGAGGCCGGACTGCCCCACCCGCCCCAGGAGTACGGAGCGGACGGCACCGCCGTGTACGGCGAAGGCACCGAGTGGGAGGGCACCTGGGACTTCGCCAAGGTGGCCGAGATCGCCCAGTACCTGACCGTCGACGCCGATGGTGTCGATGCCACCGATGCGGCGTTCGACCCGGACAACACGGTGCAGTGGGGCTTCGTGTGGCAGTGGACCGACCGCCTCTTCCAGCAGGGTTCGTTCTGGGGGGCCGGGAACATGCTGCAGGACGACGGCTCCGCCGCGGTGCCGCAAGACTGGGCCGACGAGTGGGCGTGGTATCAGGACGCGGTGTGGGGTTCCGGCTTCGCCCCCGGCCAGACCGAGCTCGACTCCGAACTGCTCAACGGCAACGCCTTCCAGTCGGGCCTGGTGGCCATGGCCGGATCGCACCTGTGGTACACCTGCTGCATCCGCAACGACGAGAGCAACCGGCCCGGCGACTTCTACGACATCGCGGTGATGCCTTCACACAACGGCGCCGTCACGGCCAACATGCACGCCGACACCTTCCGCATCCTGGACACGTCCGAGAACCCGGAAGCGGCCTTCGAGGTCATGGAGTACCTGCTCACCGACGCCGCCCTCGAGCTGCTCACCGCCTACGGCGCGGCGCCGGCCGAGGAGGGGTTGACCGAGGCGTTCTTCGCCTCTCTCGACGAGCGCTACCCGCAGGGTGTCAACTGGCAGGTGGCGATCGACAGCGCCAACTACGCCGACAACCCCAGCCACGAGCAGTACGTCCCCGGATGGGACGAGTACAAGCTGCGGCTGGAGGATCTGGTCAGCGCCTTGCTGTCGGACCCGGCCCTCGACCTGGCGGCGGAGATCCCGCAGCTCGAGGCGGACCTGACGACGATCTTCCAGAACAACTCGTAGCCGGACCATGACGACGACTGTGGGCCACAGTCCCACGGGTGACGGTGCGACCGGGACCATCCCGGTCGCACCGCCCACCACCCGAAGGGGGAACAGGAAGCGCTCGACGCTGGCGCGCCGGCGCGGCCGCATAGGACTGTGGTTCGTCATGCCCTGGATCGCCGGGTTCTTCCTGTGGACCGCCATCCCCATGGTGGCGTCGGCGTGGTTCTCGCTCACCGACCTCAACCTGGTGAGCGGCGACCCCACCAACTTCGTCGGGCTGGCCAACTGGAAGCGCTTCTTCACCGACCCCGAGGTGCGAAGCTCGGCAATGGTGACCTTCAAGTTCGGCCTCATCGCCCTGCCCTTGGCGATCCTGGTACCGATGGGCCTGGCCTACCTGCTGGTGTCGAGGAACCTGCGGGCACGTAACACCTTCCGACTCTTCTTCTACATGCCGTCGGTGATCCCGTTCGTGGCCGCGGTGCTCGTGTTCGGCGGCGTGTTCAACGGCCGCACCGGTTGGGTCAACGGCATGCTGTCCTGGTTCGGGATCAACGGGCCCGACTGGTTCCTCGACGAGTTCTGGGTCTACCCGGCGCTGGCGTTCATCGGGCTGTGGGGCGTCGGCAACGCCATGATCATCTTCATCGCCTCGATGAACTCGGTGAGCCGCGACATGTACGACGCCGCAACCATCGACGGGGCCTCGCAACGGCAGATGTTCCGGCACATCACACTGCCGCTCATCTCCCCGATCATCTTCTACAACCTGATCATCGCCCTCATCGGGCTGTTCAACTACTTCCTGGTCCCCTTCGTGCTCAACAACGGAAGCGGCGACCCCAACGGCAAGACATTCTTCTATGCCCTCTACTTCTTCCGGGTCGGCTTCCGCCTCTTCAACATGGGGTATGCCGCCACCATCGCCTGGGGGCTGTTCGTCTTCGCCCTGCTGCTCACCGGCCTCCTCTTCTGGTCGGCGAAGTACTGGGTCCACTACGAGTACACCCCGGAGAGCTGATGACAGCCACCCGTGCCCCGTCCAACCCCATCGAAGCGAAGATGCCCGAGCCGCGCCGTACTGCGAGCCAACTCAACCGGGGCGAGCGCCGGTTCCTGGCCGGCGCCCTGGTCACCTTCATCACCGCCCTCGTCCTCGGCGTCTTCCTGATGCCGCTCGGCTACATGGCGGTGACGTCGCTCAAGACCGAGGACATGCTGGCGGACCACCGCGCCCCGATCTGGCCCGCCTCGCCTGACACCGTCGAGTTCGAGGGCCAGGACCTGGCGGTGTACTCAGTGCCGATGCCCGACGGCTCGACGCGGGATCTGGCCATGCTGCAGCCGGGCCGCCAGCAGTCGGTGTTCCTCGACCCGGGAGACCTCGACGGGGAACCCATCGAGTGGGAGGGCAACTGGCGCACCCTCCCCGTCGCCTACCAGTTCGACCCGCAGTGGGAGAACTTCAGCACGGCCTGGGAGATGATGGAGTTCCTCCAGCTACTGCGCAACACGCTCATAATCGCCGGCCTGGGGACGCTGGGAGCGGTGTCGTCATCGGTGCTGGTGGCCTACGGGCTGTCCCGCTTCCGGATCCCGTTCAAGGGCGCCATCATGGTGGTGCTGATCGCCACGATCATCCTGCCCCGGTTCGTGACGCTGGTGCCCACCTACGCCGTGTTCTACCGGATCGGGTGGGTCAACACCTGGCTACCGCTCATCGTGCCGCACTTCTTCGCCAACGCCTTCAACGTGTTCCTGCTGCGCCAGTACTTCCTCACCATCCCCAAGGACCTCGACGAGGCGGCGGCCATCGACGGCGCCGGCCCGCTGCGGACGCTGTGGTCGATCATCCTGCCCCAGATGCGCCCCGCCATCGTGGCGGTGTGCCTCTTCCACTTCTTCTTCGCCTGGAACGACTTCTTCGAACCGATGATCTACCTGGCGGCACGCCGTGACCTGCAACCCATCTCGGTGGGGCTGCAGGTGTTCAACACCCTGTACGATTCGCAGCCAACTCTGATCCAGGCTGGCGCCCTGCTGGGAATGGCCATCCCTCTGCTGATCTTCTTCTTCGCCCAGCGGGTGTTCCTCAAGGGCATCGACCTTTCCGGGGTCAACAGGTAGGGCCGGGAGTGGCGCCCCGGTCTGGGGCCGGAACGAAGGGAGTCGCACAAGTGATCCAGCATCCAGCCATCGTCGGCCGGGAGATCGAGGTGATGGCGTGACGGGCCTGCCCGGATTCCCCGACGACTTCGTGTGGGGGGTCGCCGCCGCCTCGTACCAGATCGAAGGTGCCGTGGCCGAGGGGGGCCGCAAGCCTTCGATCTGGGACACATTCGCGCACACCCCGGGACGGGTCGACAACGGCGACACCGGCGACGATGCCGTCGATCACTACCACCGCTTCCGCGAGGACGTCGCCATCATGCGCGACCTCGGCGTGGACGCCTACCGCTTCTCCATCGCCTGGCCGCGGATCATCCCCGACGGGCTGGGACGCCCCAACTCCGAGGGGATCGACTTCTACCGCCGCCTGTGCACCGAGTTGCTCGCGGCGGGCATCACCCCGGTGGCCACCCTGTACCACTGGGACCTTCCCCAGGCGCTCCAGGACATCGGCGGCTGGCTCGACGGTCGTTCCCCGGGGTGGTTCGCCGAGTACGCCGCCGTGGCCAAAGATGCGCTGGGCGATCTCATCCAGATGTGGACGACCCTCAACGAGCCGTGGTGCGCCGCCTTCCTCGGGCACAGTTCCGGAGAGCACGCCCCCGGGATGCGGGACCCCGGGTCGGGTTTCGTCGCCGCCCACCATCTCATCCTGGCGCACCATGCCGGTGCCGCCGCCCTGCGCCGCACCCGCCCGCACCCCGACGACAAGGTGGGAGCGGTGCTCAACCTGATCCCGGCGTGGCCGGCGAGCGACTCGCCGGAGGACGCCGAAGCCGCAGCCGGCGTCGACGACGTGCAGAACCGGCTGTTCAGCGAGGCGGTGTTGCGGGGCCGTTACCCCGAACGCGTCCTCGACCTCCACGCCCGTTTCCGCGTCGACGATGTCATCGATCCTGCCGAGCTGGCGGCGGCGTACCAGGACAGCGACTACATCGGCGTCAACTACTACAACGTCAACCACATCGGACACGAGGCGGGCACGCCGGGGATGGCGGCATGGCCCGGCGTCGACGGTGCGGTCATGCAGACCCCGCCGGGACGACTCACCGAGATGGGCTGGGGCGTCGAGCCGCAGGGCCTCACCTGGATCCTGGAACGCACCGCCAAGGCGTACCCGGGGATCCCGCTCATCATCTGTGAGAACGGTGCCGCCTACCCCGACGATGCCGGAGGGGACGGCAAGGTCGACGACCAGGACCGCATCGACTACCTGGTGGGGCACATCGCCGCGGTGGCCGAGGCCATGGAGCGGGGCGTCGACGTCGACGGCTACTTCGTGTGGTCGCTGCTGGACAACTTCGAATGGGCCAAGGGTTATGAGAAGCGGTTCGGCATCGTGCGGGTGGACTTCGCGACGATGGAGCGGACCCTCAAGGCGAGCGGCTACTGGTACCGGGACTTCCTGGCGCGGAGGTCCGTGCCGACGTGACCTCAGGCGAGGCGGCGCCCTTCCACCTCGGGGTCAACTACTGGCCGCGGCGCAAGGCGATGTACTGGTGGCAGGACTTCGATGCCGCCGAGGTGCGTGACGAGTTCGACGTGATCGCCGGTGCCGGGCTCGACGTGGTGCGGATCTTCCTCCTGTGGGACGACTGGCAGCCCACACCCGACACCGTCTCATCCGGGCGTCTTGCCGACCTGGGCACCGTGTGTGACGTCGCCGCCGAGCGCGGGCTGGGGCTCGATGTGACCTTCTTCACCGGCCACATGAGCGGTCCCAACTGGGCGCCGGGATGGATGCTGGACCGGGCGGCGCCGTCACCGTCGCCCGATGTGCGCCAGGTGGTGAGCGGGGGACAGGTCGTCGACAGCTCCTACCGGAACATGTTCACCGACCCGGTGGCCCTGGCCGCGTCGCGGCTGCTGCTGCGCACCGTGGTGGGGGAGTACCGCGACCACGGGGCCATCTGGATGTGGAACCTGGGCAACGAGCCCGACCTGTTCGCCCGCCCCCGGTCTTCCGAGTCGGGCCGGCGCTGGGTGGCGGAGATGAAGGAGGTGGTCGACGAGGTGGATGGCGCCCACCCGGTCACCTGCGGCCTGCACGCTGCCTCCCTCCTCGGCGACAACGGGCTCCGCGTAGACCACGTGTTCGGGGAGGCGGACGTCGCCGTGATGCACGGCTACCCGATGTACATCCCTTGGGCCGGGGGGCCGCTCGACCCGGACTTCGTCCCTTACCTGTGTGCCCTCACCTCGGCGCTGTGCGGCAAGCCGACCCTGGCCGAGGAGTGGGGCGGCTGCACCGCCCCGGGTGGGGGCGACTCGATGACCTGGCAGTGGACCAGCTACCGGCACCGACCCCGCACCCAGTTCATGGCGGGGGAGGAGGCCTTCGCCGGGTATGTCGGCGAGGTGCTGCCCCGCCTGGTAGAGGTGGGGTCGACGGGCGCCCTGCTGTGGTGTTTCGCCGACTACGCCGAGGAGTTGTGGGACCGGCCGCCGTGCGACCCGGCGGGCGCCATCCACGAGCGCCATTTCGGGCTGGTACGTCCCGACGGGTCGCCCAAGCCCCACGCCGAGGTGCTGCGGCGTTTCAAGGAGACCGGTCCCCGGGTGCAGCCGGCGGCACGGAAGGTGCCCCTCGACGTCACGCCAGATGAGTATTACACCGACCCGGAGGGTCACGCCCGGCGTCTCTACGATGCCTACCTGCGCCGGGAAGGAGACGGCGCCGCATGACATCTGTGGCAGGTCCCGCGCTGCGGCTCGGCTTCGCCGGCTGCGGCAACATCGCCGAGAGGTACGCCGAGGACTGCTCCACCCGTCCCGAAATGGCGCTCCACGGCTTCTTCGACGTAGTCCCCGAGCGGGCCCGCGCTCTGGCCGCACGGCATGGGGGATTGGTGTACGGGACGCTGGAGGAGCTGCTGGCCGATGCCGATGTCGACGTGGTGGTCAACCTGACCATCTTCGAAGCCCATTACGAGGTGGTGAAGGCGGCACTGCGCTCGGGGAAACACGTCTACAGCGAGAAGCCGTTGGCTCTGACCTCCGCGCACGCCTTCGAGCTGGTGGCGCTCGCCGCCGAGAGGGGAGTGGCACTGGCCGGCGCCCCCTTCACCTTCCTCGGCGCCGCCCAGCAGCAGGTGGCGCGGCTCATCGCCGAGGGCGCCGTCGGTGAGGTGCGCCTGGTCTACGCCGAGGTGAACCACGGCCGCATCGAGGCCTGGCACCCCAACCCGGCGCCGTTCTACGCGGTAGGCCCGCTGCTCGACGTCGGCGTGTACCCGCTCACGCTGGTGACCGCCCTGTTCGGTCCGGCGGAGCGTGTCACCGCCTTCGCCACCAAGGTGGCCTCCGAGCGGACCACCGCCTCGGGGGAGAGGTTCAAGGTCGAGGCGCCCGACTTCTGGGTGGTCAACCTGGAGCTCCAGGGCGGGGTGGTGGTGCGGCTCACCGCCAACTTCTACGTGCCCACCAGATCACACCAGGGCGAGACGGTCGAGTTCCACGGCGACGGCGGGACCATCCGCCTCGAGTCGTGGCACCACCCGGGCGCCGCCGTCGACCTTTGGACCTATGAGGGCGAGGTGACCCCGGTGAAGGTGGACGCTCCCCGCTACCACGTCGACTGGTCCGCCGGCCTGGTCGAGTTCGCCGCCGGGCTGCAGGGAGAGCGCCCGTCGCGGCTGCAGGCAGCCCATGCCGCCCACGTCGTCGAGATCCTCGAAGCCTCACAGATCTCCGCCGCCGAGGGCCGCCCCGTCACCCTCTCGTCCCGGTTCGATCCACCGCCCCCGCTGTGACGGGCGCCCGGCGCTGACCGCCGACCCGGCGGCGATGGTGGCGGCGATCACCAGAACGATGCGGTGGTCTACATGTGCGAGAGCGATGTCGATAGAGACGTGGAGCGAGCCGGTACTACTTCGGCATTAGTCTCGTGGTTATGTCTCAGCGCAAACCTTCCTGGATCACCAGAGCCGGCCAGAGCGAGGTCATCGTCCGGGACGGGTTGGCCGCAGTCGCCGAGTGGGAATCGGAACACGGCGCCTTCACCGACTTGGAGATCGCAGAGGCACGTCGACGCCTCGCCGCGGACCGCGGTGACCGGAGCCGCCCGGGGCGATCACCCTGACTCGTCTCCGACCGAGTCAGGAGCCTTCGAGGCGGCGGGCGAGGTCGGCGAGGGCACGGCGCAGGTCCTCGGGTTCGAGGACGGTGAAGTCGCAGGGGAGTGACGCCAGGTAGCGGGCTATCCAGTCGAAGCTGTCGGCGCCGAGGCGGAGCACGGTGCCGCCTTCGTCGGCGGGTTCGATGCGGCCGACGGTCGAAGAGATCATCCGCGAAGCGTCCTCGTAAGGGACGTTGAGCAGGACCCGGCCCACATGCGGGTACGAGGACACCGACAGAGCCTCCGACACCAGATCGGCAGGATCGGGAGGGTCGACGTGGGTCACCGGCATGCCGGTGGAAACGGCGCCGGCCATGCGGTCGAGGCGGAAGGTGCGCCACGCCTCACGGTCCCGGTCACGGGCCACCAGGTACCAGCGGCGGGCGGCGCGCACCAGCTTGAGCGGCTCCACGTAGCGCTCGGTGGCGTTGCCGTGGGCGTCGATGTAGGAGAAGCGGAGCCGTTCCGGACCCAGGCACGCCTGGGCCACGATCCCGAGCAACTCCGAATCGATCGACGGGCCGCCGCCACCGCCGGGCCGGACCGACACCGTGGCCTCCTCGACGGCGGCCAGGCTGGAGCGGAGCCGGCGGGGCAGGATCTTCTCGATCTTGGCGAGTGCGGAGAGGGTGGCGTCCTCCAGACCGGGCAGGGCGCCCGATGCCGCGGTGCGCAGCCCGAGGGCCACCGCGATGGCCTCGTCGTCGTCGAGCAGTAGCGGGGGGAGCGCTCCGCCGGCGGTCATGCGGTAGCCGCCGTGCCGTCCCGGGATCGCCTCCACCGGGTAGCCGAGCTCGCGGATGCGGTTGACGTCCCTGCGCAGCGTCCGCTCGGTCACGCCGAGGCGGGAAGCCAGGTCGGGGCCGGACCATTGCGGTCGGGCCTGGAGTAGGGAGAGCAGCTTCAACAGGCGAGCCGGTGCATCCAACGTCATCTCCCTGGATTGTGCGACGCCTTGCGGACAGGAACCGTCCTCATTATGTCGTACCTTGTCGGCAGAGAGAAGGAACGAGTCGGAGGGATGCACCGATGCGACCGCATATCACCGAGACACTCGCCGAGTTGGCCGGGCACCTGTTCGCCAAACGACCCGCCACCGGCGCCGACGATGACATCCAGCCTGAGCCCCGCACCACCCACGTGACCCTCGCCGCCACCGGGAGCTGGACCCAGCTCACCTCGATGCGCTGAGCGGACGAGAAGGGGGAGACGTGATGGTGGCCCTCACCCCTTGTGGAGAGTTCCAGCTACTCGAGGTGGAACCAATCCAGTGACTCAACACATGACTTAACATAACGTGGATTATGGGCGTTCCGACGGTGGAGGCGGGGCGCTCAGGACCGTTCTGCCGCCCTGTTCCCTGCCGGGAATGCGATACTCAGGGTCGAAGAATGAGTGCCATGAACGTCCTCGGTGGTGACCTGGAGCCGTGCGGCACCGAGCCCGTCACCGGCTTCTACCGGGACGGTTCGTGCTCCTGGGACGCCCGCGACCTGGGCAGCCACACCATCTGCGCCGTCGTCACCGCCGAGTTCCTCGCCCACCAGCGCAGCATCGGCAACGACCTGGTCACGCCGATGCCGCAATACAGGTTTCCAGGCCTCGAGCCCGGCGACCGCTGGTGCGTGACCGCGGCCAACTGGCTGCGCGCCCACCGCGACGGCGCCGCCGCGCCGGTGGTGCTGGCGTCGACCCATGAACAGGCACTGGAAACCGTCCCCCTGGACGTGCTCCGCCTCTATGCGGTCGACGTCCCCGCCGACCCCGGCTCGCTGGAGGCATAGGAACGGGTCCCGGCTGTGCCCTCCACCGGCGCGCCACCTGAGGTACGGTGCTACGATACCCTTCAGGTTCCTAACGACAGAACCTGCTCGGCTTCCGGAGGAACACCCGTGCAGATCGAGACATCACCCTTCGTCTTCGACGGACCGGCCCCGCCTGATGACGTGGTGGGTAGGGACGTCGAGATCGCTGCGCTCACCGACCGGGCCATGTACGGGCGCTTCGTGTTGCTGTTCGCCCCCCGCCGCTACGGCAAGACCAGTCTCATCCACCGCATCCGCCGCGACGCCACGGTGACCCGGGAGCTGGTGGTGGTCATCGTCGATTTCCTCGGTGTGCAGACGCTGGACGACATGGCCCACCGCCTCGCCCATGCGTACCGGACGTTGGAGGAGGGTGCTTTCGCCGAGTCGCTGCGGCGCCGCGCCGGTCGCAGCCCGGAGATCTCGGCAAGGCTGGGCCTCGGGCCCGCCTCGATCTCGGTCAAGCGGGGCGAGGAGCCCGCCCCCTACCTGCTGGAGGAGCTGGTGCGGCTCCCCCATAGCGTCGCCGCCGATGTCGGTGCACGCGTCCTGGTGGTGATGGACGAGTTCCAGGCCGTCCACGACGTACCGAACGCCGAGGCGATCCTGCGCTCCGTCATCCAGCATCAGCGCGACCGCCTCTCCTACCTCTTCGCCGGTTCGGAACAGTCGATCCTCACCAACGTCTTCGCCGATCGTGCCGCCCCTCTGTACGGGCAGGCGGAGCAGTTCCGGCTGGGCCGGCTCCACGACGAGGACCTCGCCGACCTGCTCGAGGCCAAGTTTGCCGAGACCGGTCGCGATATCGGTGGTGCTCTCCCCCATCTGCTCGCCACCGCTCGCGGGCACCCGCAGCGGGCCGCCTTCCTGGCTCACCACGTCTGGGAGGCCACCGGGCCCGGCGCCACCGCCGACGCCGCCACCTGGGAGGTCGCCTACGCCGAGGCGATCAACCGCAGCCATCCCGAGTTCGTCGCCACCGAGGCCGGGATGGAACCGGGCCAGCGCAAGGCAGCCCGCCTCCTCGCCTGGGGTGAACCTCCCTACGGTTCCACCGCCAGGCGGCTCGGCCTGCCCAAGGGGACAGCCACCAGCGCCCTCGCCGCCCTGGAACGGCGCAGCCTGGCCTGGCGTCCCTACGACGAGGACCTGGAGCTGGTGGACCCGTTGTATGCGGCGTGGATCCGGGACCGTGATCCGCTGCCGTGAAACCGTACTACGTACTACGTACTACACAAGTAGGTCGCCAGAGCACGTACCACGTGCCTCTGTCTGTCGGCGGGGCACTAGATCCCGGCTGCGGTCAGCGAATCGATCACGCCGCGGAGGGCGCCCGCCACGGAGGGGTGATCGGCATCGAAGCGGACCACCGCGTCGTGGACCTGGCCCCGTAGCGTCTCGTGATCCTCGCCGGTGGGCTCGTCGGTGGCGAGGTAGGAACCGGTCGCCCCGAGCAGTTGTCCGGCGTCGTCACTGCCCTCGGCGGCGGCCTTCTCCAGCTCGCGATGCAGACCCTCGACTTGGCGGCGAATATCATCAGGCATTGGTGGACCTCCTCCCCCCATCTTAGCCACGTCCCGCTACGTAGTACGTAGTACGTAGTACATTGCTGGCGTAGTGGCACCCCATCCCCGTCAGGGATACGATGGCTACCTCATGTGGCCCCTGATCATCGTCATTGCCGTGCTCGTGCTGCTGGTCCTGTGGGTCGTCAGCGCTTACAACCGCCTGGTGAAGTTCCGCAACCGTACCGACAACGCCTGGTCCCAGGTTGACGTCCAGCTCAAGCGTCGCTACGACCTCGTTCCCAACCTGGTCGAGACCGTCAAGGGCTACGCAGCCCACGAGCAAGCCACGTTCACCGAAGTCGTCGAAGCCCGCAACCAGGCAGTGTCCGCCACGGGAGTCGCCGAGACCGCCGCCGCCGAGAGCGTGCTCACCGGTGCGCTGCGCCACCTGTTCGCCCTCAGCGAGAGCTACCCGCAGCTCCGTTCCAGCGAGAACTTCGGCACCCTGCAGTCGCAGCTCTCCGAGATCGAGGACGACATCGCCGTCGCCCGCCAGATCTACAACGACACCACGCTCACCTACAACAACGCGGTACAGACCATCCCCACCAACATCGTCGCCTCGGTCACCGGCTTCGAGAAGGGTCCCTTCTTCGAGGTGGAGGCCGAGGGTCGCTCCGTCCCCAAGGTGCAGTTCTGAAGCGGGCCGCTGCCCTCGTCATCCTCACGCTCGGCTTCCTGGGAGCGGCTGCGCCCGCCTTCGCCCAGAAGTCGTACCACATCGACGAGGCGGACATCTCGATCACGTTGCGGCCCAACGGCTCGCTCGAGGTCGTCGAGGACCTCACCTTCGAATTCAACGGCAGCTTCCAGGGCGCCTACCGAGACATCAGGGTCCGCGGCGGGGAGACCGTGGCCGGCGTGCAGGTCTCGGAGAACGGCATCCCCTTCGAGCCCGGAGCCAGCACCATCCTCGGGTCGAGCGATATGCCCAACCGCTTCGGCACGGTGGACCTGGGCAGCCATGTCCGCGTGGTATGGCATTACCGGGCCTTCGACGAGTTGCGCACCTTCCGAGTCAGCTACCAGATGACCGGAGTGACCAAGGCCTATGACGACGTCGTCGACGTCTATCTGCAGGTGTGGGGCGAGGAATGGTCGGTGGGCGCTGACCGGGTCACCGCGTCACTCGCCTACCCGGGCACGGCCCAACCGGGCGAGGTGCGGGTGTGGGGCCACCCCGCCACCGTCGACGGCACCACCTCGCTGGGCGACGACCAGGTGACTCCGACGTTGGAGGCCTCCGGCGTCCCCGCCGGCCAATGGGTGGAGTTCCGGGTGACGCTTCCCCGCTCGGTGCTGACCTCGACCGAGGGCGCCACCACGATCGCCGGCGACGGCCTCGGAGAGATCCTCGACGAGGAACAGCGAGCCGCCGACCTGGCCAACGCCCAGCGCACCGCCAACCGGGTCACCGCAGGGCTGCTGGCGGCGCTCTTCGTCGCGGTTCTCGGCACCCTGGTCTACGGCTTCTTCCGCTACGGGCGCGAGCCGAAGGCGGTCGGGTACGACCGTGAGTACGAGCAGGCGCCGCCCACCGAGGACACCCCGGCGCTGGTGTCGGCGCTACGCAACCAGGGAGAGCCGGGCGCCGAGGCGTTCACCGCCACCATGTTCGACTTCATACGCAAGGGCATCCTGTCGTCGGCCCCGGTGACCCTGGAGAAGAAGACATGGCTGGGATTACGCACCGAACAGATCTCGGATCTCGAACTCAAGGTGGTGTCCACGAAGCCCTCGGTGAGGACCTACGAGGTCCCGGTGCGCAACATCCTCGGTCGCGTCCTCTCCGACGGGCCGGTGCCTCTCACCGAGTTGCGGGAGCGGATCCGTGAGGACGTCACCTCCAATCACAGCAGCTACGAGAAGTTCCAGAGCGCCACCAAGACGGAGCTGATCAGCCGGGGCCTGCTCGACGAGACGGGGCGCTACTTCCCCTTCAAGCTGGTCGGCATCATCGTCCTCGCCGTCCTGTTCTGCGTGTTCCCGCTGGCATGGCTCCTCGGTTGGCTGGTGCCGGTGGTCAACGTCGACCTGCTCCGGGTCGGCGTCATCATCTTCGGCATAGTCGCCGCCGTGGTCGCCTTCATCGCAGGCATGAGTCGTAAGGGCTGGGTCCGGCGCACCGGCGAAGGAGCGCTGCTCGACGCCCGCTGGGAGGCGTTCCGCCGCTATCTCAAGGACTTCGGCCGCTTCGAGGAGCAGCCCGCCATCTCTGTCGCCCTGTGGGAGGAGTACCTGGTGTACGCCATCGCCCTCGGTGTCGCCGAAGAGGTGCTCGCCGCCGCCCGCATCAACGCGCCCGAGGCGCTGGAGCAGTCCTCCAACCTGTACTGGTACGGCCACGAGGGCTATTCCGGTGGCGGCAGCTTCAGCGCCATCACCGGCATCAGCAGCTCCCTCGACGGTGCCTTCACGCCGGTGTCCTCCGGCTCGGGTGGTGGCGGCGGATTCTCCGGTGGTGGTGGAGGAGGGGGCGGCGGTGGGGGAGGTGGTGGCGGCGGCGGCGCCTGGTGACCCACCGCATGGTTGAATCGCCCCCTATGGCTGATCTCGCCGTCACCGACACCCCCGAATGGGCTGCCCTCGTAGCCCACCACGCCACCATCGCCGAGCGCCACCTGCGGGACCTGTTCGCCGAGGACCCCGAGCGGGGGAAACACATGGTCGCCTCGGCGGGAGACGTCCGCTTCGACTACTCCAAGCACCGAGTCACCGCGGAGACCATAGACCTGCTGGTCGCGGTGGCCGAGGCCGCCGGGCTGCGGGAGCGTATGGAGGCCATGTTCTCCGGCGAGCCGATCAACATCACCGAGGGCCGGGCGGTGCTCCACGTCGCCCTCCGCTCCCCCGCCGGCGCCTCGATCGTGGTCGACGGAGTCGACGTGGTGCCCGAGGTGCACCAGGTGCTCGACAGGATGGGCCGCTTCGCCGACGCGGTCCGCAGCGGGGAGTGGCGCGGCTCCACCGGCGCCGAGATCGCCACCGTCGTCAACATCGGCATCGGCGGTTCCGATCTGGGCCCGGCGATGGCCACCCGGGCTCTGGCCCACATGGCGCATCCCCGCATCACCAACCGTTTTGTGTCGAACGTCGACGGAGCCGACCTGGCGGCCACGCTGGCGGAGTCGGACCCGGAGACGACGCTGTTCGTGGTGGCCTCGAAGACGTTCACCACGCTGGAGACTTTGACCAACGCACGCAGCGCCCGACACTGGCTGGTCGACGCCCTCGGCGAGGTAGCCGTCGCCCGCCATTTCGTGGCGGTCTCCACCAACTCCGCCGAGGTGGAGGCCTTCGGCATCGATCCGGCCAACATGTTCGGCTTCTGGGACTGGGTGGGTGGCCGCTATTCGATCGAGTCCGCCATCGGGCTCAGCCTGATGATCGCCATCGGTCCCGAGGCCTTCGGGGACCTGCTCGCCGGGTCACGCATCATCGATGAACATTTTCGGGAGACGCCCCTCGCCGAGAACGTGCCCGTCCTCATGGGGCTGCTCGGAATCTGGTACCGCAACCTGTTCGGCGCTGAGAGCCACGCCGTGCTCCCCTACAGCGAGAACCTGGCGCGCTTCCCCGCCTACCTGCAGCAGCTCGACATGGAGAGCAACGGGAAGCGGGTACGGCGTGACGGCGCCCCGGTCACGCTGGACACCGGGCCCATCGTGTTCGGGGAACCGGGAACCAACGGCCAGCACGCCTTCTATCAACTCATCCACCAGGGCACCAGCCTGGTTCCCTGCGACTTCATCGGGCTGTGCCGTCCCGTCGCCGACCCGACTGCGCCGGGGTCGTCGCCCCGTCACCACGACCTGCTCACCGCCAATCTGCTCGCCCAGAGCGAGGCGCTCGCCTTCGGTAAGACCGCCGACGAGGTGCGCGCCGAGGGCGTTGCCGAGACACTGGTTCCCCACCGCACCTTTCCCGGCAACCGGCCCTCGTCGACGATGCTGGTGGACGCCCTCACCCCTTCTGCGCTCGGGCAGCTCATCGCCCTGTACGAGCACAAGGTGTTCACCCAGGGAACGGTCTGGGGTGTCAACTCCTTCGACCAGTTCGGGGTGGAGTTGGGAAAGGTGCTGGCCGGCACCATCGCCGGCGAACTCCACGGCGGTGCCGTGGCCGACGGTGCCCACGACAGCTCCACCACGGAGCTGATGCGTCACTACCTGGAGCGGCGTTAGGACTTGAGGTCGGCAAGCCAGCGGTCGAAGTCGGCCACCGCAGTGAAGACCGCCTGCGGCGCGGCCGCCGCCAGCACCGCCGGATCCACGCCGTCGGACCAGGCGGCCCCCACCGGGATCAAACCGGCGCTGCGTCCGTGGGAAACGTCGGAGGCGACGTCGCCCACCGACACCACGGTTGCCGGGTCGGCGCCCCAAGCAGCGGCGACCTCCTCCATGGCCCGTGCCTTGACGTTGCCCTCGTACCCTCCCGCCATCACGTGGGTGAACCGGTCGGCGATCCCCCACTCCTCCAAAGACATCGCCGCCGATCGGGGTCCCTTTCCCGTCACCACCGCCACCGGCGTCGCCTCGGCCCGGAGCCGGTCGAGCAGGGCCACCACGCCGGGGAACGGCGCGGGCACCAGGTGATGGTGGGCGGCGTACTCCTTCAGGTACCGCTCCACCGCGGCTTCCCCGTCGACGATGCGGGAACCAAGCATGCCCTCCTCGGTAGGCCCGAACATCGACCGGATCTCCTCGTCGGAGTACGCCACACCGAGGAACTCGTCGAACACGATGCGGAAGGCGGCGAAACACACCGGCAGCGTCTCGCCCAGCGTGCCGTCGAGGTCGAAGATGACGCCGGAGAGCACCACGTCACACCACGGCGACGCGGATGCGGCGGAAGCCCTTGCCTTTGGACTCGACCTTGACGATGCGGATGGAGCCGACCTCGAGGGTGGAGTCGACGTGGGTGCCGCCGTCGGCCTGGCGGTCGAGGCCGACGATGTCGATGACCCGCACCACCTGCAGGTCTTTGGGGAGGAGGCTCACCTTGGTGCGGATGAGACTGGGATCGGCATCGGCCTCGGACCGTGGTAGGAACGCCACCTCCACCGGGAGGGCACGGGCGAGTTGCTCGTTGAGGGAGGTCTCCAGGGGCTCGCGGTCCTCGGGGTCCCATTGCGGGAGCTCGAAGTCGAGGCGCCCCTCTCCCGGTTCCATGTTGCCGCCGGTCACCGGGCTGTGGAACCTCTCCCAGACGACGCCGCAGAGGGCGTGAAGCGCGGTGTGGGTCTGCATGACGGCGTAACGCCGCTCCCAGTCCAGCTCGCCGCGTACCTCGCTGCCGACGGCGGGAAGGGCTCCCGTCACGTGGTGCCACACCCCGTCGGAGGTGGAACGGGCCCCGGTGACCTCGATGCGGTCGTCTCCGATCCACAGCCCGCCGGTGTCCGGCGGCTGGCCGCCACCTCCCGGGTAGAAGACGGTTCGGTCGAGCAGCACCAGGCCGTCGTCGGCGTCGACGCCGACCACGGTGGCGTCCATGGCGCGGGCATAGGCGTCGGTGGAGTAGATGCGGTCGGTCATGGCGGGCTCCGTTTCGGCGTGGGCGTCACCCTACCGGGATGCGGGCATCGGATCCGTCCCGCCCCCGACTTGCGGCGGTGTGCCGCAGCAGGATCGGATAGCCGGCCAGAACCACCGCGGCGAAGAGGAACCACTGAACGGCGTAGGACATGTGGGGGGGTCCCTCCCCCGGTGCCGGGGGCGGCACGATGCGCGGATACTCCTCAGGCTGAGCGGGGTCCTGGGCGGAGAGCTGGATCCACATGGGGAGCAGGTCGCCTTCGATCTGCCGGGTAAGCCGCTCCAGGTCGACACGGGAGACACGGGCCAGCTCACCGGTGGGCGGGTCGGTGGGACCGATCCCCTGTCGCACCTGGGTGGGCCGCAGGTAGCCGGTGACGGTGACCTCTCCCGGCGGCTCGGCGCCCGCCACCGGAGGATCTCCGGCGTCGATCTGGACCCATCCCCGGTCGACCACGACCACGGCGCCATTATCGAGTCGCAGCGGGGTAAGTACCTCATGCCCGGAGACCCCACCCAGCGATCGCGCCTGGAGCACTACCTCCTCGGCGGTGACGTAGGTGCCGGTCGCCTCCACCGGGACGAACTCGGCGGCGGCGATGTCGTCCAGGGGCAGCAGCGTTTCCAATGGTACCGGCGCGGCGTCGAGGCGTTCGGCGAGGACGGCGTCGGTCCGGCTGCGGGCGTCGTGTCGGTCGAGCTGCCACATCCCCAGGAGCACGAACCCGACGACGGCGGTCAATGCCACCAGGTGGCCCAGCAGCCAGACCGGTCGGCGGGTGAAGGAGAAGTCGGGTGACGCGGGCACGTCGCCGATGCTATCCGCCTGCGGTGCGGTCGCCTTCGCCATCGGGGACCTCGCCGGGGAGTGAACATGCCCAGATGGAAGATTCGGGTAACCGTGGAGCGCTTCCGGGAGCGATGATGATGTGATCGTCACCAACACCCAGCAGGGCTCGAAGACCAGCGCCGGCGACGAGGCGCGGTTCAACGACCTCTACGCACGTCACCGCAGCGCGCTGCACAGGTACTGCGCCCGCCGCACCGACCCATCGCGTGTCGACGACGCCGTCGCCGAGACGTTCCTGGTGGCGTGGCGCAAGCTGGGTGATGTGCCCGATACGCCGAGTTCATGGAGACCGTCTCCTGACCAGCGTCGACCTTCCGGGATGGTGGGCGACGCTGCCCATCACCTGGCCCAGCTGCTCGCACCGATGCGGTGCTGGATACTGCATACGGGATGATGGATACTGCCTCCATGCTCTGCCACCTGGTTCGCCACGGGGTCACCGCCGACACCGGGCGCATTCTCACCGGCCGCCTCCCCGGTGTGGCACTGTCGCCCGACGGGGTCGCCATGGCCCGGCAGGTCGCCGACCGTCTGGCAGCCGCCGGTGCGGTGGCGGTGTACACCTCGCCGATCCGCCGGTGCCGGGAGACGGCCCGCATCGTCGCCACCCCCGGTGACCTGCCGGTTCTGACCGAGCGGAGGTTCATCGAGGTCGACTACGGGTCATGGTCGGGAAGAAGCCTGCGGGACCTGTACCGGCTCAAGGCGTGGGAGAGCCTCATGCGGCACCCGGGCCGGTTCCGCTTCCCCGACGGCGAGACCCTGGGAGAGGTGCAGCGCCGGGCCGTCGCCGGGCTGGAGGCCATCGCTCAGCGGCACGGCGACGAGGTTGTGGTGGTGGTTTCCCACGGTGACGTGATCCGGGCGCTGCTCTGCCACTATCTCGGGATGGACATCGATCTCATCCACCGCCTTGATGTGGCGCCGGCCTCGGTGTCCATCGTCGCCCTCGATGCCGGCGGTGGCGTCTCGGTCCCGGTGGTCAACCGGAAGGTGGCGGGCCGGTGAGCGACCCGGTGACACGCTTCGCCCTCGGCTGCGTCGGCGAGCCCGGTGCACGGGTGTTCTACGTGCAGGTCGATCAGGGGGGCGAGACCTACTCGTACCTGCTCGAGAAGGGCCAGGTGGCGGCGATCACCATCGAGGCGATGCGGCTGCTCCGCGACCTGGGGGTGGATCTCGACGAGGTGTCGCTCTCGGTGGAGCCGGTGGCCGAACCGGAGAGCGTCGAGTTCCGCGTCGCCGACTTCACGCTCGACTTCGACGAGACCACCGGCCTGGGGCGGGTGGTGCTGATGCCCACTGCGACCGCCATGGCTGCGGTGGAGCACGCGGTGACGGCGGCGCAACTCGCTGCGGCCGCCCGCCTCGGGGCCGAGGCGGTGGCGAGCGGGCGCCCGCTGTGTCCCCGCTGCGGGCTGGCGATCGACGCTGCGGGACACGCCTGCCCGGCCGGCAACGGTGACCTCCGCCTCCATCGTCCCTGACCGTGGTCTGGGAGCCGACCGTCGTCGAGGTGGAAGGTCGCTTTGCCGCAGCCTCCAACATCACCCTGCTCGGCACTACTGGTGACGGGGAGAAGGTGGTGTACAAGCCGGTCGCCGGTGAGCGGGCCTTGTGGGACTTCCCCGACGGGACACTGGCGCGGCGCGAGGTGCTCACCTACCGGCTCTCGGAGATGCTGGGGCTGGGGATCGTCCCGGAGACGGTGCTGGGAGAGGGCGTCCATGGTCCCGGGTCGGTGCAGAGGTTCGTCGATGTCGATACCGGTTTCGATGCTCTCACCCTGTTGCGTGGCGATGTCGCGTCGCTGTGGCCGGTGGCGGTCCTCGACATCCTGGCCAACAACGCCGACCGCAAGATGGGCCATATGCTCCACAGCAGATCCGGAGGCCTCGTGGCCATCGACCATGGGCTCACCTTCCACGTCGACGACAAGTTGCGGACCGTGCTCTGGGTACTCGCCGGCGAGTCGCTACCGGCTGAACTGCAGCTGGCGGTAGATCACCTGGCCGGCGACCCGGCGCCGATGGTTGCCGACATCGGTGATCTGCTCGGGGTGGCCGAGGCGGAGTCGTTCGGAGCACGGCTGGCGACTCTCGCGGCGAGCCTTCGACATCCTGTCCCGCCGCAGGACCGCCCTCCCCTGCCGTGGCCGCTCTACTGAGCGGCCCTTGCCGGCGTCATACGGCTACATGGCGCCGCCGTAGGCCACGCCGCCCTCCCGGCGCGGATCGGCCGCAGCGAGTAGGCCGTCGGGTGAGAGCATGGCCGCCTGGACGCCCCCGAAGTACATGGAGCGGCCCGGGAACGGCCGCAGCGCCATGCCGTCGGGGGGCATGACGTCGAGGCCGGGCTCGTAGGCGATGGTGGCGACTCCATCGAACAACTCGGAGTGCATCCGCGGGTGGGTGATGGCGTCCTCAAGGCTCATGTCGAGTTGGGTGAGGTTGAGTAGGAAGCTGCTGACGGCGGTGGTGATGCGGTCGGCTCCGGGAGAACCGACTGCGATGACGCCGCCGCTGCCGGAGGCGACGGTGGGGGCCATGTTCGAGATGAGGCGGGTGCCGGGAGCCAGTCCGTGGTAGCCGGCGGGGTGCAGCTCGAGTTCTCCCAGCGAGTTGTTGAGCCAGATCCCGGTGCCCGGGGGGATGACACCGGCACCGTAGCCGGCGGAGACGGTGATGGCAGCCGCGTTGCCCTCCCGGTCGGCTGCGGAGGTGTGGCTGGTCGACGGCGACGTGACCAGCCGCGCCAGGTCACTGCTGCCCGCCGCGTCGAGGAGTTCGGCGGCCGCCGCTGCCACTCCGTCGATGTCGGTGAGCGATGAGCGCCGGTAGTCGAGGACGGTGCGCTGCACCCCGGCCAGCGCGGTGGTGAACGCCGGCGACCAGGCCGGTCCCGGGATGGTCGCCGCCAGGAGGGCGATGGCGGCCATGGTCACCCCGCCCACCGCCGGCGGCGGGTTGGTGGAAACATTCCACAGCCCGAGGGAGAAGGACACCGGCGACCGCACCACGGCGCTGTAGGCGGCGAGATCGGCCCGGGAGAGCAGCCCGCCGCC
Source organism: uncultured Acidimicrobiaceae bacterium (assembly GCA_964579415.1). Lineage (GTDB taxonomy): Bacteria > Actinomycetota > Acidimicrobiia > Spongiisociales > UBA5794 > CAZOGW01. The sequence continues at coordinate 2,718 of CAZOGW010000004.1, read as the reverse complement.
GGCGTCCACGGCGTCGGCGACCAGGGCACCCAGATCGCCGAGGTACAACGCCGCCGCACCCTCGGTGGCTATGAGGCGAAGCGAATCGGCCAGGTCGGGGACTCTGACGAGGTCCCGCTGACGAAGAGGCTCCCCGACGGCGTCGTGGAGCAGGGCGTGCCCCGCCGGGTCGAGGCCGAAGAGGACGTCGTGGGCGTAGGTCAGGTACTCGGCGGCGGCTGAGGTGAGGGGGAACCCGGCCTCCACCGCGGCGATGGCGGGCTCGAAGAGCACCGCCCAGGGGAGGCGGCCGTGACGGCACCAGGCCATCTCCAGCCCGGCGAAAGCGCCCGGCGTCGCCACCGAGCCGTATCCGGCCATGGTGGTGAGGCTGCCTCCGTAGGCCATGGTGACGCGGTCACCGTTGCCGAACCGATCCGGGGAAGCCTGCCGACCCGGCATCTCGGCGTAGCCGTCGACGATGTAGGCGTCGCCGCCGGCCGGCTGCACCGCGACGAACCCGCTCGCCGCCGGCGACACCACGCCGGGATCGGTACACATGGTCACGATGGCGGCGGCGATGGCGGCATCGACGGCATTGCCCCCCAGGTCGGCGACGGCTGCGCCGCCTTCGGCGGCGAGCCGGGATCCCGATGCAACGGCCACGCGGTGGTGCACCACCGCGAATCTACCTTTCCCGCTCCGTCCCTGCCCGCCGGGGGTCCGTCGAGATCGGGAACCCCGGCCCCGCAGCCGGTCACCCTGCTCCGACGGCCGCGAGCGTCCCTTCCTGCGGCGCCTCCTTCTGGTCGCCGCCGTCCTCGGCGATCTCGGGATCGACCTCGACGTGGTGAGCGATCACCTCGAGGATGCTGCGCCGCCCGCCCGCCTCTTCGAAGAAGCGGCGCCTCACGTATCCGGTGACCCACGCCCGAGCGTGGTGCCGGGCGGTGTCGACCACTTCCCGGGGCGGGTCCCACAGGATGACCGGGATCACGTCGACGCGGCGCCTCGGCTCGAAGGTGCGCACCGTCACCAGGAGCCGCAGCTTCGCCGACCCGGTATCGAAGGTGCGCAGCTCGGGCGGGGCCGCCAGGGTCCCTCGCAGCACCACCACGTTCATGTCCTGGTCAGGTGCAAGGTCCCGGGCCTTGTCGAGAATGCTGTCCATCTCACGTCTCCGATCCGGGGAAATGCGGGATGAGATGTGCAAGGTATCGCCCGGGTGTGACAGAAAGCGTGCCTGTGGTCGGCACCAGGACTTACGCCGAGGCGATGAGTCCCTCCAACTCGTCGATGCCGGGGAAGGCGGGGTCGTGCTCGAGGATGGCGTTGCGCAGGCGGGTGGCGTTGTCGGCGTCGCCGCGCAGGGCGGCGACACGGGCGGCGACATACCAGACCCGCAGATCTTCGGGGAACACCCGCGACGACAGCGTCCCCGGGTCGGTGAGTTCCCAGGCTGCGTCGAGGTCGCCTCGATCGACCAGGTGCGAGGCGTAGACCACCTTGCCCTCCTTGATCACGGCCGGTCTCCCGCCCCGGGTGCGGAGCTCCTTCCATGCCGCGTCGACGTCGGCAGAACGGCCCATGGCACGAAGCACGTCCATCTCGACCGGGAGGTGCGTGGTCTCCCCGGCGAGCCGGCGGAAGGTGCGCAGCTCGGTGAGCGCCGTCTTCCAGTCCCCGATGCGGTAGGCCGCCAGGGCGAGCGTCTCCCGCACGGTGACGTCCCGCGGTGCCAGGTCCTTGGCGAGGAGAGCCTTCTTCACCGCCTTGTGATACGCCCCGTCGGCGAGCGCCTCTGACGCCTCGCCCAGTGCTTCCAGGGCTGCCGGCACCCGCTTGGCGGGCGTGACGCGGGCAAGATCTTCTATCACCCAGGTGGGCAGGTTGGCTGCGGCGCCCTTGAGGTCCCGGCGGCGGGTGATCTGCTTGCGCGGGGCCTCGCCTGCCGGTGGGGCGCCTCGCCCGGCCGACGCCGCACCCCGCTGTGGGGCGCTGCTGGGTTGACCCGGCTTGCCGCCGGTCCGGCGGTGGCCGTCCTGGCCCTGAGCACCGCCGCTGCCGCGGCCGTATCCCGAACCGCCGGACCTGCCGGAACCACCGGACCTGCCGGAGCCGGAGCTCGACCCCCCCCGGGGGGTGCCGCCGTGTTGCTTGCGGTTGTGGCTGCGCGGATCCTGCGGCATGACATCCTCGGGGTGTGCGGTTGGGCGGCGGGTGCGTTGCCCTCAGGATACGCACGCGACAGAGGGCCACCCGCGGGTGGCCCTCTGGTCTCAATAGTGTTCGGCGGCGACCTACTCTCCCGGGGCCCTTCGACCCAAGTACCATCGGCGCTGGCAGGTTTAACTTCCGTGTTCGGAATGGGAACGGGTGGGACCCTGCCGCCATGGCCACCGAAACGCTGTGAAGGCCCTTTGAGCCCTCCATAGCGAGCACGAGTCATCGGTGTATTCAGATCTAAGCCCTCGACCTATTAGTACCAGTCAGCTCCATGCATTACTGCACTTCCACTTCTGGCCTATCAACCTGGTGTTCTACCAGGGGTCTTACCCGGTTGATCCGGTGGGAGATCTCATCTTGGAGACGGCTTCGCGCTTAGATGCCTTCAGCGCTTATCCGTTCCGGACGTAGCAAATCAGCGGTGCTCTTGGCAGAACAACTGACACACCAGAGGTCCGTCCATCCCGGTCCTCTCGTACTAGGGACAGATCTCCTCAAAACTCCTGCGCTCGC
>CAZOGW010000003.1:0-72848 GCA_964579415.1 uncultured Acidimicrobiaceae bacterium | reverse complement strand
CCGACGCGGGGACTCGAACCCCGAACCACCTGTTTACAAGAGAAGTGAGATCGGTGTTACAGCGTCCATACCGTGCGTTCCGTGCTCACGAAATTCCATTGGATCCCTCGTGAGGCATCTGATCCCTAGGCGTTTGTGACCAATCTGTGACCAGTCGCAGTCCTCTGCCCCAGCGAGGTGAGCCCAGGCGCACCCGTGACGGGAGCTGAAATGGGTAGCAGGCTCCGCTTCGTAGCGGCCCCGCATCCGACCCCTGTCCCCATGGAGGACGAAGAGCTAACAAACTAACCCGATGGACCACGGCGGCGAGGCGTCGGCCTCTGTGGCAGCGAGGGCGGGTCATCGAGTCCTCGGTGTCTGTCCGTGCAACAGATAGCCTGGGCGGCCATGAGCCGGCCGCCGCTGTTCCGCACGGATTTCACCTTCGCCGATCCTGGCGAAGCCGTCGAGTTCTACAACTCCCACCGAGTCGAACCGGACAAGATGAAGGCGATCGGCCGCAAGGTGCTCAAATTTCTCGAGGCAGTCGCAGAGTACGACGATCGCGCGGTGTTCAACGTGCAGCCAGCCTTGAGGCAGCACTACATCGCGGCGGCCAGCCCGGACGATCATCACCCATGGTTTTTCGCCAAGCCCCACGGCGTGGTCTTCACCCTAGGCGATCCGCGCAATGTCGCGGCTGTCCTTTCGATGTGGGGCGAGCCGCACCAGGTCCCGCAGAAACTCATGCCCACTGACGTATGGTTCGACCTGAGCGAACTGGGTACAGCGGGGGCAGTCTTCTGCCTGCGTCTCTCTGCAGAATGGGCAGCATGGCGCACCGCGGCTGGCCAGCCCGACCTGAAGTAGAGCCGAGTCGTGATGGAGGTTGAGCACCCGCCCCTCGGGCGGAAGCATGGCCTCGAACTCTTGGGTTGAAGGGCAACAAGACCATGCTACGTAGGCATCTGGGAGCCGACAGCACGTCCCCGGCTCAGCCGTGAATCACGAGCGAACAGTCGTTTGCTCTTTGATGGGGCGAAACGCCTGGGATGGCCGGAGAGGAGCGGCATGGTCCGCTACGCAGCTTTCGACATACTGACCAGCTCGGACGAGGAAGCCTTCCGAACGGCTGCAGACGTCACAAGGGTTCTGCCGACCAATTACTGGGCGGTCACGGTGCGCCGCGGCTGGGAGGGCTTCACCGTCCTCATCTTTGGTGATGACGAGGATGACTCGACACTGGACGGATCGGTTATTCCTCGAATCACGAGGCTCGTGCGCCCAGATCTGTATGAGATTCCACAGCCAGAAGCCGAGAAGTACTACCCGCTGGACTTCCTCCCTTGGCGAGATACCTGGGAGGGGACAACAGACCCAGGCATCTGAGCAGCGTGAACACCCGACCACGCTCAAAGTTGAAGAGCCCCATTCACCCAGGAAGCCCTTCTCTGTCAGAGGCTGGGCTGCGTGAGGCGTGAGGCGTGAGGCGTGAGGCGTGAGGCGTGAGGCGTGAGCATGCCCTGTGCGGGTCTCGAAACCTGTACGGGCGGCGCCCGACCAGCGCGCCGCGACCGTCCGAGACGTGGCTAGCGTTGAGCAACTTGCTGGGCCGCGGGGAGGGCGAAGCCCATTCAAGGACTGATGGCAGGGGCGCCTAGGCGCTGCCGTCGGCGCACACCGGGACTCGCGTGCTGCCGCCGCGGATGGACGCGGTCGTGCTTGAGGTGCGGCGGCGGCAGGTCTCCGAGCCAGAGGTCGGCATCGAACAGTTCGCTCGCGAGTTCAACCGGAGGCCATACGACGGGGTGCTGATCCCCGACGAGCCCGGCTCCTCCTTCGGGTGGCGCACACCGGTGAAGGAGACGGAGAAGGGTACGGAACCCGTGAACCCAGGAACCGATGTGGGGCAAGGCGACGGTCGGGCTTCGACCAACAGCGGCTGAGCTACGGCGGCGGCCGGAACTCGCCTGGATTGCGATCGGAATTTCTCCACCACCCGACCTACCGGCACCTGCGGGCTCGACTCTTGCTTCGACCTGCTTACCCAGCTGGGAGCGTGCACCCGTCATACGATGCGGATCTTGTCCATCCGGACCGTGAGCGTGTTGCCTGGGATGTGCTCCGGACGATTAGCGAGCGAAGCTGGGCGGAACGCGTTCCACGCGTCCCTGCTGACCGGCTCGCCGTCGACATAGTGCTGGTGCATGACGGTTCCATACACGGTGTGTAGACGCACCCACTCCACGCCGTTCCCAGAAATGATGTACGGGAAATGGGTCCACTCGCCGATCGCCGGCGGACGTATCTCGCCGTTGATGTCCGGCTTCTGGTTCGGCCAGCGGATTCCGGTGATGACATCCGCGCGGTGGCGCACCGTCAGCGTTTTGTCCGCGTGCGCCGGGTCGGACTTGACGGTGCTCCACCACTCGACGGTGAACGTGTCACGGTCCACATCGTTGCTGGCGACGCCGACGAAAGCCTCAGCCTGCGGGCTGATGGGTAGCTGTGCCCGCAGAATCGCAAGAGCCTTCGCGTACTTCGCGCCAAGACGCTCGCGGCTCTCGGGGTCAAGCTGGGCCACCCGCGTGGGGTCGGTGTTGTCGGCGATGTCAGCCAGTTTGACCGCCAGTGCCAGCTTGGTTGCCCCTGATCTTGGCGTAGTACGCGCGGTCGGGTTGTGAGTCGTAGCGCGTCAGGCGCTGCACCGCCACCGCGATCTGGGGCCCGACGTCGCGAGCGATCGCGGACATGCTGCAGACGAACTCGGTGCCGGCAGCCTGGTGGTACGGCCCATCCTCAAGGACATCGTGGAGCAATGCGACCACGTAGGTCTCGTCGTCATCCTTGACCCGTTCGGCGACCCGTAGGGGGTGCCCCAGGTAGGGTTCGCCGACCTTGTCGGTCTGCGTCCGGTGGGCGACCTCGGCGACTGCCCGGGCCACCTGGATCTCCCGCTGGCCGATTGTCCGCGGGGGCTCGGCCGCGAGCCGTTCAGCCAATTCTTCCCGCAACTGGTGCTGGCGCCGGTCCTCGGCGACGAGCTGCTGCCAGGGCACCTCGGCCAGCGTCGCCTCCCAGATCGCCCGAGCGCCCTCGTACTCGAGGGTGTTCAGCTCCGGAGTGCGAATCGAAGACAGGCTTGACGTCTGAGGATCGTCCCCCAATTCACGACATTCGACCACGTGCTCATGATGAGGGTGCCGATCGTTGTACTCCAGCAGAGCAAGGACATCAGCCAATCGCCTGCCTCAACATCCACGTCCAGCATGCGTCGCCCAAGGAGGGACTGGGTTCACCGTTCCGCGCATCGATCCCCACCATCACCCGCATCGATGTCCCCACCGCCGGCGGCTCAACACAGACACCACACTCATCACTGCCTCCACGCGTTGGGGTCCAGGGCACGGCCCCGACCAGCCTGCGCGACCCCGGCAGTGGGCTTCCCTTCTCCCGTAGGTCGTAGTCGCCCTCGATCTGGTTGGCGGCGATGGACCCGCCGAGGAATACGTCGGGGAAGGCGGACGGCGTGGCTCGGTCCGGCGCCAGCGTGAGCGAACGGGCTCTGGGTGGCGGCTGGAGCGCGCAGCAGAGGTCACTGTTGCGGCGCGAAGTCGGCGTGCGGCGCGAAGTCGGCGTGCAACGCGAGTCGGCCTGCGGCTCGGAGCCAGTCGATTTGTGCGGGGTCAGTCCTGCACGCCGGACTGCTCCGCTTCCAAGCCCCGCGCTTGCTTCTTGCCGATCGGCACCAGCCGCAGCCCCGGCGCCGCGAGCAGTAGCCGTGGGACGGAGGGGTCCGGGATCCAACCGTCCAGGTCATGGCGGTACCACGTCGGCTGCACTGACCCGCCGCCCCTGGCGGCGAGGGCCACGAGCTCACCAGAGGGCAGCACGTCAGGCTCAGTGGCGGTAGAGGGGGCGTCCGGGCGACCTCGACCGATGACGAAGAACTGGGGCGGCACGTCCGCGGCCCACGGGGTGAAGTGCTCCCGCGACGCGCGCGTGGTCATCACGAAGTCCGTGTAGTCCAGCTCGAGGTCCTCGACATCCTCGACGGTCCCCCGCTCATCCACGCGAGGCCGGTATCGGTGCGCTGACCACGGGTCCGGCGACATGGCTGAGTTGGTCGCCGCATCGAGCACGTCCTTGGGCAGCAGACCCAATCCCTCCACGAGGGCGCAGACGATGGCCCCGGCGGCTTCGAATGCCGAAGACGAGCAGGACTCGCGCACCCGATGGATGACCTTCCACGACCGAATGCCCCTTCCACCGACAACCACCACGTCATCGACCGCCCGGAGCGCCGTTGCCACGGGGTCATCGGCAGGCGGGACGTCGGCTGCGCCACCCGGGCCCGAGGAGCCTGTGCGACCCGTCGGATCAGCGATCAGCTCTATCTTCAGCGTCGGCGGCCCTTTGCCAGAGGTACGGACCTGGAGGTGACCCTCTGGCAGCAGAATCGTGTCTGCGCCCAACCATGGCCCGGAAGTAGGCAGAATCCGGGAGATGCGACGGCGGATGAGCTCCTCCGCGTCGTCGCGCGCCTTCTGCGCATCGCTGTCAGCCGACTTCGCCGCGTCTGCGGCATCCCTTGGCGGCTGCGGGTCCGAGGCGTCTGGGACTGTTAATGCGTCGCGCCGGGCTGCGGCCCGTGCCGACCGAGCGGCGGAACGCATCGCCGCCCGGACTCTCTGGCGGTGCCACTCGCGCGCAGCGGACTGACGCGCCGCACCCCGCGCTGCCGCGTGGAGGCGCCGAGCAGCGACGTGCGTCGTGTCATCCTCCATCCGCACGACCCAACGGCTGCGCTCACGGCCCTCGTCCTCCCACGGCTCGAGCCCTTCCTCGTGCTCGTCGCGTGTGACGGGCTCGTCGTCGCGCTCACTCCCTGGACCCACGTGGACCCCTACGAACCCCGCACGCCCCCAGGCATCGGCAACGGCCGCCCGATCACGGGTAGAGGCCCCCACGTAGTAGCGGGAGTCCAGCTCGGTCCCGCGCCGAACCGTGCGAATAGGGGCCGGCTCGAGGGTCACCGCTGGCGCATCGCACTCGTGCGCGATCAGGGACAGGAACGCTGGGCCGAGGCCACCTCCACGCCAGTAGGGGTCGACGACGACGTCCGACACGTGGAGCAGGGAGTAAGAGTCCCAACCCGCTTCCTCGAACGTCGTGGTCAGATGTGCCAGGTCGTCGTCGATCTCACAGAGCGCGTCCGAGTTGAACCACGTGATGAGCACACAGCTGGCCGAGGCGATGGTGACCTCCGTGCCGCCGGTGCTGTCCGGCTCGTCGAACGGGTAGCTCAAGCGCAGCTCTGGGTACACGAATCCGAGCGCTGAGTCGCCAACTCCGCCCTCCTCGTACTGGATGTCGTGGATCGGACCGAGGACTAGCCGCAGCCGCGGTCGGTGCTCGGGTGCGTTCCCGGCGGCCGCACTGTCCCAGGCACGGGCGGGACGATCACTGGGTGACATCGGCTCCTCCTTCGGCGTCATGATGGAATCCCTGCGCCCCGGCCGGAGGCGGACTGTGAGGCTCCTCGGGAGTCTGAGCCGACTCTGGCATCACCCAGCAACCGCGCTCCTGCCGTGAGCGATCAGCCACTCGACGAAGTGCTCGTTGAACAGGCAAGCCTGTCCGCGCCGGCGGCGGATGAGTGTCACCGCCTGGGCGGGGGTCAGCCCGGCGAGCACCAGGACCAGGGCCGTCACCAGACCGGAGCGGTTCACGCCGGCCTGGCAGCGGATGAGGACCTCGGCACCGGACAGCCAGCGCTCGTAGGCGAACTCGGCGGCGCGGACGATGGTCTGGATCTCCGAGCCCTCCAGGTGCGCGTCGAGGAAGCCGAAGCGCAGCTCCTCGACGCCCCAGGGCGCTGGGTGGGCGCTGGCGTACAGGGTGATGACGGTGTCGAACGGATAAGTACCGCGTGGCCGGTAGTCGCGGCCGCGCCGGGACAGCACGTCGTCGTACTCGGTGCCGCCCTGGTGCAGCCCCGGGACGATCAGGCTCGGCGCGATCGGGGGCAGGGCCGCCCAGCAGTCGACGTCCTCGATGAGGTCGAGCGCCGAGCGCTCGGGCAGCTCATCGGCGAGGTCGGCGACGAAGGCGCGCCGCTCCAGCCCGGTGGCCGTGACCTCCAGGCGCGCGCTGACTGGCGGGGTGGACTCGCCCGTGGGGAGCGTGATGGTCATGGTTGCCTCGTTTCTGGGGCCCTGGTGGCCTCCTGTCCCTTTGACGCCTGAGCCCGGTCGATTGTGAACAGGTCCACGGGTGCTGTTCCAGTCGGAGGTCGCGAGCGGGGACCGGGACCGCCGCCGGGCCGGATCCTCAGCGGATCGCAGGTCAGGCACGTGCTTCCGTAGCCTGCCGGGGCTGATGCGTCCGGGTGCCCCAGCGTCGTACCCTTCCGGCTGCTACGGCGTGTTGGGAAGCGCTCGCCCGAGGCGGGGTCCCCGCCTGAAGCCCGGAGGGACGCAAGCAGGATGAAGCAGATCCTGGTGAACTGCTCGATCTGCGATGAGCCGCAGGCGATCGACTTCCTTGAGAGGTTCGGCCATACCGGGTTCCATGACGCAGACCTTCGACCGTCTGGCCAAGCGCATTGGCTTTGGCCGGGTGCGGTGACGCGATGCGTCGGCTGCGGCGCATGCGGGGAGACGATCGACCGGTTTCCGCGCGGTGTGGGGCTGGCTGACTACGTCCGGTCCCCCGAGTACCGGGCCGTGGCGGACGCTGATCAGCCGGCGACCTTCAGGAATGCCATGGCTGCCGGCGCCCTCGCCGTGCGGGTGGGCTGGAGCGAGCTGGCCTTTCAGTACTACTTGGCCGCATGCTGGGCGGCCGACGACGAAACGGACCGCCGGGCGAAGGTAGGGCTCGACGACGACCTGACCCTTGGGGCGTCGGCGCGCTCTCACGCGATCGACGTGTGGTTGCAGGAGTGCGGCGACATCTTCGCTGAATCCCTGCCGCGTGGTCGCGAGGATGCGGCCACGAGCCTTCTGGGCGAGCCTCTGCTCGACAACCAGGCTCTGGTCGATGTCCTGCGGCGGAACGGCGACTTCGCTCGGGCGAGGGCGGCCTCGGTCATGGCACGCAGGGCGCTGGCCGAGACGGTCGCGGCGTGGTCCCCTTATGGGGAAGGCGACGAGGATGTCCGCGCCGTGAACGAGGCGTGTGCCACCTTGCTCGACGTCGAGGACGCTCTGATCCGCGACAGGGACGCCGGGAGCGCCCAGGTGCGGGTCGAGTTGCCGCTCTGGTGGGCCGAATAGGGGCGTCGCGTGCAGCGGGCTGTGCTCTCCCTTGCATCGCCCCGGAGGTTGTGTCAGGCCAATGCCGCATGGTCGAGTCATGGAAACGAACAGCACCTCTTTCGACAGCGTCAGTGATCCGACTCCACCCTCCGCCGCTTCGGTGGCTGGTCCTCGCCGCGTTCGACCGGTGATGACCGCCCAGAGGCGCGCCCAGCTCATGTGCCAGATGCGCGCCGAGGGCAAGCCCCTCGCCGAGATCGGAGCAGCTTTCGGGGTCACCCGGGAGCGCGCCAGGCAGATCATCCGTGAGGCCGGCGGACCCGGCAAGGCACAAGTGCGCGTCGTCCGCGAGCAGCGGCGTCAGCGTGAGCGGGCGGCGCTGCGCCGGCGCGTCCTCACGGCCCTGCCCGGGCAGACCGCCGAGGAGGTGGCGGCTGGACTCGGTGTCACCGCGGACGAGGTCCGTGCGGCGTTGGGCGATGACGCCCGGCGCTTCCTCATCCAGATCAATGACTGGTCTCCGACGTGCACCGACGAGGACCTGCTGCACGACCTGCAGAGGGCAGCTGCCCTGGTCGGTGGGCCCTTGACCCGGAAGGGGTACGAGCGAGTGCGTCAGGTCTTCGGGGGGCGCAGCGCTGCCCTGATCGTGGTGCGCTTCGGCTACTGGCGCGCCGCATGCGAGCGGGCCGGCGTGGCGTGCGGGGAGACGCTGCGCACCCGATACACGCGCCGATGGACTGCCGAGGAGATGATCGACCACGTCGCCGACTACCTGGCGGTTCCGGGTTCGGGGACGTTCAGCGGCTATGACGCGTACTCGCGCTCCGCGCCGGGTGCACCGTCTGGGGCCACGGTTCGCAACGCGATCGGCACGTGGGCCGACATCAAGACACGGGCGCTGATCCGCCTGGCTGGGCGCTCGGAAGCCCTCGTCGTCACCGACTCCTCGGGCCTGCCTGGATAGCGCCGGCTGCCGGAGCTCATGGGGACCGCGTCCGCAACTCGTCGCTTGTGGCGCCAAGGTCGGCAAGCAGCGTGCTGATCCGTTCGCCCACCGCCGTCTCACCGGCCGGACCAGAGGCGATCTGGGTTAGGGCCTTGAGACCATCACGCAAGGCTGCCTCCTCGCCGCTGAGCAGCTTGAGGTACTTGTCGTCGAGGAAGTAGGACGAGTCCTTGCACGCGTGCATCGCGAGCAGGTCCAGTGCGATGTCCACGTCGCGGGCTGCGGCGTCTTCGCGGACCTTGGGCTCGTCCCGTGTTGGGTTGTCTGCATCGGTGCCAGGCGGCTGTGTGGTCAGCGAGCCGGGGAGCTTCAGGTAGCGCAACACTCCCTCCCAGAGCTTCTCCCGGAGCGGGTCGTGACTCAACAGGAGGACCGTCCCCACGGGATTGTCTTCGTGTTTGTGATTGTCCCCTTCCTTGGAACGCTCTCCGTCTTGGGCGGGCTCCGCGCTTTTGGAGCGCCTTCTGTGCACCTCCCGGAAGTGCACCACCTGCCGGGCGAGGCGCACGACGTTCTCATCGGAGACCGAGTACCCGACGAAGAGGATGTGCTTGGTCAGCATCGCGGACTGGAGAACGGAGGCCATGGGGATGCTCTCGTAGTCGAACCGGATGTAGTCGTCGCGCGACAGAACGATGCTCTGCTGGGCTGCGACGTCTCCATGGATCTTCATGAGCCATGGGAGGCCGGGCTCGTAGGGCTCCCTCGGCAGAACCAGCAAGTGCTCGCGTATCCCCGGGCCACCCGCGTAGGCCTCCTCGTAGAGGTCGTCGAAGTTGGATGTCAGCGCCTCAGGTGCACGGAGACTCGCCAGCAGCGCCTGGGTCAACGGGTATCGGGTCGACTTGAGGGCGGCCACGACGGCGGCCCTGAAATCGGTGTCCTTCTCGTAGCTGCTGGAGATCACCAGGGCAGCGTCCCGGGATTCCATCCTGCTCGCCTTGAAGCTCAGACCGACGTCGCCGCCGAGAACCTCGAGGAGCTCCCACCAGCCTTTCAACCCGGCGCCCTTGCTGGCGCCAGCCCCGAAGAACGGCACCAGGCGGTCTTCCTTGGCCAGGTCCGCCAGACGCAGGATCTCGGGTAGGACGCCCTCCCACGGCTTCGCTGGTCCATGCTTCGCCACGTCGGCTCGGCGCACGTGTTGAACTGCCGCGTAGTCGGAGCGATCCCGCAGCGCGAGGACCAGATCCAGAGTGCCGTGCGTGTCGACAGCCTCGGTGAGGGTCTCCAGCGTCCTCGCGAGGACGTCGGCGTAGAAGGGCCGCAAGCCGCCGGCCCTCAGGCCGAACAGCGTCAGGCCAACGGTGCGCCACCGCTTCGTGGGCGTGGCCGATCTCGCAGGCGTCGTCTCTGCGACGGCGTTGAGTCCCTCCCGGATCCGTCGTACAAGCTCGCTGATCGCATCATCGCCTGGTGGCATCGTGTCGACCGACGAGTCCAGCAGCCAGACCCGGGGTGAGTGGGTGGCGTCGACCCGCCACAGCGTTCTCGACTCTTTCACGGCCTCGGCGGGGCGGGCGTACGCAGAAGGCTCGAACGTGCTTGCGACGGTGTTCTCCCCGAACAGACCGACGAAGCCCCGGTTGAAGTTCGCTTGGCTGTCGCAGGGGACGATGACGTCGTCGAGTACGAGCTTCGTCAGGTCAGCCTGAGTCACGAAGAGGTGTCCCATGCGCCTCATCGTTCTGATATGGAGTGAGTGCCTGTCAAGAGGCAGGGTGAGGCGCCCGTCCTGGATTGCTCCGGGGCGGGCGCCTCTGCTTCGTTGTGGCCTGATCTGGCGAGCGTGTCGTCGGCGACGCGTGGTCAGACTGATGTGCGCGGGTTGGTTACCGCAGGACGGTGTTTCGGCTGGAGCGGGTGCGCGTGTCTAGGGTCGAGCGTGGCCTCGGTAGCCCGGGGCTGCTCATAGAACGGTCGCGGGTCGTCCTCGCGCTGCCGCCAGAACTGGTTGGTCAACGGAGCAGATCAGGGGGTGGGGGTCAGTCGGTCATCACGGCCAGCGACCAGCACCAGCCAGCGAGTTCGCGGGCGACGGCGACGTCGGCCACGGTGTGGCGTTTGCGGCGGGCTGTGAAGTCGACCCAGCGCTGATGCAGGCGCCGGCTGCCCAGATCGCCGCGAGCCCGGGCGGCTGCCGGGGCCAGGGCCCAGCGGTCTGTCATGGTCTTGCCGATCTGATAGCGGGGCTGGTAATGCCAGGCGGCCTCGACCAGCAGCCGGCGCACGTGTCGGTTCCCGGTCTTGGTGATCGGCCCCAGGCTCCGCGAGGCTCCCGAGGAGTGCTCCGAGGGCACGAGCCCGACGAACGAGGCGATGGTGTTGCCGGTGAACCGGTGCCAGTCACCGATCTCGACGGCCAGCGCGAACCCGGTCAGGGTGCTGATCCCGCGCAGGCAGCCCAGCCGGCGCACCAGCGCGGTGAATTCGCTGTCGGCGGCCATCGCCTCGATCGCGGCGTCCAACCGATCCCGGCGAGCCTTCACGGCCAGCACCGCCTCGTAGTCGGAGTCGAACGCCATCCGAGTCGGGGTGCAGGTCAGCTGCGGCAACGCGTCGCGACGCAGAGCCACGCGTCGTGCTTGCCGGTCCACGCCCTGCCGTCGGCGTAGACGAGTCCGTGTCGCAGCAGCAGCTTGGACAGTCGGTGCCGGGCCCGCATCAGATCGCTGCGGGCGTCCCCGCGCGCGCGGACCAGGTCGCGGGCGGCCTCCTGGTCGACCGTGGGGATCGCGACCGCGACGATCTCGTCCAAGCGCAACAGCCGAGCCAGGTGCAGCGCGTCGCGGGCGTCGGTCTTGACCCGATCCCCGGACGGTCGCTGCACCTTGCTCGGTGCCGCGACCTCGCACCGGATCCCCGCCGCGCTCAGATGGCGGTAGAGCCCGAACCCGGTCGGGTCCGCTTCGTAGACCACTGCCGCCGGGCCGGGCAGATCACCCACCCAGGACCGGATGTCCTCATAGGACGGGGTCAGCCGGGCCCGTTGACACCGACCAAGCGCCGGCACAACATCATCGACAACGAGGAACGCCGGACCCGATCCCATCTCTCCGAACTCAGCGTGGGTCACCCCCACACCGTCTAGACCGGTGAGGGTTCTGTCCGGACGGCCGGCGCTCCGGGCAAGGCCCGATCGCCTGTCGATCCAGCTGTCCGAGCCCACGGGCTGGCTGCTAGGCGGGGCGGCTGCGCAGGCCTTCGACGATGGTGTCGAGGTCGGCGGAGGTGCGGTAGCCGGGTCGGCCGAACACCTGGGCGAGGCCGGCCATGGCCTCGGGGCCGAGGGCGCCTTCGAGGGTGGCGACCTCGAAGGCGGTCGTGTCGGCCGGGCGGTGGTACCCGGTGCTCACGCGGTCGGCGCGGCGCACAACGGTGTCCACATCGTCGACCAGCTTGGCCACCTTCGGGAAGTCGAGCAGGTCGGGGTGGTCACTGGGCTGGTGGTAGTGCCGCCATTCCCCGCAGGAGAGGAACAGGTACGGGGCGCCGGCCAGGCGCAAGGCGTGGTAGTCGCTCATGTCCCCGACGCGCGGCTGTGTGGTGGCTGCGATCGGCAGGGTGAGATCGTCGAGCAGTCCGGGGAGGGCGGGGTGGGACTCGGCGCCCACGACGAGCATCAGGTCGGGGCTCAGGTCGAACCCGGGGACGCTGACGGCATGCCCGACGAGGTCCATGAATCACCCCGAGGTGCACGGGTCGGTCGAGGACGTCCTCAACGAAGCGTGTGCTGCCCATGCTCTGGCCGAGGTAGAACGGGGGTTCCTCGGCGTCGAACGCGGCGACGATCACGTCACGACCGAGGGGCTGGGCGGCGATCCGCGCAGCGACCTGCAGCATGACTGCGACACCCGCGGCGTTGTCGTCGGCGCACGGCGCCTCGATCACGGAGTCGTAGTGGGCCCCGATCAGGATCGGGGGCAGGGTGCGGTCGGCCCCGGGGATGACGCCGATCAGGTTGGTCAGCTCCAGCGCGCCGCGTGCCTGGTAGGTGTGCAGATGCCCGTCGATGCCGGGATACGACTGCAAGCCGAGCTCGGTGAGTCGACCCTCCACGTGGTCGCGTGCGGCGTCGTGCCCGGCGGTCCCCGGAACCCGCCCTGCCGCTGTGGCCAAGGCGTAGGTGTCGGCCCGGAGCGCGTGCTCGGTCGCGTCGGAGGGGAGCAGCCCAGCGGCCCAGAATCCACGGGCGACGCGGTCCTTGAACGCCTCCCACGATTCGTCATCCAGATGGCCCGCCATCAGCACCATCTTGCCTGCGGCCCCACTCCCGCCTGCGGCCCCACTCCCGGTTCCACCGCGGTGCGTGCCGCCTGCGCTCTGGGTCGGCTCCTCGTTCACCGTCATCGAATCTCTCCTCAGATTGCATGTCGTTGTCGGTGAGCATGAGGCGACGAGCCCATGACACGTTCGGGTGACCTGTTCGAGCCCTCCCGTAGAGGACGGCCTGTCCACTCCGGAGGCAGAGCAGCCTCACGTGCTCACGATGTTCGGCATAGGCCGACGAAAGCGCCCAGCTCTGTCATCTGATGAGCGCTGGTGGGCATGTAGGCCGTCAGCGCGTCGGAGCGGATCAGGATCGCGGCCCACTGGGCGCGGGAGACCGCGACGTTGACGCGGTTGCGGCTGAGCAGGAAGCCCATGCCCCGGGGGACGTCCCCGTGCGATGAGGCGGTCATCGAGACGATGGCGATCGGCGCCTCCTGGCCCTGGAACTTGTCGACGGTGCCCACCCGGACGCCTTCGAGCCCGGCCCTGGCGAGCTCGCGGCGGATGAGCGCGACCTGCGCGTTGTAGGGGGCTACGACCAAGAAGTCCCGGGCCGCCAGCGGGCGTGGAGTGGTCCGATCGTCAGGGTCATGCCACGTCTTGCCCAGATGCGCCCGGACCTGGGCGACGACTGCACTCGCTTCCTCTGGCGACTCGCTTCGGTTGCCCGTGTGGGCGAGCGTCACGACGTGAAGGCCCGGCTCCACTGCGTCGAGTCGTCGCGCACCAGCCGACGGAGCGGCGGTCAGCCGTCCCTCGTACGACAGCCCCGACACTTTCTCGGCCAGGCGTGGATGCATCCGATACGTCTGCCCGAGGAAGTACCCGTGCTCCGGCGGGAGTGTGTCGTGGCCGCGCATCAGCCAGCCGAGCGCGGACTCGTCGACGGGCTCGGGGTGTGTGCCCTGGCTGACCTGGGGCAGCTGCTGCGGATCGCCGAGCAGCAGCAGACGCCGGGCCGACACCGAGGCGCCGAGCGTCGGGGCCAAGGCGAACTGGCCCGCCTCGTCGACGACCAGAAGGTCCAGCCCACCTGCCTGCGCCAGCTTGGAGTTGGCGAACGTCCACGCTGTCCCGCCGAGCACGCAGCCGCTGCCGGCATGCTCCTGCAGGAACCGCACCCGAGGCCCCACGTTCTTCTTCAGGACGGTCCACGTGGGGTCGCCAGAGTCGTTGTCGTTCTTGCCCACCAGCGCGGGATCCAGCCCCGCCTTGACGATCGCGCCGAGCATGTTCTCCACCACCGCATGGGACTGGGCGACCACACCGATCCGCCAGCGGTGTTCCTTGACCAGCTCCCTGATGACCCGGGACCCGGTGTACGTCTTGCCCGTCCCTGGGGGGCCCTGGATCGCCACATACGAGTCGTCCATCGCCAGCAGCGAGGCGACCACGTCGTCAATCGTCGAGCCGACGGCAGCCAGGGCTGCTCCACTGCGGAGTCTCGGGGGGCGCCGGGAGAGGATGTCCAGCGCAGCCGAATCCGGCAGGCTGAGGGCTGTCGCGGCGTCCGCAGCTACGGCCCTGATCGCTTCCTCGATCAGCCTGGTGCCGGGTGGCTTCGGCGGGGCCAGCGCCACGGGCAGGTCTGCGAAGGTGTCGGCGAGCGGGCGGTCCTCGACCACGTGGGCCACTCGTGGATCGAGCTCATCCGGTCGGACCGACTCGGCGTCGGCCGTCCCATAGCGCCCCCCCGCGGGGCCGACCGCGCCGGGCGGGATGGGAGTCGCGTACACGACCTGGAACGACGCACTCGGCTTGCTGCCCGGGGCCCAGTCACCAGTGAGCCGCAGGACCCGGCGGGCGTTGCGCGCCCGGCCGTCCGGGACCTCCCAATCCGACACGACCACGACGGACTCCACCGAGAACACGTCTCGCGTGTGCGACCAATCCTCGACGGGGTGCTGGAGGCGGTCGTAGTGCTCCCACCAGAACTGCTTGCGCTCCCGGCCGTAGTAGTCGATGGCTGCCGCGAGCATGGCGTGCGCCTGCTGTTCGCTGGTCCGGTCAGCGTGCCGAGCCGGGCCCGATCGGGCCATGAGCTCGAGGAACACCGGGTCCTGATCGGAGTCCTGCTCACCCTGGTGGTCCAAGGCCCGAGGCTCGATCATGTCGCGGACTCCGGCTTCAACGGCACGCTCCAGCAGCCAGTCGCGCAACCGAAGGGTTGAGCGGCAGTCGTAGGCGTTGTAATCCTCGAGGGCTGCGAGCCGGGCCGCCGCTTCTCTCGGTTCGGATGCCCGCAGGTCGCGGAACTCGTGGTAGGCGAGGATCGACGCGTCGCCTGCTTGCACGCCGTCGGCAGACCGAAGGTCGTCGCCCATGTAGAGCGGCTCGAGCTTCTTGATGCTGTACGAGCCGGCCGAGATCATCACCGATCCGCGGACGGTCGCGTACAGGTCGACGAAGACTTCCGAGCGCAGCAGGTCGTCCAGCTGCTTCTCCCGGGTCTGGTAGCGCATCGCGAGGCGCTTGAGTGCGGCCGTCTCGTAAGCCGCGTAGTGGTAGATGTGCAAGTCGGGATGGACGACCCGCCGCTCGGCGACGTCGTCGATGAACCGCTCGAACGCCTCGCGCTCCTCCGCCGAGCTGTGCGCCCACGCCGCCTGGTGGGAGCCGCTGGCGTCGAGGACCCCCCAGAGGTATTCCAGGCCCGTCCGCGACAGGTCGCCCTCGTCGTAGAGTGGATCGCCCTCGAAGTCGAAGAACAGGTCTCCGACCGAGGGGGCAGGCAGCAGCGCGAGGGTCTGCGCAGCGCTCGGCCGGAGCTCGTAGCGGATCGGCGCGTCTGGTCCGGCCCGCAGCTGATCCCATTGGAGCGCCGCCTGCGAGTGGATCCGGGCGAAGGTGGCTGGCGCGATCCCCTTCGGCCGGTTTGTAGCGCGAGCCAGGTCGCCGATCGTCGTGATGCCGGCGGCTCTGAGCTTGCGGCGATGGTCGGCGCGCAACCCGGCCACGAGCAGGATGTCGTTGGACCGTTCGGCGGCCTGCCCGCACTCGTCGCATCGGCCGCACTCGACGTACCGGTCATCGCCCCACTGGATCGGGGTACCGCCGTCGCGATGGTCGGCCAGGAGCTGGCGCAGCCGGTCGCGGCGCTCCGCGAAGACCGGCAGAACGTCGGAGGTCCGGAAGTCGGCGCGCTCACCATTGCCCAGGAGCAGCGACACGGTCGAGGACACCGGCAGCCCGAGCCGCGCGATCTGATCGGCGTAGGCGCCCAGTTGCAGCAACGCGACCGGCTTAGCGGAACGAGCCAGCTTCGCGTCGGAGACCAGCCAGCCGTCCTCGGACCTCTCGACGAAGTCCGCGTATCCGAAGAACTCACCGTCCAAGAAGGCGGCCTGGTACACCACGGAGGGGCGGGCCTGGAATGCCTCGATGGTCGCCTGAGAGGCAGCGCGCAGAGCGGTCGCGGAGTAGGGCGGCCGGACGTGCTCCAGCGCGATCACATCACCCGCCGCGGTCAGCTCGCGCAGCAAGGTTTCCTCGTGCCGGTCACCGAGCCGCGCGATGTGCTCCATCAGGGCATTCGGCGGTGTCTCGATCCGCTCGGCCCGGCCCAGCTTGTAGTCCAGCGTGCGCAGCACCGAGTACTCGCACCTTGCGGCGACCGACAGGTCGGACGCGCTCCACCGCAGTTCGCCGTCGATCAGGAACATCGACCCATCCCTCCACACATCGCAACTGTTCGGCAGACTCTCCCCACGAGGTCCGCGCCATACCCGTTCAATGACAGCCACGGCCCCGTGCCCCGACGGTCACCGGAGATCGAGGATCTCCCGTGCAACCTCGGTGTACTTGATCTCTGGGCCGGCAGTCTCCTCGTCGAACCAGCGCACGAACTCGCCGTGGACCATTCGGCGGACGTCGTTGAGCAGCCCCAGGCCGCTGAAACCAGTAGCCAATGCGGCCGGCCCCTCCACCTGGGCCGTGGCGATCATCAGGCGCAGCGCGATCGTCCGTGCTTCTGGCTCGTATTCGTCAGAGTTCTCCTCGAAGACAACACCGATCGGATCGTGCGCGGTCAGAACAGCCAGTACTGCCTGGATCACGGGCCCCGTCGCCTGGAGCAGCGCCACCGCGACCGGGTCGTCGTCGATCCTTGGTTTCGACGGGTCCGGTTCGACGATGGCTCGCAGCAGGCGCTCCTCCGAAACGGTCTCGCGCCGCTGCTCGTAGCGCTCGAGCAGCTCGCGCGGTGTCATGGGCGCGCCACTGGCCTCGTCCGGAGCGTTCTTGGCAGCGCCGTCTGTCCCAGTCCCGGTGCCGCTCACCTCTGCGACTCCTCGACGGAGCCCCGCTCACTTGTCCCGTGGGGACCCTTCTCGCCGCCCTGCTCGCGGGTCCGGTACCCGCGGTGCTTGCGGGAGCGGTCCGAGCGCAGACGCTTCGAGGTGTAGGCGCTGTCCCAATGGTCGAGGCCTTCGCGCGTCGTGCGCAGCCAGTCGAGCTCTGAGGCAGCGTCACCGGTCAGGTCGGCCGGCGCCATCGCAGCAAAGTGCGTGATCGCCCCGTCCAGCGAGGCCTGCGCAGCCTGGAAGTCGCCGGCAGCCAGCGCTTCCTCGCTTGCCCGCTTGGCCTGCTGGGCGGTGAGGATCATCCGCTCAGCATGCACTTCCGGGGCGGGAACGCGCTCCGCCGCCAGGTCGGCGGGAACCACGTTCACCGAGATCGGCACCCGCACCGTGTGCTGCCGCAGCGCGGGAAGCTCGACGTAGGACATCTCCAGGTCGGCGATCTGGGCCAGACCCAACGCGGCCATCGCCGGCACGGCGAAGGAGATGAGAAGGCGGCGGTTCTCACTGGAGTAGAAGTCGCCCAGTTCGACCAGCAGTCCGCCCTGCACGGCATGGATCGGCAGGTCGTTGAGGATGCTCACCGTCGCGACGTCGTTCGTCGGGCGGATGAGCAGGCTCGCAGCCTGGACGGTCTTGTTCAGCAGACCCTCGATCTCTCCGGCCAGGGCGGCCGCGGCGGCGTCGCCGTCGACGGCGAACGAGTGGTTGCCGTTGCCGCCAGTGGCGATTTCGGCGAGCAGGTCCTGGTCGTAGCCGTGACCCAGGCCGATGGTGGAGGTCGTGATCGTCTGCGCTCCGGCACCGGCGGCCAGGTCACGCAGGGCCTTCGGGTCGGTGATGCCCGCGTTGGCATGCCCATCGGACAGCAGCACGATGGTGGCACCTGCGGCGCCAGCGGCGCGCTGCGCCTCGGACAGTCCGCGCAGGTATCCGCTCGACAAGTCGGTGCTGCCGCCCGTGCGGACGGCGGCGATCCGGCGATGGATGCGCTCGCGACCGAGCTCGGCGACCCGGCCGGCGGGGATGACGATCTCCGCCTGGCTGTCGAACGTGACCAGGCCGAAGGTGTCGCGGTCGTCCAGCCGCGCCACGAGGTCGATCAAGGCACGCTTGGCGGCCTCGAGCCGACCGCCTGACATCGAGCCCGAGCGATCGAGAACCACGATCGCGGTGTGCTCCGGGCGGGGCGCGTCCGGGTTCTGCGGTGCCTCTGGGGCCTGGATGTCGATCATGACTGTGACGGTGTCGTCGTTCTCGATGGCGACGACGTCGACGTCGAGGAAGGTGTTGATCTTCATGGCTGGGGTCTCCTTGCGTTGGTCTGGTCAGGCATGGGTCGGCGATGGGGGTGGATCAGTCGTCATCTGGTCGACGAACGAGGGCTGGCGATTGTGAACAGCCGCCCTTGGCCGTTCAGGCAGGTCGTGGGCGGCTCAGTAGAGGCCCCGAACGTCGCCGAGCAGCAGGCTGCGCTCGGGGCCCTCAGGAAAGGCAGTGCGCACCCGTCGGCGTGCGCGGGTCAGGATGACGGCAACCGATCCGGGGCTCGCGTAGCCCAGGCGGTGGGCGATCTCCTGGTTGGACCACCCATGCAGGTGCGCCATGAGGACCTGGCGTTCGCGCGGCCCGAGGACCGCAGCGGACTGTCGGAGCGCCATCCGCGCCATGACCTCGCCACTCGGGCCGAGCTGCCGCAGCTGTCGGGGCAGTGGTGCGTCCGCCCGCTGGTCCTGCGGGTCCCGGGAGTCACCGAGGGCTTCGTGCCCATGACGACGCTCCGCCCGCAGCAAGTCGAGGGCCCGGTTGCGGGTGATCGTCGTGATCCAGGCCCGCCAGTTGCCCAGTGTCGCGAGGTCGATGTCGGCGAACCGCAGCAGCACCACCTGGGCCACATCCTCGGCATCGAGGCCGTCGCGGGCGTCGGAGCCGAGCATCCGTCGGGCGACGCGCCGAGCCAGGCGATGAGCCTCGGCGAGCGTCGCATCGTCAGGGCGACCGCAGAAGCCTTCCCTCGAAGCGACGACGCGGCGGGAGTCGTCGAGGACCGGCGCGCATCCCGCAGCGGCCGGGTCGTGCCTGGCGGTCGAGGGGTCATTCGTGAGAGTCGTCATCGTCGGTCCTTCCCGGTTCTGTCGCTGTGTCTCGTCGATGGTGCAACGACGGTCTGACACAACCGGGGCGCCTGGTGGAGGGCGCCGAGGAAGGCTCCTAGGCCTCGATCACCCCAGCGAGCAGTGCTCCGGCGATCCGGCGAGGCCGAAAGCGCCCGCGTCCGTGGCCCGCCCCAGTTCGCTGATCCGCGTGACCAGCGCGGCCACGCCCTCGACGAGGGGATCGAGGTGGTTCGCGACCACGTCGCGGCGGATCTCCACCATGACGGCACGCACGGCGGGGTTCGTGCCGTACTGGTCGAGGGGGACGTAGCAGCCCCAGAACGGCGCGTCGAGGCCCACGTCCCCGGTCGGGGCGGCCGCGCGCATGGCGGCGAGCGTCTGCTCCCGCAGCTCCGTCGGCGTGTGCAGCTCGTCGGTCCCGACGCAGACCTCCGGTCGCCGCTGGTCGACGTGCAGCTCGTACGGATTCGGCACCTGTGGATAGGAGTGGACGTCGAGGATCGTGACCGTTCCCACCTCCGCGAGCCGGTCCCGGACCAGCTGCGCGATGCCTTCCGCGTAGGGCGTGAAGTAGTCGTCGATCAGGGCCTGCCGCTCGGCGGGGGTCGGCCTGCGCAGGACCGCACCGGTGGTCGTTCGCTCGTAGACGGCGCCCATTCCGACCTTGTTGAGCTCCTCACGCTCGTCCGGGAATCGCTCTGGATCGACGACGAGGCGGGAGGTCCGATTGACGAGGATCCACGGCCGCATGCTGGCCGCAGCGGCCGCCCGTTCGGCGACGACGTCGGTGATCGCGTCGGTGATCGCGGCGAGCTCGGCGGCAAGCTCGGCATCGGACAGAAGGATGTCGGCACGCACCGACGGCTCGATCCACGTGGCGGCGTGCGGGACGTGCATGACGACCGGCGAGGCGAGGTCTCCAGGGATGATCTCGAAGGGTACGTGCGACATGTCCGCATTCTCCCCACGCATCGAAGAGACCTCGCGGGCCAGTCTCGCGCGGGAGCTCGGGGCCAGGGGGCGCCTGCGCCGAGGTCGGCTACGTCATGGTGCCGCGGAACCGGGGACTCGGCGCCGCCACCGGACCTATACGAACCCGATGATGCGCTCCCGGCTGACCGCTGCAGGCACATCTGCAACGGTGATCAGCGAGAGCTCGCGCGTGGCGACCTGGTCGGCCGGCCTGCTCGACAGGCGGGCCGCCAGTCGACCCTCCGCCTCGTCGAGCAGGTTGCGGATGGCCCGCGCGTTCGCGAAACCAGGCTCGCTGCGGGCAGCGAAAGCGCGCTCGGCCAACAGGTCGGCCACGTCCGGCTCGAGCACGAGTCGGGAGTCGGCAGCCATCTGGTCGGCGACCACGCGCAACTCGTCTCGGGTGAAGGCCTCGAACTGGAGCACATTGTTCACGCGCGACCGCAATCCCTGGTTGGCGTCGAGGAGCCGATCGACGTCCTCCTGATAGCCCGCCAGCACAACCACCAGCCGTTCGCGGTGGGTCTCCATCTCCTCCACCAGGGTGGCCACGGCCTCGGCTCCGAAGTCCCGCGCGGCGTCCGCCGGCATGAGCGCGTAGGCCTCGTCGACGAACAGGACACCGTCCAGCGCCGCCTGCACCTGCTCGCGCACCTTGGGAGCGGTCTGTCCGATGAACTCGGCAACGAGAGTGGAGCGGTTGGCCGCCACAACGTGCCCGGAGCGCAGCACACCGAGTGCCGCGAACAGCTGCCCGAGCTGCCGGGCGACCGTGGTCTTTCCGGTGCCCGGCGGCCCCACGAACGCGAAGTGACCGGGCACCACCGGCTTCGCTGCGATCCCGCGCTGCACGCGCAGCAGCTCGAGTCGCGCCTTGTCCGCGACCTTGGACAGCGCGGCTTTGACTGACTCGAGTCCCGCAAGCCGGTCGATCCCAGCGCGCGCCTGCGCCAATGCAGGCTCGTCGATGTGACCTGGCCCCGCAGGCCTGGGGATGTCGTCAGCCGTGATGACGGTTACGTCCACCGCTTCACGATCCGCGGCGTACCTGGACGCGAGCCGGGCAACCGCGCTCTCGAACAGGCTGCGTGCCTCACGAGCGTTCGCGAAGCCCTGGCCCCGGTTGAGCCGCGCGAAGTAGGAGCGCGCCGCGCCCTCGACGTCGTCGGCGAGACGGTACCTGCTGGCCGCGGCCCGCTTGAGGAAGGCCGAGGTCAGGGCGTCGTCGCTGAGATCGGGGAAGCTGAGGATCCTGCCGAACCGGCCGGCCAAGCCGGGGTCCGAGGACAGCAGTTTCTGCATGGGTGCGGAGTACCCGGCCAGCATGAGGACGAACTCGTCGCGCTGGTTCTCCATGCCGGCGACGAGCTCCGGGAGGAGGTGCGCACCGGACTCGTCCCGATCGCCAGAGGCCAGGGCGTGCGCCTCATCGATGAAGAGCACTCCACCCTTGGCTTGGTCGATGGCCCGGCGGACCCGCTTCTCGGTCTCGCCGTAGTACTTGCTGACGAGGTCGCCTCGCCGCACTTCGAGGAACGTCGCGCTGGGCAGTGCCTCGGCCGCATGCAGGATGCGCCCGATCAGCCGTGCGACTGTCGTCTTTCCCGTGCCCGGGTTGCCCATGAGGACGAGGTGCCGTGTCATCGGCACGACGGGCAGGCCCTGCACCCGACGTGCCTGGTCGAACTGCACCTGCTGCACCAGTTCGTGGACGGCCGTCTTGACCTCCGCCAGGCCCTCGAGATCGTCCAGCTCGGCGAGCAGCCCATCGGCGGTGGAGGCCGGCCGGGAGACCACGACGTCGGCGTCGGTCGTCATCTCGGGGGCGCTGCCGGTGGTGATCGCTTCGACCACAGTGGCCGACCAGCGTGGGCTGGCAGCCAGGCCGGGGCCGACCGGTTCACCCCGGAGCGGGTCGGCCCGCCAGCCCTCGATGAGCTGGGCGTGCAGGACCGGATCGAGCGTGCGCTGTCCGGCCCACCGGGAGGCCCGGGCGTAGGCCCAGGTCACCAATCGCTCCCACGCGT
This sequence comes from uncultured Acidimicrobiaceae bacterium, assembly GCA_964579415.1. Taxonomy (GTDB): domain Bacteria; phylum Actinomycetota; class Acidimicrobiia; order Spongiisociales; family UBA5794; genus CAZOGW01. The sequence continues at coordinate 50,912 of CAZOGW010000003.1, read as the reverse complement.
CCGGGACCAGGCCGCCGATGGAGTTCTCCGCCAGCATCGAGACTCGGATCGCAGCGACCTGCTGCAGACTCTCCACGGCATCGGTACTCCCCTCCTCGACCAGCCCACGCACCTCGTCCCACTCGGATGCCAGCCGCGGGATGCGCAGCGAGCCACACCACAGCCCAAGCAGCACCGCGGGCAGGCAGACTCGCTGCGCGGCCGAGTCGGGCAAAGAGTCCTGCAAGCGTGCAAGCTGGCGGCGCGCGGCCGCATCCAGTGGAAGGGCAACCCCGGGCGAGGCCGGCGTGCGCCCAGCTGGCTCGGATGCGCGCCCCATCGGGGTACGCCCCCCGCCGCGCTCGGTCTCGCTTTGGCCGTCACTCGCGGGCTGGTGACGCCCATCGGCATCCTCGCCGAGATCGTCGCCCTCGTCGATCTGCTGGGTCCAGACGTGTGGCGCGTAGCGCTCATTGATCAGCCGAAGGCTGTCGGCGTTTGTCGACAGCCCGGCCTGGACGGCCAGCCACGTCTGGACCAGCGGCCAGGCCGACTCGAGAGCCCCCCTCCCCTCCGCCGACGTCGCGTCGAGGCCTCGCAGGATCGCCGGTGGGAGGAACCGGTCGTACGGGTCGGCTCCGAACCGATGGCCGTTGATCGCCGCGGCCAGCCGCCCCCACACATCGGGTGGCAGCCTCACGAGGCGGTGCTCGCGAGGCAGGGGCTGCGCCCACGCCTCACGCAGGCCGGACAGCTCGGCCTGGATATCCGGAGCGGGCATAGCGAGCCGATCCGCGAGTCCTCTAACGAACATCGCGTACCGGTGCTCGATCTCGGTCATCGCGCTGCCTCTCAGTCGAACAGGTCCATGAGTTCGTCGTCGCCCGCAGAGTCGTCCGTCGGCTCCGTCGGCGGTTTCGGCCGGCCGCCCCCGTCGGGTTCGACGGTCTGCGGCGCCGAAGTCGACAGGTCCACCAGATGACCCTCGCGAAGGGGGGCCCCGAGCCGGGCGAGCAGCGGCAGCCGGTCGGACGCTCGGGTCCCCAACCACGCCCACTCGGTGGCCCGGGTCACGCCGACGAACAGCATCCGGGCAACCATGTCGTCGGGCCTGCTGTCGAAGCCTCCCACGGTTAGCTTGGGCAGGAAGACCGCCTCGGCGGTGAGACCCTTGGCGGAGTGGTAGGTGAGCAGGAGAGGCCGGTTGCCGTCGAAGCCGAGCTCCTTGCGGTGATAGACGTCCATGCCCCGTTCCCGCAACCGCTTCTTGAAGCGGAACAGGTCGCGATTGGTGGGGAGCAGCACGACGCTGCGCTGGCCCACGAAGGCCCGCTCCTGGAGGGCAGCGGCGAGCGTGTCGAGCTCTGCCTCCTCATCCGGGGAGGTGACGAGCACCGGCTGCTCGCTCGCGCCGAGCGGCATCAGGTTGGCGTAGCGGAAGCGGTGCCGCTCCCCTGGGTCGTCGAGGAAGACCGATGCCAGACCGACGATGTGCGGAGTGCAGCGATAGGCCGTCAGGAGGGCAGCGGGGCGGGCCGGCAAGGAGAGGGCTGCCGCGACGCGACCCAGGTCGGAGCCCTCCTCGTAGAGCTGCTGCGCGGAGTCCATGGCCACGGTCACGTGGCGAGCGGCGCGGGGCAGGATGCGCAGCATCGTCTCGGTGAGGTCCTGGCCCTCGTCGACGAGGATCGCGTCGAGCATCGGCTCGGCGTCCTGCGACAGGGCCTCCAGTACGAGCGTCCGGAGCAGCTCGGTCACGCTCCCGGGACTGCCCTTCGGCGTCGGGATCCGCCGAGCGCTCAGAACCGATCGGCACCACTCGTCGTAGCCCTGGCAGACGTCTGCGAGCCCAAGGTCGGCCAGGCCTTGCCGGATGTAGGCATTGAGCACCCGGGTATAGACGAGCACGCGCAGCCGCTCCCGTGGGATGCCGCGCTGCTCGATCAGGGCCTTGGCCCGGTGGGCTAGCACCAAGGTCTTGCCGGAGCCCGGACCACCGCGGATGATCCGGTGCTTGCTCGTGTCCAGCGCCACCGCAGCTGCTTGGTCGGCCGAGAGGTCCTCGAAGGGGACGAGCCACATCTCAGGCCCGGTCCGGCAAGCCGTCCGGGGTACCGATGGGGGCAGCGTTGCGTCCCCCGTCGCCCTCGCGCCGTCGTCGAGCCTGCTCCTCTTTGATCGACCGGGCCTTGTCCTCGTCACCGACCGCGTCCGCCGCGCCTTTGACCCAGGAGAGGACGAAGTCGTCCTCGCCTCTGGGGTTGTGCAGCCCGTCGATCGCCTTCTGCTGCGCCGCTCGCGCCTCGGTGTCGCGACCCAGCTCATCGAGGATCCGGCCGCGAAGGGCGTGGTTCTCCGGACTTCGGTCGCGAGCCACCACGTCGTCGATGATGAGCAGGGCCTCGTCCGGCTTGCCTTGGCGCAGGAGAGCGATCGCCAGGTTGAACAGGGGCACGGTGCCGAGCCCGGCTTCTGCCGCAGCCTGGTAGTACTCCACCTGCGCATCGGTGTCGCCCAGCTCGCCGCTGATGATGCCGAGGAGGTTGAGCACGTAGCCGCGGCGATGTGCCGGGACCATCGGCAGCACGCGCTCCAGGTATTCACGCGCCCGCTCGCGCTCGCCGATCTCCCAATGCAGGCGGGCGAGGGTCTGGATCGCCTCGATCCGCTCTGCACGGCTCATGCCGTCCGCCTGTTCCTCGAGCTCGCGGATGCGCTCCCGCTTGGCGTCCGGATTCACCACGACGGAGAACGGGTTGTCCAGCTCCAGAGTGAACGTCTGGGGGCCTGCGGAGGTCTGCACCTCGGCCCGAAGCGACAGCCGCTGGTTCTCGTCGACGCTGACGTCCAGCTCGATGGGGTCGCCGGCGCGTACGGGCGCCTGCACCGTGATCGGGTGCAGGCTCAGAGTCCGGGCGTCCGTCTCGCTGATGCCGGACATCACCTGGAGGGTGAGGGGCTGCGCGCTCGCGCCGTCCCCCGTCGCCATGCGCAGGCTCGGGCGGGTGGCCTGGCGGCCCGCCGCCGGGTAGGGCAGCGGAGCGTTGCGGGGGACGATGATCTCCAAGCCTTGGCGTGTGCGGATGCTGACCGCGTCTCCCGTCGTCGGCGACAGCGGGCTCTCGTGGTACGCGGCGAGCAGCAGGGCATGGACGGCGGCGCCCCGGCCAACACAGCGCAGCGCGTCGCGAGACTCCTTGTAGGTGAGGATCGCCGCGTCCGGCAGGTACTTCTCGACCTCGTCGGCGAGCAGCGGGAGGAGGCTGCTGCCCCCTACCAACAGACAGGCGTCGATGTCACCCGGTTCGAGATCGCTGCGCTGCAGCACGTCGGCGACGGGCGCGAACACGCTCTGGGCCTGGAGGTACTCGTCGCCACGCGGCATGAGCAGCCTGCGGGAGAGGAAGGGCTGGGCCGCCTGGACGAATTGGTCGTACGTGAGGGAGGGGGCGGCCAGGCGCAGCGTCTGGACCACGCCGCCCCTGACCCCGACCGGGATGGTGGAGACACCTGGCAGGGAGACGGTCAGCGCTGGATCCTTGGGGTCGAACCTGCCCAGACGTCGCCGATTCCGGACCAACTCGGACTGCTTCATCTTGAGCACAGCCGCCACCCCCGTGAGGGCGGGCAGCAAGTAGTCGCGCTTGTCCGAGTACGAGAAGCGCCCCGCGTCGGCGTTCTGGGCCACGAGTTGGGGCAGGAGGACCTTGAGCGCCAGGGCGGTGTCGAGATCACCGCCGCCGATGCGATGGAACCGGGACACCCCCAGCCTGGAGACGCCGAGTCCACCGGCCGGCCCCGGCTGTGCGGGTGCGTGTGCGCTGCCAGCCCGGGCCTCCAGGATCGCCACGTCGCAGGTGCCGCCACCGAAGTCCAGCACCATGAGGCGGCTCACCGAGCGCCTGCCGAGGGCGGCCTGCCCACCGTGCACGGACAGATAGTCGAGGAATGCGGCCACCGGTTCGTCGAGGAGATCCCCGGGTCGCACGTGGAGGCCCGCCTGCTCCGCGGCGAGGAACGTGTCCTGGCGCTGCTCCCAGCCGAAGGAGGCGGGCACGGTGATGACCACCCGATCGATCGGCGAAGGGGCATAGTCGAGCGCGGCCTCGTGCAGGAACCGCAGGACATGCGAAGCGATGTCGCGTGGGGTCTTGAACCCATCCGGCGCACCTCGGTAGGTCCGGCGTGTGCCGATCTCGTTCTTGCACTCCCAGAAGATGTCCTTGTTCCGGGTGAGGTGCGGCTCGGCGGTGCCTCGGAGTCGGCTTGCCCCCTCGCCCACCAGAATCGCGCCGCCCGTGAGCGCCACCACGGAGGGAACGACGTCAGCCGCGTACTCCTGCCCCAAGTGGGTGGGCTGGACGACATCGATGACCTCGGGACGCGGCGGCTGATCCGAGCCCGGCTCCCAGACGATCTCCGTGATCGTGCTGTTGGTGGTGCCCAGGTCGATCCCGAGAACGCGCAGCGAGTCCTTCGTGGTGAGGGGCTGCTGCCAATCGGCGAGCCAATCGAAGGGTGCGGACATCGGGTACCTCGCCTTCCCCATGGCATGCGGCCGCGACTCGGGCCTCCGAGGCTAGGCGCAGTGGGGAGCCGGACGCGCGGCGCCGAGGGTCGGCCGACCACGTCAACCGCGCAAGCTCAAGAACTGAACTGCACCCTGAAGGTCATCGGCCGAGCGACCCAGCGGAATACTTGGTCAGCAGGAATCGAGGGGCCTCGGCACTGCACAGTGCGACTGCCGTGCCTCAACGGAGGGCAGCCCATGATTCTGGAGTCGGTCAAGGTCAGCGCATTCCGCTCATTCGCGGGTTCGGCGCACCACATGCCTGTGGGTCCGGGATTGACGTGCCTGGTCGGCCCCAACAACAGCGGGAAGTCGAACATCCTCGATGCGATCGGGATCGCGCTGCATGGTGGGGCGCATTGGGAGGACCCCTCGACGCACGCGTACGTCAACCCCCGGTTGGACTTTCCCAAATTCGCCGACGGTGCGGCGACGAAGGAGTTCCGGGTCGAGCTGATCCTCACGACTACAGCGCGCCCGGACTCGCGTGCGCCCAGCCGGGACCGGACGCTGTTGAGGCGTGCCCTCGACTACGAGCGGTCGGCGAACCGACAGTTCAATCGTCGGGGCACCCATGCGGCCCAGGGACGCATCGTTCTCACCACGCTCGTGCGGGTCCGCGCCGGCACCGTCACACGCCATGAGTACCTGGGGGTCCCCGGGCTCGGGAGGAAGAAGCCGACCGCCAGCGATTCGCCCTACCCTCCGGAGGGGTCCCGCGAGCACGACAGGCTCTTCGACCTCCTCCACGAGCACGTTCGCCTCGTCAAGATCCGCAGCGGTGAATCGCTTGATTCGGTGCTGCAAGGCCCCTTCCGGGAGGTCCTCGAAGGCGTGATCGAGGATCACCTGAGGGAGGACCTGGATCGGGCGAAGGAGGCGCGCAACCACTACGCCGAACACGTGAGGCAATCCCTCCTACGACCACTGAGCGACGACATCGCAGCCATGACTGGGCAGCTGTTCCCGGAGATGTCCTCGGCCGATCTCCTGCCAGCCATCCCTTCCCTCCAGGACACCCTCTCCTCGATGAGCGTGCAGCTGCGCGACGCGATGGAGTCCGACATTCGCGCCAAGGGCACCGGCGTGCGCGCGGGCGTGCTGGTCGCCGTCCTTCGCTACCTGGCCGCGCAGAGCCATCGCTCCCTGGTGCTTGCTGTGGAGGAGCCCGAGTCCTTCCTGCATCCGGCCGCCCAGGAGCTCATGCGAGAGTCTCTGGTCGGTCTTGCGGCCAGCCGAGACACGTCCGTGCTCGTCACGTCCCATTCGCCTTTCATGATCCCGGACCTCGACGCAAAGGAGGGTCGAGTTGTCGGAATCAGCAAGGCGCCGGATGGTCGCTCTTCTATCCATTCGGACAGTCGACGCGATCACGCGGGGTTCCTCTTCCGGGACGCAGGCGTGAGTCGGCTGCTCGCAACCGCCCAGTCCGTCGACAGGCACGCGGCTTTCGTCGTCATCACCGAGGGGCAGACGGACATCGACTACATGCGGATAGCAGCCCGGATAGCCGGTCGCGAGGATCTGCTCGACAGAGTCCAGTTCGTGGCCGCGGCGGGAGCCACGAAGCTGCCTGCGATCGCCGTCCTCATGTCGCAATCCACCTCCAAGCCGGTGCTGGCCCTCCTCGACAGCGACCAGATGGGCAAGCGCTCGGCCAAGATCCTCCACAACTTCCACACCCAGCCGAATCGGATCGTCCTCAGGTACGGGCAGGCGCCGCTCGATCGCAAGCTCGCCGTGCGGGAAGCCGAAGATGTCTGGCCGCGGGCGCTCACGACTGCCATGGCGGCGGACCTGGTCAACCTGCCGAAGGCTCTTCTGAAGCAGCAGGCTCCGAAGTGGGTTGAGAGTCAGGCCACTGCTGCGGACTGCATGGGTTGGGTCACGGTCCAGGAGTGGCTGCACGAGCGTGCAGGGGGCGTGGGCAGGGTCCGACCATCAGTGGCGGCTTTGGCGACATGACCGAGTGGGGGGACTGCCCGGAGCCCAGGTCGCTGAGGGCGAGCGCACTCGCCGACGTGACGGATCGGAGCGCCCGGGGCGTCACAGAGCTCAAGCGACTCGACACCGCCAGGAGGTAAGGATGGCATCCGATTCCGACGACTTGATGGACGAACCGACCCTGTCACCAGACGTGGATGAGTCGTTCACGGGATGGCGGCGGGCGGATTTGGGCGAGCCCTTTGTCCCTGCGCGGTTCGCGTCAGAGCTGTCGCACTACCACGAATGGGCATGGGGCTGCCTTCTACACGAGCGCGGCTGGAGCAAGACCGAGACTGCAACCGTGGCGGATGCCTACCTTCTCTCTCCCGAGGTGTCGCGCTTCGTGGACGGCGACTGGCGACAGCGCTATTACCTCGGCCACTGCGGTCATGGCGCGAACTCCTACGGCATCACCTACCTCATCGTCACCGATCGAGCCGCAGTGTTCGCCCAGCGCGGCTGGGGTGGGGTCTACATGGACGAGGAGCGGGCTGCAGCGGACGTCCGAAGGATGAGCGCGGAACTCCACACGTTGTTCCACGCTATCGACCAACCTGTTCAATGGCCGGAGGGTCGGCTGGTCGTCGTTGACAGCGACTTCCGCGCCGCCGAACAACACTTCTGGTTGAGCAGCCCCGACAGCGCGCCGTTACCCCTTCAGACCGCGAACGGCCCCGGGTTGTTGGCGGCCGCGGACTTCGTGACATCCATGGAGCTGTCTGGCCGTGACACTTGGAGACGCTGGTGAGGCACGCGCGACTGATGCCACGCCGTCCGTGCGCCCGCGTCCCTCGCCACAAGGGTCCCCGCGCCCGGTGGCGAATCCCCGATCTCTCATGGGTCACCGCCAGCCCGAGCGAGGATCGCAGCTAATGACACGCGAGGCGACCTCTCAGCCCACCGGCGGTGGCCTTCAGGCTGTTCCTGCGCTGCGTCTGGCGATCATCGAAGTCGATGATGTCGTGCCCCGCCGAGTGGGTGATCGGCCGAACCTGGTCGTCATCCTGACGCTCGACACTGAGGCGAAGCTGGGTGCTTTGGCGGCGGGAAGGGGGAAGCCCAAGTGGGCTCGCGAACGTGTCAAGAGGCTGCGCCCCGACCTCGCGGATCCGAGTGATGCGACGGGACGGGACGCCTGTCGGCGCCTGGCCGGGCTCGGCTTCACCGTCAACCGGGATCAGCGCCTCTGGCGCGTCTACGTCGTCGAGCTGAGTCCGAGTCCCCCGGGGACTGTTGGCTGGGTCTACGTAGGGGAGACGGCGATCGACGTGGACCGCCGGATCGAGCAGCATCGGACTCTCGCGGTCGGAGCTCATGGAAAGCTCTACTCACCTGTGGTGGCCAAGCACTTCCTGCGACGACGCCCGGACCTAGAGCCGGTGGGCCCGCTGTTCGATCGCGATCAGGCCAAAGCCGAGGAGAGCGCAACCGCCGAGCGACTCGCGGGATTGGGCTTCAAGGTCGCCGGCGGTCACTGACGTCGATGACTTCCCCGAGGGACCTACATCGCCCGGCCACGATCATCGAAGCTTGCTGACCCTGAATCGACCACCGCGAAGAGGCACGCGACCAATAAGCGAACGTTCTCATGGGGACGTGAGGCTCGGGCGTTGCCTGCTCAGGCGAGCTCCCAGGGACCCCTCCTTCCGGCCATCGGCTGGAGTCGGCCGGAATCGCGCAGCTGTTGTGCCGCCCACCTGACGTCGTATTGCCACGCGTAGAAGAGCTCGCGTGACGTGCGGAGCTCAGGCTCGTGGCGACGCCAGATCACCTCGCAGACCTCCACGACGCTTCCGGAACCGCCCAGTTCGGTGAGCGCCTCGACGACCCACGCGGGGAGATCGTGCTTGCTGGCCATGGGCGTGAGCTTTGCAGCTCGACTTCTCGGAAGTCGACCGCAGAGCTGCCCCGACGGAGCGGGCGGCGCCCGGCCTTCCCGGCCTCATCACGGCGGACTCAGTCCCGGGCTTACGGGATGCTCGGCGATCGGTGCTGACCTCCAACGACCTCGGACGCCAGCAAGTGCCCAGTTCGCCAGATCACCCCCGGTGGAGATCGACGCCGCAGCCCGCTACCGTCACAAGCTCGGGCCGGCAACGGCCCGACATAGCCAATCCACCAAGAACACAGCCACTCGCAGTCCTAGAGGCACTAAGCAGGCGAGGGGAGCAAGATGGCGACTCCTGAGCAGTTCATCGTCGACAACACCGACGAGGAGTGGAAGGCGCTGCAGTACGTCCGAGAGTGGTGCGACATCAGTTCGGCGATAGACATCGCCAGTGGGCACTTCGAGATCGGAGCCTTCCTCGCTCTGGATGGAGCCTGGCAGAAGGTCAACAAGATCCGCCTTCTCATCGGCGGCGAGACTAGCCGCACGACCGCAGACGCAATCGCAGCCGCGCTCGATACATCCATCGTTATCGAGCGCCAGAACGGAGACGCCTTTCTGGCCGGCATAGAAGCTGTCGTTGATGGCATCCGCAACGACAAGATCGAGATTCGCGTCTACAAGCCGAAGAAGTTCCATGCGAAGGCATACATCACGCACAGCAAGCTCAAGGTTGTCGGCTCCGCGGCATTGGTCGGCTCCTCCAACTTCACCCGCCCGGGACTGACGCAGAACGTCGAGCTCAATGTAAGGTTCCAGGGCCCGGAGGTCGCCGACCTGCAGTCATGGTATGAGCAGCATTGGGAGTTGGCCACCCCTGTCAATGCCGAGCTACTGTCGGTGCTAGAGCACAACATCCGCGGGTTCACTCCGTTCGAGGTTTATGCGAAGGCGCTTCATGCACTGACGGCGAACGTGGATCAGACCGACAAGAGTTGGGAGGAATCCGAATCCGTCATTTACCCGATGCTGGCGCCGTACCAGCGCGAGGCGTTCCACGCACTGATTGAGATGTCACGACGGTGGAATGGCGGATTCCTCACTGACGGCGTCGGGCTGGGCAAGACCTTCGTCGGCCTGATGCTCACGGAGTACTACGCGGTGCGACACCGAAAGAACGTGCTCATCATGGCCACCAAGACTGGCCAGGACGCCGTGTGGAGCCCCGAGCTCAAGGAGAAGCTTCCCTCGCTGTTCGGCCAGTTCTCCAACGTGCTTGTCCGGGCGCACACCGACCTGACAACCAAGCAGGGTCTCGCGGAGATCGAGCACCTCGCCGAGCGAGCCGATGTCATCATCATCGACGAAGCCCACAATTTCCGGAACCACGGCAAGACCCCCACAGAGGAGAATCCGTGGGGTTCTCGATGGTGGCGGATGCATGAGATCTGCCAGGGCAAGACCGTGTTCCTGCTCACCGCGACACCTATCAACAACTCCTTCTTCGACCTTGTGCATCAGGCTGAGCTGTTCACCGGGGTCGACGCCGACGACCACTTCGCCAGCATCGGCGTCAACAGTCTGCGCAAATACACCGTCGAACTGGAGAAGCCGTTCAAGAGCAACGTGCCCGACCACGCAGCCATCGCGGGCCTGATGTCACGGGACAAGCTGTTCCAATCGATCATCCACCAGAGCAGCCGAAAATACGCCATCGAGAGCTCGCGAATCGTTGGCGGCGCGGACGTGGTATTCCCAGAGACCCAGGTCCCTCGCGTCGTGGAGTACGAGTTCGGCGCTCTCTACTCCCCGCTCTTCACCGAACTTCAAAATGCCTTCAACCGCAAGACCCCATTGTTCGTCCTGCCGATGTACTACCCGTTGGCGTTCTCGAAGGACGAAGACGTCGACACGGTGGCGGAGAACCGGCAGCGTCAGGTCGTCGCCCTCATCCGGACCATCTTCCTGAAGCGGTTCGAGTCCAGCCTCGCCGCATTCGCTGGCTCCTGTCTGGATCTGTCGGCCAAGATCCTGCACTGGCTGGACGTCAACACAAGGATCGACCCCGATCAGCAGATGCGGCTCGCCGACTGGCGGGCTGCGAATGACTCGACGCTGCAGGCCATCCACGACCGCTACCGCTCAACGCTCGAAGAAGTCTGGCACGAGGAGGATCTCACCGAGGAGGAGCTGGGCGAGCTGGGCGTCAACCTCGTGGGTGGGGAGTACAACCTCCAGGAGATGATCGACGCTGCCTTCGAGGACCTCGACCAGCTCAACCGCTTCATGGACCTGACCCTCGCCGGTGCCGGGTACGACGACAAGTACCTGCGCCTGCGCGACCTGCTGCTCGGACCGTCCAAGGCAGGCATCAGGACCCTGGACAAGGCGGTCTTCACTCCAGAGTTCCGCAATGAACAGGTCATCGTGTTCACGGAGTTTGCCGACACCGCTCGCTACCTCGAAGAACAGCTCAGGAAGGATGGCGTCGCCGATATCGACCGCCTGGACGGGACCCGCAGCAACGACCGCTACGCGATGATCAAGCGGTTCGCCCCGTTCTACAACAAGGTTTCAGCAGCCGACCGCAGGACCCTCGCCCCTCTTCGAGTCCTCATCTCCACCGACGTTCTGAGCGAGGGTGTGAACCTCCAGGACGGCACTCTGCTGGTCAACTACGACATCCACTGGAACCCGGTGCGGCTCATGCAGCGCATCGGTCGTGTAGACCGCCGGATGAACCCTGTCATCGAGGCCCAGCTCATCCGGGAGAAGCCGTCCGCCAAGAAGTCCAGAGGGCACATTCAGATCCGCAACTTCCTTCCGCCCGCAGAGATCGAGGCATTGCTCACGCTCTACAACCGAGTTCAGAACAAGACGCTCATGATCTCGAAAGCCCTCGGCATACCTGGCGGCAAGCTCTTCGACGAGAGCGACATGTTTGATGACGTGAAGGTCTTCCAGGCGTTCAAGGACGAATACGACGGCGACATCGCCCCGATCGAGGCGCTCCGCCTCACATGGCTTCAGCTGGTCAAGGACGACCCGGGCCTGGAGGAGCTGATCGAACGGTTGCCCGAGGGTATCTCGGTGGCGAAGACCGGCGAACCGTCTGGAGTGTTCATCTGCCGCCGCGTGCCCGTCCTGACCAAGGCGCACGACGACGACGCGGACTCGGAATGGACGCTCGATACCGGCGCGGTGGAGTGGGCGCTGCGCACCTCGGACGGCGTCGAGCGGGGCCTGCACACCGTCGACGCTGCTATCTCCGCCCAACCGACTGACCAAGCGCAAGCGTTTAGTGACCGATCCAGCCTCCGAGCTACGCTGCGCGAATTCGAGCGTGGTGAGACCAAGCGACTGCGCAAGGAGACACAACTGCCACTCGACGCACCCAGCCCCAAGACGCTCTGCTGGATGGAGATCCGATGAGCGTCGCCGAGGATCGCATGCGCAAGCTGCTCCGAGCGGCTCCCACCTCAGCCGATCACCTGCTCGATCTGCTGCTCAACGGGCTCGATTGGCCGATCCCTGACGGCATGTCATGGGATGAACTTGAGTTGGCGTGGGAGCCGGAGGAGCTCCATCTCGACCCGGAGAAGGTCGCCAATCTCAAGCGGATCTCGCAGATCCCGCCCCTGACGAAGAACCAAGGCTTCGGCACCTTCGTCCTGGACTTCGAAGGTGGCCGGCTCCCGATCGGCGCGATCCGACGTCTGGTACATCGGCTGGTCAAGAACGAGCGGGCCCGCACAGGCAGCGGCACTCACGCCCAGTGGTCCCTCAACGACCTGCTGTTCTTCTGCCTCTCTGATGGACACGAGAAGCTGTTGCACGTCGTGAACTTCCGAGAGAGGGACGGCAAGCGCGTCCTGCGGGTCATGTCATGGAGCGATGAGCTCACGAGTACCCGGCTTGACCTTCTGGTTCGCCGCGGCGTGCCGGACTTGGTCTGGTCGCCCGGCTCAGGTCCGAGGATCATCCTGAGCCCCGACTCCGGCGACGGCTTCCACGGATATCGGGAAGGCATCAGATCCGCGGCAGCATTGTCGCGGCGCATGGCCGAAGTAGCCCAGGACGTCCGCGACGAGGTCCGCGCGCTCTATGAGGTCGAGACGGAGGATGGGCCGATTCGAGCGCTCTTTCAGGACGTCCGTACCCAGCTACTCGGCGACCTCACACCCAAACGGTTTGCAGACGTTTACGCGCAGACCATGGTCTACGGCCTGCTGACAGCCCGGATCGCCCACCCGGATCAGTTCAAGGTCGAGCAGTCCGTCTCGACGCTGCGGTTCGACAACGACTTCCTCGATGCCATCTACTCGCGCTTCCGTGACGACTCCGACGGCATCATCGACGTGGACGAGCTCGGGCTCAACGAGCTGGCGGAGGAGTTGGCGAGGACAGACGTCGACGAGCTGCTCGCCGACTTCGGTGCGGATAATCAGCGTGACGATCCGGTCGTGTACTTCTACGAGGAGTTTCTGGCCCAGTACGACCCGGAGCAGCGCAGGAATCTCGGGGCGTACTACACACCGCTGCCCGTCGTTCGGTTCATGATCCGCGCTGTGGACACGGCCCTCAAGATGTCCGTAGGTCTGCAACGCGGTATCGCAGACCAATCCACATGGCAGGACTTGTGTTGGGACGCGCCCCCATTAGCGCGCCCGAGCGACCCCATCCTGAACGCCCTCGACCCTGCCAACGGAACTGGAACCTTCCTGGTCCAGTGGCTCAAGGCGGCCCGAGGAGTAGGGCGCTCTGCGGAGGACGTCCTCGACCGGTACACAGCGTTCGAGGTTTCACTCGCTTCGTACGCAGTCTCCCAACTCAAGATTCAGCTTGAAGTCGGCGTGTCAGACGTCTCGGTTCCAGTCTTCCTGACCGACACACTGGAAGGACCTTCACAAGTTCTGGAGATCTTCGACGACCCTATCTCTCTCGAGGGCCACCGAGCAAATGAGAGAAAGTTTGAGCGTAACCATACGGTGATCATAGGAAACCCGCCCTATGATCGCGACGAGTCGCAGACGAAGTCCACCGTAAGGCGAAAGGGCGGACTTGTTCGCTATCACGGTTTGACGAATGACTACGGTCTTATCCGAGATTTTATTGCGCCCCTGAAGCGGGACGGTATGGGGGTCTATGCGAAGTCCCTCTACAACGACTACGTCTACTTCTGGCGTTGGGCAATCTGGAAGGCCTGTGAGCAAAGCCCGGGGCCAGCAGTTATTGCCCTCATCTCGCCCTCTTCATTCCTTGCAGGCCCCGCATTCGCGGGAATGCGCGAGTTTATGCGAAAGACCTTCGACGAACTGTGGCTCGTCGACCTGGGGGGCGAGGGGCGGGGCGTCCACAGGGAGGACAACGTCTTTGACGGCGTGCTGACCCCCGTGGTTATAGGTGTCGGGGTTCGCTACCGAACTCGGGGCCCACAGCGCACGCAGATCCGTTACCGGAGGATCCGCGGTGACCGAGCGACCAAGTTCCAGCTGCTCGACAACCTCGCTGGACTTGACCAAGCCGACCCCAGTTGGCTCACGATCGAGGGTGGATGCGCGTCGTCGTTCCTACCCGCAGCCGACACGAGCTTCGACTCCCTCCCGCTTCTTACCGATCTCTTCCCCTGGCGGGAGACCGGCCTCCACTTCTATCGCACATGGCCAATAGCGGAGTCAGCCGACGACCTTGTGCGTCGCTGGTCTGCCCTTATGGCTGCCGAGCCAGCGGGCCGCGGCGCATTGCTCAAGGAATCTCGTGACAGAAAGGCCTCGAAGCCTTACAAGGACGTGCTGACCGGGACGCCCCTAGCGCCAATCGAAGCGCTGCCGGCGACGAGCCCCGTACCTACCATTCGTCGATACGCCTATCGGTCTTTTGATCGAGAATGGTGCATGCCCGATGGACGCCTGGGAGACTACCTGCGGCCGCAGCTGTGGGGCTGTTCCAGTGACCAGCAGATCTATTTCCAAACCCTCGTGATGTCGCCACTCGGCGCCGGGCCCGCACTGATGGCCTTCGCCGATGTACCTGACTGCCACGCGTTTCGCGGCCGAGGCGACAAGGGAGTGATGCCCCTATGGCGCGACGCGGCCCGGACCAGCTCGAACGTTGCCAGCGGAGTCCTGGAATTATTGCGCAAAGAACTTCGCGCAGGTATCGAACCTGAGGATGTGGCTGCGTATGTCTACGGCATCCTAGGGACCGGCGCCTACAGCGATCGGTTCGCGAAGGAAGTTGCTGCGCTCACCACGGGCCCTCGCATCCCGATTACAAAGGACGTCGGCTGTTTCGACGAGACCGTCGCGCTCGGTCGTGACCTGATCGGGTGGCACACGTTCGGAGAGCGCGGCAGGCAGGATGAGCTTGTGATCTCGACAAGGGAAGTTCGACGGATCAGCGGGAGGCCAACAACGTTCGGGTACGACTCTAAGACATCCGAGCTCTTAGTGGGAAACGGGGCCATCGCGCCCGTAAGCCAAGACGTCTATGACTTCGAGGTTTCCGGGCTCAGAGTCCTGCAATCCTGGCTCGGAAACCGAATGGCGGGCGGCAAGGGCAGGAAGTCCAGCCCCCTCGACGACATCCGGTACGTGGAGTGGGTCTTCACGGACGAACTCCTCGCTGTCATATCGATCCTGCAGAACACGATCGACGTGACGCCGGTTGCTCGGGATCTTCTGGATCGCATCCTTGATGGCCCGGTCTTCTCCCCAAGGGACTTTCCGCCTCCGACAGACGCAGAGAGAATGGCACCGAAGTACTGACTCGGGCCCGCTGTGAATGAAGGCTCGGCTGGGAGTTGGGCTGGGCCATCTCGGCTCCGATTCGAAGGCAGTGCGTGCCGCGCCAGCGTCGGCAGCATGCGAAGCCAGCATGTCTCGGATCGGTCGGTCAATTGATGTCATTGCGGGCCGGCCCTATTCAATTCACTCACGTGCAAAACTTAGGTCAACGCCACCTGTCGAGTGCCCAGGGGCCAGACCGGGGGCCCCTACTCGCGAAGGTGCCCGGGGAACCACTCGTCGGGGGTCACAGTGGCCAGGTACCCACGATCCTCTCCGAACGTGGCGACAACGTGTCCATTCACGGTGATGCGAAGGCCAGTGGAATCCTCCTCGCCGTCAGTTATCTCCTCACGTTCCAAGAGCTGGCGGGCCCGAGCATCCGCGACCGCGGACTCAAGCCGTTCGATAGTGAGTTCCGCCGTCTCCGGCCGGACGTCGGTCAGCCGGACGTCACTCCTGAGATCGACGACCTCGGATGTGAGCAGCGCGTAGCTGCGCGGTACGAGGAAGTCGCTGATCGCCGCCCCCAGTGTTCGATCCTGTTCTCCTGGATCGTCGAGACGGCCGAGATAGGTCCACACACCGTTCACCCGGCCGGCACTGTTCCAACCGTCCGTCACGTGGATCTCCCCACCCAGGGGCATCACCTCGTGCCAACGAGTCGCCGCCGCACGGGCCACATCCCCGAGCTCTGACGTGATGAAGTCACCCTTCGCCGGGTCGAAGATCTGATCCACGGGTCGCGCCATGAGCTTCATGACACGCCGTCCGTGCGGAACGTCATCGGGCCACTTGTCGCCGGGTCGAATCGTGATGGGAAGCAGCGAGTCAGGATCAGCCTGATTTGCGGCCTCGCGCTCCAGCTCGGCCAGCCGTCGTTCGAGCATCCGCGACTGCTCCTCGGCGACGCGAGCCCGCTCCTCGTTCTCAGCTATCTGTCCCCGCAACAGGTCCTGAAGCTCGGCATTGCCGGCTTGCTCCGCCACGATTCTGCGGAGGCTGTCGAGCTGCCCGCCCAGCTCTGCCTGAGTTTCCTCTGCCCTCCGTGCCTGGTCCGCGAGCAGGTTGCGCAGCTCCTTCTCCCGCGGGCCGGGGAGGACCCGCTGCTCCCGCAGCCTCCCGAGATGGACATGAAGGGCCTTGACGGCGTCATTCACGCGCAGCTCGGGCCACAGACGCGTCGCCCGGTAGAGAGCCTCGATCGAGTTCACCAGTTCGTCCAGCGTCCACTGATGGTTGTAGTGGTACCAGTCGTTCCGGCATTCGATCACGTCTCCGAAGCTTCGGCTCCAGCCTGGACGCATCGCTGGATGAAGGGGGCTGTTCGGCTTCTTCGCCTCGGAGAAGACCCACTGGGGATCGCGGACATTGATGCTGTAGTTGGGCTTCCTCTCCCGCTCTGCCCGGACATTCTCCAATGCGGGCCGCCAATCGGGGCCGATGCGGTCCTTCAGGAACGCGTCGAAGACAGCTCCCAGCTCGGCGGCCGCAGCACCCAGCGCGGTCGACCACGCGCCGACCATCTGCCCTGGCGTCTGCTCGGTCGGGTGGTAGATCGGTGCTGCGCCGACATACAGGTCATGGGTGGGCGTCGTCGTCACAGTCCCTCCTCCCACTGCCTCACCAGGGGCACAACCCGGGTGGCCACGAAGACCCACATCGGCGGTGCCGGGGCTGATGCGTCCTGGAACCGTGCGGCGAGCCTGTTGCGCATCCTCGTGCGGTCGCCGAACAGCTCCTCGCGCGATCCGAGCCGAACGATCCCTTTCTCGCTGAGGAAGCCGGCGACCGACCCGCCAGCCCGTCGGTCAAGCTCTGGGAGCGTGGGCCACGTCTTCTTCTGGGCCTTGAACCTGGCTGGACCCTTGTCAGCCACGAACTCAGCGCCTCCCAACTCCCCGAAGGTGACGCCTTCCCTCGTGTACACCCCGATCCGAAGGCGTCCGACAAGGCCGATACGGGGGCCGAAGTACACCGGACTTCCGAGATGGTCCAGGCATCCCACCTCCCCCTCAGGCCGGTCCCCGTACTCGAAGTACGCAAGCTGCAGCATCACTGAACCCCCAGAGCAGCTGACCACGCTTGTGTGCAGGCGCCCCGAGGTGTCCTTGCCCCCCACGTCCTGCCCGATGTGGGCCACCGGGCTCCCAGCGCTGGTCAGGGTGACGTCCTCCAACGTCGTCAATCGCGTCATCCGACCCTCCTAGCTCGCGACCCCGAGGAGCCCCCCGAGGAAGTCCTTCGCTGCTCCGCGGCTCAGCACTTCGTGGAAGCGCTGGTTCCTGAAACTTCGAAGGCACGTATAGCAGCTGGTTTCCTCCCCGCATTCGCAGTTGGTGACACGGGTGAGCGCCTTGTCGAGGATCGGGCCCAGCTGATGGGCGATGGAGATAGCGGCGCCTGCTCCGGCAGGGACCGTATCGAAAAGCACGAACCGCTGGCCTTTGCCCGTCACTTCTACGGTCCCGTCGATGTCGTCACGTGAGAGCTGAAGCTCCATCGCTCCAGCCTCGAGGATCGCGTAGAGGACGGAGAGCACTGCGCCCCTGTCGGCCCATCGGTCGATCCCGGCGTCGATCGCGAGCACATCCGTCTGGTAGTGGTGCGCGAGCGATTGGAGGCGTAATGGCCCTTCGCAGTCCTCGTCCTTGAAAGTCCGCTTGTGCTTTCGGATCTTCGTGCCCGTGAGTTCCATGCCGCGCCCGCACCACTCACAGATCAGGAAACCAGCACCAGTGGAGCCCTCGTTGATCGTGACGAGCTCGCCTCGGGTCCCGAACGTGAGTGAGAGGCTCCGACCCGGGAGGTCGATGGACATCTCGGTCACATCGGCGCCGATCGATTGGATATAGGTGGCGCTGTTCCAGATCCGCTTGGGTGGCTCGGCCCCCGCTCTCGTGGGCTGGCGATCGGCCACGAAGCCGAACTCGGGGACCACCCATTGGCTGACACGCCAATCCCTCTGACACACATCGCACTGAGCACCGAGTTCATCCCTGTCGTTGCTCCGTTTGAACCTCCCGCACCCTGCCGGGCCGCCACAGACCGCGTAGAACTTGGTCTCCAATCCGCGTTGCGGTAGGCGGTATAGGCCGGCTGACGTCCAGAGGCTTCCACCGGCCACGATCTGCGCGGTAGGCGCGAACTCGTTGATTGCCATGGTGAGGTCCCGGTCCAGAGAGAGTCTGCTTCCGCCGCCCTCGACGACGTGCGCCGTTCGCAGCTCCACGACGTCGACGGGAAAGCCGTACTTCGGCAGGACGTTCTTCCGGGACAGGACACCGATGAGATCCCGCTCGCGAAGCGTCCTCACGATGCGGCCGAACTGCTGGGCGAGGCCGTCCTTGCGTGCCTCGAATGCCGCCTGCCGTTGAGCCTCGAAGTAGGAAAGGTCTGTGTGGAGCTCCTCGGAGATCGTCAGGACACGTGCGAGAAGCTCGTCGACCCAGCCTGAGCCATCGAGATCGATCTCCTGGGCAACCGGCTCGGGGAGGATCGACCGGACCGAGTCGACGAGCGCCTGCGGGGGTGGAGTCAAGAACTCCCGCAACAGCGCCGGCCCCGATTGCGCATCGTCGTCTGGAACGAAGAATTCGCCCGCCTTCTTCCATACGCGGCCATGCTGCCGTGACTGCTCGGCGAAGAAGGCTGCGATCACGACCGAGTGGGCATGCCGTCGATCGATCCGCTCGTTGGTCAGAGGGATGGCCGGGGTGCGCACCTCGCCCTTGATCATGGTCTCAGGCCGGGCGAAGCGACTCTGGTCGTGAGATCGCAGCGCCGCATGCGTGAGGACCAGCGCGGCGCTTTCCGCCCGTCGCCCGGCTCGCCCAGCCCGCTGGACGTAGTTCGCGGTCGTCGGAGGCACATTGCGCAGGACCACGCTCTGCAGGTCACCGACGTCCACGCCCAGCTCGAACGTCGTGGAGCACGACAGCAGGTTGATCTCCCCGCGGAGGAACCGCTGCTGGACGGCGGCCGCCTCCTCGCTCGTCCACTGGGCTGTGTGCTCCTCGGCGGAGAGGGGTATATGCCGCTGGGCGAGATAGAGAAGGCGGTAGTGGTTCGTCTCCTCCCTCTCGGTCGGCGTCACAAGGGCCTGCAACTCACCGGAACAACCCATCGCGGGGCAGACGCCCGCCACGCTTGCCGATGCGAGGCGCCGGCACGACGAGCACCGCCAGACCGACGCACCCGGCTTGAGCGTGGACAGCAGGAGGCTTCCCGAGTCGACCTGCCACACGGCCCCCAGCACCCGAACGGTGGCCGAGGTCATCCATCTCATCGCCCGAGGATCGGAGGCGAACGCCCAGATGCCCTGAAGCAGGCGCTTGGGGTCCGCACGGGAGTCAAGGCGGGCCAATACCCGCTCTACGTAGTCGAGGCGTCGATTGCGGCCCTTCGTCGGCATCCACGAGTACACCTTCCGCTTGACCTCGGCTGCGCCTTCCCTGATGTAGAAGGGCCCGACCCGAGGTTCGAAGAGCGGATCATCGGCGGCTACGCCCGCCGGCATGCTCATCGCCCCTTGCAGGCGGACCGATCGGATGAGCTCGGCCACGACGCCTAGCGCTACTTCGTCGGTCAGACCCGCATCCGCGAACCCGCGGGGCAACGGTGTTCCGTCGAGTGGCTCGAACTCGACGCGGAGCAGTCCGAGCCCTTCCAGGGACTGGCGGTCGTCCACTCCCACCAGCTCAGCGGAGAGCCATGTACCGGCCTGTCGCTCCTTCAGCTGACGACTGTCACGTGACAAGAAGAACCCGGCCTCCGAGGCGGCATCAGCGGTATGGGAGATGACGTCCCGGAGCCGCGCCGGGCCGCGCTCCAATTCCTCTGCGCGTCGGACTCCCTCGAGGACCATTGCCCGATGCTGAATGCGCCCGTACGTGGTCTGCAGGTAGGGAGCGAAGTATGCCGCCGCCTGCCGGGAGTCGCTGAAGGCCAGGAGGCGACGGCCATCCCCTGGGTTGTCCCGAATATCTTGCGGACCAGGTGGCAGCTGCTCGTAAAGCGAGGTGGTGAGCACTGCTGTGGTCGCATCGGCGCCCGCGGATAGCGGACGGATGATCCCGCTGGACCTGGCTCCGCATGCTCGGCACATCCGAAGCTCGCGGCGCCTGCCCTCGATGAGCGCCACATGTCGCAGCGTGTTCGAATCACAGCCTGCGCAGGTGCCGGCCTCGGGCCCTGAGAGTGTGCCGCAGTCGTAACAGAACGCCGCGTCGCGGATCTGGGGAGCCTCGGCCGCAACGTTGGCCTCCTGCTCATCCTCATCCTCGACCGAGGTGGTCTCCAGGACGATCCAAGTGGGAGCGTCCTGAAGGCGCACCCGGGGCACCAGCTTCTCGCGACCCTGACCGGTGATTCGAACGCCCTGCGCATGGACCGCTCCACAGCGCTTGCACGCGGCGATCTCGTACATGGGACGCGAGCACGTCTCACATATCTCATGACGCGAGAGCGTCACATGCGGCTGGGTCGGGTGCAGGCACGCGAACGCGCCTTCGATGCTCGTCAACCACAGGTGGTAGCGGGCGGAGATCAGTGGCGAGTCGAACTCGTCGGTGACACGACTGCCCACGCTGATGACCTGGTGCAGGGTCCTCAGGGGATCGTCGGCGTCACCGACAAGGTCGCCCGCCAAGACGTCGGCACGCTTGGGACGGTCGACGAGCGAGTCGCGCAGACGTGCGATGGTCCGCTCGGTGGAGAGCGCCTCGAACACGCTCATCCCAGGTCGGCCGAACTGGGCGGCCAACTCGAGGATTCGGGGGTCTGGATCGGATGCCGAGGCCAACTGGGCCCACGATGTGAAGCTGATCGGTCCCCATGTGCCTGTTGGAGGATGGACGCGTTGAGAGACGACCAGATCCTGGCGACCCGGTTGTCCCTCAACCCACTCGAACGGGGCGTCGAAGAGGTCGGCCGCGAACGCCGTCACTCGCGGCTCGGCCCCGCGGTCGCCCACGGTCGCTGACGTTGCGATGCAACGCAAACCATCGTTGGGTCGCACACGATGGCGCAGCCGCCTCAGGAGCATGGCGATCTCCGCCCCTTGAGCGCCGTCATACACGTGGGCCTCGTCGACAACGACGAACGACCAGGTCGACGCTCCATGACCCTCGAACAGGTCCAGGTCGGCCGGCCGGAGCAGCAGGTACTCCAACATCGCGTAGTTGGTCAGCAGCAGGTGCGGTGGAGTGGCACGCATCTCCTTGCGCGACAGCAGTTCGTTCGCCAGCAGGGGTTCGCCGGGGTTGATGTCCGCGAAGGCCGCCCTCGCATCCTTCGGTTCCTCCCGGGTGTCGCCGACGTAGCGTCCGAAGCTGATGGCGGGGTGGTCGGCCAGGACGGCCCGCAGGCGCTTCATCTGATCATTGGCCAGCGCGTTCATCGGGTATAGCAGCAGCGCGCGGACTCCCGGTCCGAGCGTTCCCGCCTCCTCTTCGGAGACGAGGTGGGCCAGGATGGGAAGCAGGAAGGACTCGGTCTTTCCCGAACCGGTCCCGGTGGAGACAATCACGTTTCGCCCGGCCCGGACTTTGCGCAGCGCCTCCTCCTGATGCGCGTAGAGAGGCCGGTCGAGCGGCAAAGCCGGGCCGCCCAATCTGTCGAACCCAGCGGGGAGGAGTCCCTCAGCAATGAGCTGTCGAATCGTTCGGCCCCGTCGATACGGGGGGGTGACCTCGAGGTAGGGGCCTTTTGCGATCGGATGACTTCTGGTGGCCCTTGCCAGCGCGTCAGCAAGGGGGGCCTCACGGGGCTCCATGAGCGAGCCCACGTACCGCCGATAGTCCGACTCTATATGCGCGCTCGCGCTCATGGCGTCCAGGGACGTGCTCGTCACCGTCGTCTCCCATCGTTGATCGGCAGGTCGTGCGAGGCATGGATCTCCGCCAGCACGAGGTCAACGGCTTGTAGTGGTGCTATGGCATGCGCGTTCTCGCGCCAGGAGGACATCTGAGGATGTGGGCTCAGCCTCTCAAGCTCATGTCCCCGAGCCCCGTATCGCAGGGCTATGCACCAGGCGAGCGACGCGGCCGAGAGGTTGAGCCACGGCGTACCGTCGGACACGCCTCGCTCCTCGATTGCGTGAGCGGCCCGGTCGAACCCTGACTTCGCCAGTGATGCCCGGACGGTCACCACGAGCTTGAGCGAGTCCTTGGCAAGGATCCGAACGCGCTCGGCTCCGACACGCTCCAAGATCTCGACCGACCGGAGAACCCGGTTGTCAGGGTGGAGCAGCCCGACCGGCCGCAGCGCCATGGACGCCAGCAACGTCTCGAACCGCGCCACGTCGGCCTTCCGGAGTCGTGCGAGCGCGATCAGCGAGGGGTCATCCCCGTAAGCGCCAGCAGCCATGTGATCGTCCACACCGGTGTCGAGGAAGGCCAGCCCCGCATCGCCCAACGCGTCGCGCACCGCGAGGCGTGCTTCCGGAAAGTCGTCGGGTCGCGCCATCACCGTCGGCAGGTGCGCCAGGGAAGCGGCCACAGGATCTGCGCGAAGGCTTTCAGCGATGCTGAGGTCATCGCCCGCGACATTCGAGCATGCCCCAGCGACGCCTGTGCGGACGAGGGCCGCTGCTGATTCCGTTGGCGGCAGGGCGAACGTCGATAGTGCAGCGAGGGCCTCCGGTCCGTGCGCATCCAGGGCCTGGCGGGCGTCCGCGAGCCCGCTGGCCTGGACGGAGCCCGGCAGCACCACGTTGAGCAGGACCGTGGCCCACGCCCGTTCAACCGAGGTATCGGCGGGCGCAATGGTCGACTCCTCCTCGGCCGACATGGGATCGCTGACGAGCATGCTGAACCGGTAGGGGAATCGCGGGAACGGGTCGGGCAGGCTCCACGGGTCGCTGACTCGGGGCACGGCGACGACTCTTCCGGAGAGAACATCGCCAGGGAGCAGCGCAATGCGACCGTCCTGGTCGCAGCGTCGGACGATGGGTGGACGCCAAGGCTCGCCCGTGCTCCACAGCGCAACCTCCAGGTCACCGCTGCCTGGATCGACCAACCGGAGCCCCGGGTCGTCGACCGCGATTCCTGTGGCCAGCTTCCGCGGAACGATTCGCGCGACCAGGACCCCCGGATCGTCGGACGTACGACCGAGCACGAGTCCATTGGCCCCAAGGTGATCAACCGAGTCGACGATCCGGGCAAGCTTGTATGCGACGTTCCGCTCTGCTGTCACCGAGATCGGGTCCAGAGTTTGAACCGCGCTGTTTCCGCTGCACACGGCCAGCTCCGGCTGTGCTCCGAGCCCGATCCGCAAGAGCAAGTGCGTATGGACCAAGTCCTCTTTCAGCACCGTGATAGGGCCGTTGCTCCACGCTCCCGGCGGTTGGCCCTCAGCTTGGATCGCGACAGCGAGCGAGGGGGGCTGGATGACAATGCGCTCCTGCCGCCCCTCAGCACCGGTGACCAGCACGGAGCTGAGTCGCTCAGCCGCGGCGAACTCCACCACAGCAGACGAGGTCGTGCCCCCAGGCAAGGCGATCGCGGCCCGGGCAGGTCGCAGCCCGTCAGGTCCGAAGGTCCGGAAGTGTGGCTCGACCTTGACGCTGAGTCCCTCGGCGAGCGCGAAAGTGCGGCTGGCGCCGCGGCCCAAAGGTCCACGCACAACGATCGTGAATGCGCCGACGATGGGGGCGGGCATCCCCGCGAACGGGTCCAGGCTCATAGCCTCACCCTGGTGTCGGAGCTCGGTCACGATCTGACCGGTCTGGTAGTCGCTGACCGTCACCGACCACTGTGCGTGGCCAGCCGGGAGACTGACGGCCGGACGCTGCGTATGCAGGGGCAGCCCGGCGATCGAGGCGGCCTCGACATGCCCGGCAGGCGCCGACTCGATCTGGGCACGCGTGCGGCGTGTGAGACCTACTGTGTGATCCCCCACCTCGACCGCTTCGGCGCCGCCGAGATCCCACAGGGAAAGCGGCCAGCCGGCCCATCCCAGGGGTGACCCCATGTCGGCCATCAGGCGGCCTCCCACGACGCTGAGCTGGGGACCGGCAGCCGACCCCGACGGAGGTCCCAGGAGCCATACCGGCTCGGCTGGCAGTCCCTCAGCTACCCGAATAGCCGCACCGCTTCGGTCGAAGGCGAGCAACGGCAGGTCATCAGGAACGACCGGTACCAGGGCGGCTCGATCCGCGCCGATGGCACGGACTTCAATGGACCGTGTCGGTGTGTCCACCGGGACTGTTGCCCCTGCGAACTGGACCCGATCGCCGCCCCAGAGCCGATGCGGGACGATCTCGACGGTGCGCTGCTCGATCTTGACCAGCCAGCGCAACGTGTCTACGACGTCTTCCAGCTGTGGCAGGGCGAGCTCGACTCGACCCTCCTCCGGCACCAGCCGCAGCACGGGAGCCGAGGCTGCCCGGATGCCCCCGGTCGCCCGTAGAGCAGCGCGGGCGCGACAGTGGGTCTCGGCAGCTGTGAGGTAGGCCGGAGGGAGGCCCAGGAAGGCCGGGTCGCGGTCGGAGCCCGATCGGACAAGGTCCAGCAACGTCAGGCTGCGCTCGATCAGATCCGCCGCGAACGGGCCGCCATGCAAGACCAGCCGGCGCAGGGGCACGTTCACCCACGGCAGGCCTCCCACACCCGCTCTATCCCTGATCCAACGGGTGACGAGGTCGGGCTCCAAGGTCACGGCGCGGGTCGCCGCGTCCAGCAGCTCGAACCAGTCCGGAAGCAGCGCATCGGGGACGCCGGCATGCATGAGGATGTTGGCGAGGTACTTCTGTCCAACGTCATCGAACGCGGGCCACCGCGCGCGCTTGAGTCCTTCGAGGAAGGTCTCGCCGAAGGCGGTCTGGAGTGCCTGCCGGCGGGGCTGTGGGACACCGATCCGGTCCCAAAAGTGGGGCCAGAAGGTCGCTTCGCCGTAGTCTTCGCGACACACGTTGGGCATCAGCACCGCCAGCGCCGTGGCGCCGTGCTTCACGTCCGCCTTTGTCGCGGCGGGCGGCTGCGTGCCGATAACGGTGAGAGCGTTGACCATCTCGGCGAGGTCAGATGCCGGAAGCATGAGCTCGGCGACCAGCGACACCGAGTCAGCCTGGACGTGGAAGGCACGGTCGTACGCCATCCAAGTCCGGCGGGCCTCCGCGATGGCCGTCACGCTGGGATTATTGGGCGGCGCCCCTGGCGGAAGCGCGACGGCAGGCGCTCGCGAAGCGTGGGGCTGGAACATCGGTCGACCTGGCTACTGATGTCGCGGTCACTATCCGCGGCGCCACCAGCTGGTGTACCCGTCCAGGACATCCGCAGCCGCCGACGTCGTCGGAGCCAGCACCCCGTCGAGGATGCGCCCGTCTCGGTCGGCAAGTGCCAGCAGCGGGCGCCTGAGCCTGATGCTCCACGCGGAGCCGGCCCCGGCGAAAGCATCAAGTCGCGGAACCAGTGGAGCGAATTCCGGACCATCTCCGAAGGGGCAAACTGGCCGAGCTCGATCGGGCAATCCTGGCCAGCAACCCCGGGCGCAAGATCAAACCCCGCGGCGAGGCCCCCACCGGGCGGACTGCGCACACCGACAAGGAGCGCGCCGCACTCAAGTCCGCCGCAGCCGACGAATGGCTGTCCGCCTGCTGGCTGCTGAGCCTGGCCGGGCTCCGCCGGTCCGAGGTCCTCGGGCTGCGCTGGAGCGACGTGGACCTCGAACATGGGATCGTCACCATCTCCCGCGGCCGCGTCCTCGTCGACACCAAGAACGTCACCGAGGGCGACCCCAAGAGCCACAACAGCGCGCGCCAACTCTCGATCCCCACCAGCTACGTGGAGGCGCTCAAGGAGATGCGCGCGAAGCACGCCGAGCACCTCGGCGAGGCGCACGTGGCCGACGGCTACCTGGCCATCACCGAAATCGGGGAGCCGATGAGACCGCGGCTCTACTCCGAGCACTGGAAGAGGCTGTGCCGCAAGGCCAAGGTGCGGGAGCTGACCCTCCACGAGGCCCGTCACAGCTCCGTGTCCCTGATGCGCTCCAAGGGCATCTCCGACCAGGTCATCGCCGCCTACCACGGCCACGACGAACAGACGATGCGCCGTACCTACAGCCACCTCATGCCCGGAGACTTGGACAAGTCGCCGAGGTGCTGTGACCGCCTCATCACCAGAAGTGGGCCAGATGAAACGCCGCCGCCCCTGCCAGGGCCCCGGACAGGGCCACCGATGGCCGCCAGCTCAAGACTCACTCCGCGGGGTGGTGGTCGCGAGTTGGTGCACGCACTGCCCAGCTGCAGCTTGGGAGGTCAAGCCGCGGGGTACATGAGCGGCTCGCGCCCCAGGCCCAACGCGTGTTGGCTTGTCCGAGAGAAGATCCACCCCACCGCGCGCTGTCATCGCACGAATCTCTGCGCGGAAGCCAAGAAGACCAGTGAGGTACAGAGTGGCGCTCACTATCGAACGCATGTTCGACCAACTACGGTGAGGTCATGGGCGACAAGAGTGCGATTGAGTGGACGGAGGCCACCTGGAACCCAACGACCGGGTGTGACCGTGTCTCCGCAGGATGTGACAACTGCTACGCGCTCACGCTCGCGAAGCGACTTAAGGCAATGGGTAATCCCAAGTACCAGAACGACGGCGACGCGCGTACCAGTGGACCCGGCTTCGGCGTGACCGCTCACCCCGATGCGCTCCTCATCCCGTACTCGTGGAAACGACCACGGGTGGTCTTCGTGAACTCGATGAGCGACCTGTTCCATGCTCGGGTCGGGATGGACTTCATCCAGCAGGTGTTCGCGGTCATGGCCGACACTCCCCACCACACTTACCAAGTCCTAACGAAGCGGGCCCACCGGCTGACCAGGATCGCTGACAAGCTCGAGTGGCCCAGCAACGTGTGGATGGGTGTGAGCGTCGAGTCGCCCGACCACTACGACCGGATCCACGATCTGGCGAAGGTACCAGCAGCGGTGCGTTTCCTTTCGTGTGAGCCGCTGCTGAACGAGCTCCCGGAACTCCCCCTCGATGGCGTCGACTGGGTCATCGCTGGTGGCGAGAGCGGGTTCAGCGCCCGGCCCGTCGAACCTGAATGGATCCGGGACATCCGCGATCAGTGCGTCGCGGCGCGCACTCCCTTCTTCTTCAAGCAGTGGGGCGGGATTCGATCCAAGAGTGGAGGCCGTGAACTCGACGGCCGCACGTGGGACGAGATGCCCGAACTTGCCAGCTAGCCCACCAAGCGCAGAACGCTTGTCCTTGTGAGTCGACCGGTGGCAGGATCCCGCACAACGCGGCCCTCGTCGATCAGGTACTGCACTGCTTCCTTTGCATGCTTCGGGAGCCAACGCGCGGTCTCGCGCAACAGGAAGTCCCGGACGTTCTCCAGTGACTTCGGCCCATCCTGGAGGCTGTCTGCCACGAAGCCGAGCAGTTCGGCGTCGGGGGAGTCGGGATCTTCAAAGAGGGTGGGCTGTACGGCTGCCATGGCGGCCTCCTTGGCGATCGTGGTTCGGGGATCGCTGAACCGCATTCCGTCCGAGCGATCGACATTCCACATCGCATCCTTGAAGGCCTCGACAGCCCGATGGTGCCCGGTCCCAAAGACCAGATCCAAGGGCTGGCCCGTGTGGGGGACAAC
This sequence comes from uncultured Acidimicrobiaceae bacterium, assembly GCA_964579415.1. Classification (GTDB taxonomy): domain Bacteria; phylum Actinomycetota; class Acidimicrobiia; order Spongiisociales; family UBA5794; genus CAZOGW01. Next base: position 23,170 of record CAZOGW010000003.1, on the reverse strand, counting down.
CTGAAAAGGCAGGCAGTAGTCGAACCCAGCTCGGAGCATGGCGGCGCGGTATGTCTCGAGCCAGAACCGCCAGCGGTCGCTTGGCTGCAGCGCCTTGTCGCTGGCGGTCCAGTGCTGGGAGCCGCCGAACACGACATCCAACTTCCGTGGCTCTTCACGCTCGCGGCGGCTGAACCAGTTCGCGCCGAACGTCACGATGGCCTCGCTGGATGGGTTAGCAGCGATCGCCTGCAAGTGCTCCCAGGGGACGCCTACGTTCCCCCAGCTGTCGAAGATGGCGAGGATTGGGGAGCCCCACGCCCCGGTTTGGGTCAGGAGTGGCAGCGTGTCCAGCTCGGCGCGGCCCTGCATCACGATCACCGTGACAGGTAGCCGATCAAGGGGGCCGAACCGCGCCAGAAGCAGGTCGGTCAGGTGCTTGTGCCGGGCCTGGTCACCCTCGATGAAGAGCATCGTGACGCGATTGCGAGTGAGGTTCATGCGCTGACGAGCCTCATGGTGGAGCAGGCGGTCGATCGCGAACAACGGCGAGCCCTCCTCGCCGCCCTCATACTCACCAGGCCCGGCGAACGCATCGACGTAGGTCACCCGATCGACCCACCCCTGCTGCAGGAAGATGGGGAACCACGCGTCCAGGTATCTCTTGTAGAGACGGTGCTTGGCCTCCGTGTGAGGCTCGAGAGGCCAGAGGACCCCCATTGACTTGACTCCCGTCCTAGCTGTGGCGACGCACGGATGGTCCTACGAGCCTAGCCGCGGGGTCCGACAAGACGGCCCAGGAGCAGATGTGTGCCGCCCCATCATGAACGGGGTCAAGTAGACCCGACCAGGTGTGCGCGTCGTTCTTCGCGCACCGACCTTCGCCTGTCCCCAGGACCTCAAACGGTCCATCGAGGGCGCTCCATCCCAGAGCGTTTGTGACCAATCTGTGACCAAGGACCCCCAGACGGTGGCCACTCACGAGCCGCAACATGCCTCTGACCTGCGACGATACGGAGCCGACGCCCGGACTCGAACCGGGAACCACCTGTTTACAAGAGAAGTGAGATCGGTGTTACCGCGTCCATACGGTGCGTTCCGTGCTCACGAAATTCCATTGGGTGCCCTCTGTGGCACCTATTGCGTAGGCGTTTGTGACCAAAGTGTGACCAGTGGGCCACCGCGAAGGCCCGCCGGGGGCCGATCCTCGCCGCGGGTGCCACTGGTGGGCCCGGCAAGGACGCTCACGGGCAGGAATCGGGTGAAGCTGTCGCGCTACACGGTGGCGACCCGGGCCAGCAGTCGAGGCGCGTACTGGGTGATCGCCCCAACTGCCCCTGGGTGCTCCCGTATCCCCGGGTCCTCGCCCTTGCCCCCCACCAGGCGCTACACGCGCTACACGTCCGCGCTGGCCGCTCGGAGCCGTTGCAGGACGGGCAGAATGGCGGCGCTGGGCACCGCCCCCGCGGCCCCGGTCGTGCTCGATCTGTCCCGGCGAACCGGTTGCGGCCCTTGAGCCGTGGACCCCAAGGGTGTAGCGGCCACCGGCCACCAGACCCGCTACGCCGCCGCTACGGATCTCTCTGTCCGCTACAGCACCCACGGATCGCACAGCACCTGCGATCGACGGCCGGCCGGCCCGCACCCACTCCAAGGCAATCTGTGACCAGTGGCTCTGCCCATGCCGGCCCAGTGGGTGCCTGAACAGGGCAGGGCGCCCACCGGCGGGCGCGCATCAGCGGGTCGGGCCATCGCGCAGGTCGTCCACGGTCCCAGCCTGGGCATTGCATCGGTCCGGGCCAGGTCGATCACGACATTGATCAGCGGGAACGGGTGGTCGATCGCACACCCATCGCGAAGGTTACTCGGGGCCGGAGCCTGCCCTGACGTCTACACCGACGGCCGCCCCTTCTGCCGCCTTTGCCGACCAGCGAGTGGAGTCACACCGCGCCGGGCCCTCAGCAGGCTCTCGTCCTTCGTGTTCTCTCGTACGGCGAGCCGGCTGAGGATCCTCTGCTGCGTCTCCGGGGTCCAGAAAATCCCGAGCCGCCGGCGTGCTCGGGTTATCGCCGTGTAGAAGATGTTGTGAGAGATCCGCTCCTGGTTGGCATCGGTGATGACGACCTTGACCGAGTCGTACTCGAGGCCTTGGGCTTTGTGGATCGACACCGCGTACGCGGTCTGGAACGGGATGAGGGTGTTGAGCGTGTCATCGTCCTCGTCGCTGTTCGCGCGCTCGTAGACATCGAACTGGACTGTCGACCCCGCCATCCAGCGCAGTTCTGTCCAGGCCACTTCGCCTGGGGTGACCTCTCGTTCGAGGTCGACGTCGAACGTGATCCGTCCGGGCGCGCGATCGATGGCGGCGATCGTGCCCTTCATGTTGTTGAAGATGACGGGCCGGAATCGGTCAGTCTCGTTGAATAGCACGGGATCGCCGACCTTGTAGAGCGACTCCCCCCAGGCGACGGCTGGGCTTGGGTTGCCCGCCTGCAGGAAGCGGTTGACGTTGTTGATGCCGTAAAGGCCGTCGTAGTTCAGACAGAGAACGATCTCGTCGTCGCTCCGGCGCGTGAACAAATCCTCGCCCAGCACCATCGAGTAGCCGTTCTTCGACAGCGATTCCTCGATTCGATCATCTAGGTTGCGCACTCTGTGCCACAGCGTGAGCAGCTCAGCATTGTCAGTTCGGAACGGCTTTGTGAGCTCGAACGTTGAGCCTTCCGGGATGTACGAGCGGGCGAGGCTGAACCAATTGCCGAACTGGATCGACTCGATCTGGTAGACATCGCCGACGAGCACGAGCAGATCGAACGTGGTGCAGTTGAGCACCTTCAGCAGGCTCGCGTTGTCGACGGTGCTGCACTCATCGATGACCAGCACGTCGTAGGTGGAGCCGAAGTCCTCACTCTTCTTGACATGACTGGTGATCGTGCTGAAGTCGGTATTGGGCGCGTCGACGCGTCGCTTCAGGTTGTCGACGGCCGGGTTCGTGTGTGCGAGGAAGAGCTTGCTCTTGGGAGAGAAGTAGTTGGCGATGTGGTTCACCATGGTCGACTTGCCCGTGCCGGCTGCTCCGACGACGAGGGCGACGTTCGACTGCTCGAAGAGGGCCTTCAGAGCCTCGGCCTTCGAGGGGTCGTCGATCATGCCCGGGTTCGCGTCCAACCAGTCCTGCACGTCGTCGGCATGCCGGTCGAGGCCCTCGCCGGCGGCCTCCTGCAGCTTCTCGATGATCGCGACAGTGTCGTCTTCGTAGCCGACGATGAACACGTGCCCGTTCTCGTGCTTGAGCTTCCGAGGGGCGTGCCGGTCGGTCGGCGGCAGGAGGCGGTTGTGCTTGGCGATCAGCTGGTCCACGTCGCCGAGATCTTCAAGCTCCCCGGCCGGGGTGTAGATCGCGCCGTGCTGCTCGACGTTGGTCCTCACTCGGCGTGCCAGCAGTTCGTGCTCACGGCCGGTTGCATCCAGGCTGTCCGCGAGGTCAGCGAAGCGTGGGTTGTGTCCACGCGGTGAGGTGCAGAAGGGCATAGTGTCGAACGGCCGACAGCTCCATGACAGCCGCAGATTTGACAGCCAGCTGCAGGGTGTCGCGTCGGATTGAGCCTTGATGACCTGGTTGCGCATCTGAAGCATCAGGTACCGCAGCACGCGCGAGCCTGGGCGGTTCGCGCGGATGATCTCCCGGGCCTGGTCGAGCGCGGGGAAGAACGCCGCCGATCCGCGCGAGTCACGGAGAGCCCACGCGCGGATCTGGTTGTAGCTCGCGTCGGCCATATCGACGAGATCAAGGAGGCTGGAGCGGGTCGTCGTCAAATACCGCATCAGGTTGCGGTATTCGGTGTGGCTCGACTGGATTCGCGACTCCTGGCCGAAGATGCGGGCGAAGTTCTTGAGCTCGCACGGGCGGATCGAGACCTCCCAGGCACGGATGATCAGGATTGGCATGGTCTGGCCGAGCACGGTGATCGATTCGCTTGACAGGTACAGGTACGCCGCGTACTTGTCGGACATATCGACGTCGGTGAACGCGATCGTGCGGTCGAACTTGCTCCTCCAGTCGTGGGCGAGCGAAAGCGTGACTTCGTAGTAGATCCGGCCACCGACGAAGAGCGGTCGCGAGCTGTGGACGTAGTAGCGCTCGCGGCGAGGCTCCGTCGGCGTCCCCCGGACTGCCTCGATGCGCTCCGCGATCTTCTCGTGGTACTCGCGCAGGGACGGGTCGAGATCCACTGGGAACAGCTCAAGGTTGCGAAGGATCGCGATGCCGAACTGCTTCAGCGCGAGATCGCGCGTGCGTAGCAGGTACTCGTAGTACTTGAGCATCAGGCGCTCGGACGGATCCCCGTCCAGCGTGTAGTGCGAGGTGCTGGCCTGGAGCAGGTTGTGGAACCTGCCGAGCAGGCGGAACTTCGCCTTCGCCTTGACCTCGACCAGCGCCGACCCCACCTGGTCGTAGTGGAACTCGGCTGCCGGATCTTCGAGGCACGCCCAGACGATGAGGCCCTCGACCAGGTTTCGGAGCTGCGCGAGGACGGTCTGGGAGACGAAGCCACGGTGGCCATCCAGACTGGCGATGCTCTGGCAGATCACGCCGTCGGCGCTCTGCACCTGCTTCTGCACCGACGCCACAGCGGTCAGTCCTCGCTGCCGACGAGGTGCAGAATCGGGCGGTGGTCTGCGTCGCCGAGCAGATCACTCACCTGCGCGGCGCTGAGCTTCAGCGCCTGGGCGAGAGCGGGCACTCCCGCGCCATGCTCACCTGCCAACTCCGCGGCCTTCTTCAGCAGCGATGGCATCTCCCCCGGGTACGCGCTGGTCGGGTCAGACAGCGGATCGTCAGCGGCGGCCAGGCGCTGGTAAGCCCGTCGCGCCGACGACTCCGTAGTACGACCGCGCTCGACCATTCGACGCACGAGCGAATGCGGCGACACGCCCCATGTCCTGCCGAGCCGGTCCAGTGCCGAAAGGTCGAGCCGCTGTGGCAACGCCGCGTCCATGGGGGCCGCCGGCGTCAGGAAGGCGGCAGCGAACTCGTCGGCCTCCTTCTCGATCACGGCGCTGTACTCCTCTGTGTCGCGATGCAGGAGGAGATGCCCGATCTCGTGCGCGATCGAGAAGCGGTGCCGGAACACGTTCTCGCTTCGGCGAGGCGTCGTGATGATGATCGGCCGCTCGACGATAACAACCGAGAAGGCGTCCACGGCGTCGATCTCGCGAAGAGGACGCACCGCGACGACTACGCCGTGAGCCTCCGCAGTGGCGACCAGGTGCTTGACCGGACCGTCCGGCAAGGCCCAGTGCTCGCGGAGTGCAGCTGCGGCCACCGGCGGCGGCGTGCCGGCGGGGAGGACGGGCAGGTCGACATCTGGCAGCCTGACGTAGCGCTCGAGGGCGAACGTCAGTTCCCAGACCAAGGTCGCTGTTGCCAGAGCCTTCTGGCGGTCGCTGACGCGTGCCGAACGCAGGCTGCGGAAATGCGCGTGGACGGTGTCGACGCGCGCCAGCGGGCGTCCGACGTTGAAGAACTCCGCGCGCACCGTAAGTGCGCGCGCCAAGCGGTTCACCACGTCGGGCCGAGGCGAGTTCACTCCTGCCTCGTACTGCCCCACCGCCGAGGCCGAGACTCCGACCTCAGCGGCCAGGTCCGTTTTGCTCAACCCGCGGCGGGCACGGGCCTGGGTGAGCCGCGCCGGCTCGAACCGGCCGTGCGCCTGCTCGGATCCGGTCAGGTCGAACAGCCCGGGATTGTCGTCACGCATCCGAAGGCCTGTCCCGCTCGCGCGGCTCGATCGTTGGGCCTTCTGGCGTGCCGCTGTCGAAGGACTCGACGCCCGAGAACACGTCGTCGGCGACGAGCTCCGGCTCCCAGAGCGACTCTTGCCCTCGCAGCTCGACCTTGCCTGAGTCGTCCAGGATGGCGACGGCCCACTCTATAGACAGGAGCTGCCGCGGCGTCGACCAGACCATGACGAGGACCAGAGGCATCGTGTCGCGGACCGCCTCCATCATGCTCGCAACCTCCGCAGACGCAGCCTCCTCAGGCAGGAGGCCCTCCCACAGCATCGCTGGCGGCGGCGGCGCGACGAAGCCGTTCTGGCGCGTCGGGCTGGAGGCGAAGTCCCGTACCGCGTTCGCGTTGTCCGGGACGCGCCACACGTAGACCAGACAGTCGTTGACAACCCCGACCTTGTGACCGCCGGGAACCAGCCTGTGCGACCGAAACCCGCGCTCGATCAGCGCATCGTGCGTATCGTCCAGAAGGTCACGCCACTGACTGCCGAAGCCCAGCCCGTACCGCGACCCCGAGACCTGGTGGGCTTCTGCCGCCTTGTCGTGCCGGGAACGGACGACGTCGACGACCAGACCGCGAACACCGTGCGCTTGAGCGCCGAGTGCCTCGACGGGTGTGTCCGGGAGCATGCATGAACCTCCTCAAGCTGTATGTCCGGAGGGGTGAATCAGCCGGGACGAACTTCAGTATTCCACACACTTCGCGCACGCATACTTCAGTGGCGCGCAAGTCGCCGCTCAATGCCTTCGACCGCGCCTGCGCCCCTGGACGCCAGTCCTCGTACATCGGACTCGGGTCGCGCGGCGGGGACGGTCAAGTACGGCAACGCCGCTGTGAGCTGAACTTCCATCGGTGGACTGCGAGATGATCGATCAGGCAGCGTCCGTGAGCCGGGCGGGAGGCGGCATGGCGAATGGGTTGACGCCGCGCGTATTCGAGGCGCGTGAGGCGTCCGAGGTGGCCCATCTGGTCGCAGATCATGACCCTGAGACCCCGCGCACCGTCTCCCTCACACCGGCAGACGAGGCTGCGGCCGACGCCGGTGTCCTTGCGTTGGTCGAGCGGTTGCACAGTCTGCCGAAGTCCATCCGGTCCGCCCTCCAGCGGGCTGGTGACAGCGCCGCCTACCTCAGCGACGACCGTCTTCAAGGGCTGGCCGAGCTGATCCAGAACGCTGACGATCTGGGTGCATCCGACGCCGTTGTTGCCATCGACGCCTCCAGCTCACAACTGTTGTTCTCGCACAATGGTGCGGCACTCACCTTGCATGACGTGTGGGCACTGGCGATCCCCTGGCTCAGCCTCAAAGTGGCCGACGAGGCGAAGCTCGGCCGCTTCGGAATCGGGTTGAAGACGCTCCATTCGCTGTCGGACGTTCTCGACGTCCACCAGGGCCACTTTCATGTTCGCTTCAGCTCCAACACCATCCAGCCGCTGGACGGGCACATCGGCTGGCCCCGAGTCGACAGCTCATGGACCACGTTCGCTATCCCCTTCACGCGAGCGGCCATCAGCACGAATGACGTCGAGAAGTGGCTCAAGTACTGGGATGACGCCGGTCTGGTCTTTCTCCGACACTTGAGGTCGGTACGGCTCGATGACGAAGCTGGAAACGAGATCGCCAGGCTGCACCTGGAGCTCGGCCCTGAGGAGTTGCTCCCGCTGGCGGGTGACCGCACGGCTCGGCGCCGAGTGTCGGCTGCTGACGGCCGGGAGTGGCTGATCTACACCCGTAGCGCTCGTACTCCTGAAGGCGTCGAGCGGGCGGGGAAGGCGCTGGGCTCTCGCACGCCGGTGGCCATCGCGTTCGCACTTTTCGAAGGTGACACTGGGCATATCCATGTCGGCTTGCCTGTTCGCAGAACCTCTCTGCCGTTCCGGATGCTGGCACAGTTCGATCCTCAGCCGTCCAGGCGCGATATCGCCGACACTGACTGGAACCTGGCGCTCGTTCCGTTGCTCAGCGACCTCTGGCGAGACGCGGCGCTTGACGCCTTCCTACAGGCGCCAGCCCACAGCTGGGCAACCGTTCCGACGACCGCCGAGTTCGATGCCGACGACCGCACGACCGGCAGACTCCGCGCCGGCTTCGCAGAGCATCTGCTCCAGAGAGCACGTATTGAGTTCGCCGAAGCCCTGACGTTTGAATCTGAAGGAACCACCTACCGCTTGAGTGATCTCGCCTACGAGGCAGACGAGCTCACCTCGCTTCTCTCCGCGGATGACGTGATCCTGATCGCAGGAACACGCGGCTTTCTGGCCGCCGAGGCGCGCTCTGAGGGTGATCGGTGGCGCGACGTGCTGGACGACCTGTGGGACATCGGTGCCATGACGCCAACGATGGTGAGCGTGCAGGCCGCGAGCACCCTGTTGGGTGACGAACAGCGGACGCCGCAGTTCGTTGCCCAACTGTTGGCCATCGCGGTCAATGCGGGCATGAGCGCCGCGCTCGAGTCACGAGCTTGCCTCGTGCTCGAGGACGGCTCCCGCGTCACACCGTCCAGCCGTCCCGGCCTAGCCGTCCTGCTCCCGGCAGATCCTGACCCCGACCCCCTGTGGGAGCTGCTGCGGGTCGGTGCGCGGCTCCACCCGACGTTCATTGATCAGGCGGGGTGGACCGTGATCCGTGACTGGCTTCAGCAGAAGAGATGGCTTCGGGCATCAGCGACCAGCGCAGACGCGTTGCTCGTGCTGGCCGGCGCTGGGACGGCGGGAACCATGCTGAAAACCCCTCTGACCGACGCCCAGGTCGACGGGCTTCGCCGAGCACTCGAAGCAATCCCGGACACCGAGCGCCCAGGACTTGGCCTCGGCCTTGGCCAAGCGGTCCAGGTCGACGCGGTCACCTACGATCGTTCCGGGGAGCGCAAGCGAGTCCAAGCACGTCCGTGCGATGCGTACTTCATCGAACGAGAGGTCAACACCTGGTTCGTGGCAGCAGGGAAGACCCATGGGCTGACCTGGATCGACAGGCGCTACTCGGAGAAGTTCCGGAGGGACGGCGGCGGCATTGGGGCCCAACGTCTGTTCCGGCTGCTCGGTGCCGAGGTAGCCCCCCGCATCAAGAGTCACCCGGCCAACCAATTCCGGCTGTCGAACTACAGTCCTGGCGTACCTGATTCGGCACCAGGCTCACCCCTGCGCCGGCGTGAAGCACTGCGGCAGGCCAAGGCGACCTTCACGCTACGTGACTGGACGTCGCCCGACCTTGAAGCCGTCCTCAGCAGCATCGCGAAGGAGAAGGACGCTGCCCAGCAGGTCCGGCGAGCGGGTGCAGTGCTGGGGACCCTCGCACGGGCCTGGGATCGTCTGGGCGACCACGCGACAGTCAGCGCAGCCAGGCCCTACTACAGTTGGGAAAACAAGGGCATCGTCGAGGCCTGGTGGGTCAGCAGCACCGCTTCGATCGCATGGCTGCCCTCAGAGAACGGCACCGCGACGGCCCCGGGGCAATTGCGGATCAAGAGTCCGGCGACCGTTGCCCTCTACGGCGACAACCCTCGCCGCTACCTGAGCCCCGCCCTCGAGATCGAGGCATACCGCGAAGTGCTGGCCAGCATCGGGGTGGCGGGCGATCCGACAGCTTCCGAGCTGATCCTGAAGCTCGAAGCAGTGCGCGCCAATACGAACTTGACGCCAGAGGCGGCTGAAGACCTCGCGGCACCGCTCTACCAGGCGCTGGCCGCGCAGGTCCGCGGCAACCGCCTCGGCGGCCAGCCGGCGGGTCCAGCCCGGGACGCCTTCGGTCGAGGCGAGGGCCTGATCGCGACCCGAAGTGGCTGGCGCCGCCCGAGCGTGGTGCTCGCCGGTCCGCCGATCTTCGGGCGCATGCGCGACTTCGTGCCCTCCGTGTCAGGTACCGACTCGCTCTGGACGCTGCTCGGCATCCACCTACCCAGCGCCCATGACGCGCAGCGAGTGCTCGGCCAACTCGCGCGCAAGAAATCGCTCACCCCCGCCGAGAAGCTCGTGATGCTCGAAGCGCTCCGGGTGCTGGCCGGAGCACCCGAGAGCGAAGTGGGAAGGCCTAGAAAGGCGGCGGTCTGGGTCGGTGATCGGTGGGAACGCAAGCGGCCGGTCTACGCGACGCATAACGAACTGATCGTCGAGGCCCTCAAGGATCGCGTGCCGATCTGGAGCCCAGGGGGGTCACTGGCGCAGCTCGATTCCCTGATCGGCGCCTTCAGGCTGACTCTCCTCGACGCTTCGCACGGGGACGTGATTGATGCCGACAGCGCCGCTTACGACCCGAACCTGACGCAAGTCTTCTCCGGGGCTATCGCTAACCTCCGGGCGGACCTCGCGCGGAGCGACCCGAAGGCCGAGCAGAGTCTGCGCGTCTCATGGGACGAGCTGGCAGCATTGAGCGTCCGGCAGTCGCCGGAACTGCGGGTCAGGCTGCTCGAGCCGAATGGCGGCCTCGACGAGACAGTCCCGGTGAACGCCTGGCTGGACCTGGCCGCTGGGGCGTTCTTTGTCGCTGACGAAGCCGCGATCTGGTCGCCAAGCGCAGGCGCCTACGCCATCGCCTCGGTCTTCGACAGCGACGCTCGCCGGGTCGCTCATGACTGGATAGCAGCTTGGACGATCGCCCTCGACGGGCACCGCGAGGAAGAGATCACGACGGCGGCGCGGCTCGACGCCGAGTGGAAGAAGAAGCGCGACGAGCGCAGTGAGGAACTCCTGCGGAAGTTGGCCGAACAGGGGAAGGACCGGCGCTCGACCCCCGAGGACACTTCCCAGACCAAGCGCGTGAAGGCGCCCGCGGCCTCCGAGGCGAGCCCAGCGAAGCCGACCAGGATGCTCGTCGACCCGGACAACCTGACCCTGAGGAATGAGGATGGCGAGATTGTCGGTGGGGGGACGGGACGGGCTAGCTTTACCTTCATGAAGTCGACATCCCCGGTAAGCGGGCCCCGGGATCCTGATCCGTCGAAGCCCAAGAAACCGTCGGAGGGGGGACGCCCCACCAAGAACTACACCGACTCAGAGCGCGAGTCGGTCGGACTGGCGCTTGTGCGGCGCATACTCGGCGGCGACGAGCAACAGATCATCGACATCCGACACCAACGCCATGTCGGCGCCGACGCGATCGACGACCTGGAGAACTTCTTCGAGCTGAAGGTCTATGCCGGCCCGATCCCGGAGATGATTTCGCTTACCAACTCGGAGTTCCGTCGTGCCCGTGTGACCGAGCAGTTTTTCCTCGTCGTGGTCGGCAACGTCGAGCGGGGCGACAAGGGTCCGGAGGTCCGGATCATCACCGATCCGCTCAACCATCTGAATGTGCTCCCGCAGGGCTCCGTCAGCCTGGGAGGGATCCGCACCGCCAAGGCCCTGCGCTACACCTTCGAGTCCTGACGATCGTCCGCTCGCACACGCGGTCTCCATGGGGGACCACAAGCCCGCCTGCTGCAGAAGGTGGCTTCCGGCCTCTTGCTCGAAGAGGTCCGGGACACGAATCCACGGACTAGTAGCCCCGGGTGTGCGGGCAGCATCGGTTCGTGGACGAAGCGAACTCGCGGGTGCGCGCTTGGACTGACGTGGCGGCCGCGGCCACCTGGAAGCGGTGCGCAGCGGACTGCTGTGTGCGGCGAGGCCCGGCGCTGCCGGGAGACGGATGGCGGTGCGCCTTCGAAGGAAGCCTGGGTTCAGCGGACCGAGGGGATGGCCCCAGCTCACCGGCGCGGCATCTAGGTCAGGCAGCCCGCGTCGAAGTGGAGGTGGTCTAGGGCGTGTCTCCAAAGCGTGACGGTGCCGAACGGGCAGGCTGGCGGTCGTGGATCGTGATGCGCTTCTCAGTGATGACCAGTGGGAACTGATCGAGCCGTTGCTGCCGCCGCAGCGCTCGGGCAGGGGTCGGCCGATGCGTGACCACCGGCAGGTCGTCGAGGGCGTGATCTACCGCTATCGGTGCGGGCTGGCGTGGCGGGATCTGCCAGCTTCGTTCGGTCCGTGGCAGACGGTGTGGAAGCGGCACCGGCGGTTCAGTGCGGACGGCACCTGGGACCGGATCCACCAAGCCCTCCTGGCGCAGGCCGACCACGCCGGCGAGGTCGATTGGACGGTGAGCGTGGACTCCACCATCAACCGGGCGCACCAGCACGCCACGAACCTTCCCCGCGAGAAGGCCGACACCGTCGGCGGCTTGGTGTCCCTGGAGGCCCCGGCAGCCTCGGTCGTCGCCGTGCTCGCGGGCCACACAGGGGGCTGAGTCGAACTACAAGGATCCGCTCGATTCGGGGGTCTTGGCAGGTCAACGTGCTGTTCCGGGGCTTTACGTCGAGCCGTTCCACCACGGGATCGGCCGCTCTCGCGGAGGGTTGTCATCCAAGATCCACCAGCTCGTCGACGGCCGCGGACGACCGCTTGTCGTGTTGGTCGGTCCCGGCCAGGCCAACGACTCTCCGGTGTTCCCCCTGCTGCTGGAGCACCTTCGCGTCCAGCGGCGCGGTCCTGGTCGGCCTCGCACGAGACCGGACGCGGTCCTCGGTGACAAGGCCTATTCCTCGCGTGCCCACCGCGAGCGGCTGCGCGCCCGCGGGATCAAGACGGTGATCCCCGAACCCTCCGACCAGATCCGCAACCGCCAACGGCGAGGATCTCGGGGCGGGCGACCACCGGCGTTCGACGCCCAGACCTACCGCGCACGCAACGTCGTCGAGCGCTCCTTCAACACCATCAAGCAATGGCGCGGCCTGGCCACCCGCTACGACAAGCTCGCCATCGTCTACCGCGGCGCCGCCGTCCTACGAGCCATCACCATCTGGCTCAAGCACCTTTAGAGACACGCCCTAGCTCCAGGGCTGAGTTGCCAGTGCGCCAAATGGCGCGGCGCGATCACGGCCTCACTCGGCCTTGGCCACCGTCGGAGGGCGACTATTCGAGTGTGACCGTTGTGCTGCTGACTCCGACCAAGATCACGGCGTGGCTGGATTGTGCGCACTTCCTGAGCCTGCAGCACGAAGTGGACCAGGGCATCAGGGCACCGGCCAGCTTCCGGGCTGGCGCGATGTCCGAGATGCTGAAGGCCAAGGGACTTCAGCACGAGCAGGCGGTCCTGGTGAAGTACCGCGCCCAAGGGCGGACGGTGCTTGAGGTGCCGGGGAAGGCGAGGGGCGAGTCGTTCCAGCGGTGGACCGATCGAGTCGCGCCGATCCTGGACGAGGGCCACGACGTGCTGTACCAGATGCCGTTGGTGCATGACGGGATCCGCGGGGTCGCCGACTTCCTCGAACGTGTGGATCACGGCGATGGATCGTTCGGCTACCAACCGGTGGACGCCAAGCTGGCCCGCCGCGAGGCCAAACCTGGTCACGTATTGCAGCTGTGCTTCTACGCCGACGCGCTCGCCGCGAGAACGGGGACGCTGCCCAAGCTGATGCACTTGGAGCTGGGCGCGGGGGGGCGGGAGTCGATCCGGGTGGACGAGGTGCTGGCGTACTGGCGCCGGCTGCGCGCCCAGCTGGCCTCAGTGGTGGCGGCCCCGCCCCAGCAGCCCACCAGGCCGGAACCCTGTGGCCATTGCGCGTTCTGCGAGTTCGAACAGGTCTGCCAGGACCGGTGGCGGGCCGAGGACTCGCTGGTCCATGTCGCCGGCTTGCGCCGCGCCGACCGGGTGGTGCTGGAGGCAGGGGGGGTGTCCACGATCGCGCAGCTGGCCGGGTTCGAGGGGGTGCTGCCCGACCTGGACGCCGACCGGCTGACCCGGTCGGTGACCCAGGCGGCGCTGCAGGTCCGGGCACGCAACGCCCCCGACGAGCGGCCCCCGTTCCAGCTGCTGGACCCGATCCTGCATGCCGCCGACCCGTCCGCCGATCAGGCCGAGGACGCGACCGACCCGGTGGAGCTGGCCGGTCTGGCGGCCCTGCCCAGGCCCCACGCCGGGGACGTGTTCCTGGACTTTGAGGGCCACCCGTTCTGGAAGCCGGAGGTGGGCCTGTTCTTCCTGTTCGGCCTGATCGAGCACGGACGCGACGGCTGGGGGTATCGGACGTTCTGGGCGCACGACCAGGCCCAGGAGGCGCAAGCGGTGCGGGGTCTCGTCGACCATCTCACCGAGCGGAAGCAGCGCTTCCCGGACATGCACGTCTACCACTACAACCATACCGAGCGGTCGTCCCTGGAGCGCCTGACCCGCGAGTACGGGGTGGCCGAGCTGGAGCTGGAGCAGCTGGTCACCAGCGGCACGTTTGTGGACCTGTACCCGATCATCGTGAGCTCGGTCCAAATCGGTGTGGAGTCCTATGGCCTCAAGCAGGTCGAGCGGCTCACCGAGTACGTGCGCAGCCACGACATCGACCGGGGAGCCGGCGCGGTCGTGGAGTACGAGGCCTGGACCGCCGATCTGGATGGGTCCCGGCTGGACCGGATCGCCCGGTACAACGAGGACGACGTGCGTGCCACCCGCGCAGTGCGCGACTGGCTCGTGGCCCACCGCCCGGCCGAGCTCGCCTGGCCGCCGGCCCTGGTCGAGGCCGGCAGGCCCGACCCCGAGCTGGACGCCCGGATCGAGGCGTTGCACGCCTATGGCCCGGGTACGCCCGAGCACCTGATGGGCGACCTGCTCGGCTACTGGCGCCGCGAGGACCGGGCCGTGGCTGCGGACTGCCTTCGGCTTTCGATCGCCGAGGAGGCCGACCAGCGGGAATCGCCCCAAGCGATCGCGGGCCTGGCTTTCCGCGAGTTCGAGGATCGGCTCAGCACGAGGACCGGCAGGCCGCTGAAGTGGCAAGCGGCGGTGTTCACCTTCCCCCCGCAGCCGGTCGACCCCGAGATAAAGCCCGACTCGACGCTGATCCTCGCCCTGCAGGAACACAAATGGGCCTTCTTCAACGTCGCCGCGATCGACCGCGAAGCGGGCCTCCTCAAGCTCATCTGGGACCAGGAGGCGATCGACGCGGGCGTGTCCCCCACCCACCTGGTCCACTACCAGAAGTTCCCGACCAAGACCAAGCAGCAGGCGCTGTCCGACCTCGCCCAACGCATGCTCGACGGTGCCGCCACCTCCGTCGGGCACGCCATGCTGCGCCGGGACCTACCCCGGTTCCGGCCCGGCACCGGCCCGGCCGGAGGCAGGTTCGTCGGGGGCTACGAGGCGATCTGCGGGTGGGCTGGTGATCTGGACGCCAGCTGCGTCCCCGTGCAAGGTCCGCCCGGGACCGGCAAGACCTTCACCGGCGCCCACGTCATCCGCGCCCTCGTCGGCCAGGGGAAGCGGGTGGGTGTGACCGCCCTGAGTCACTACGCCATCGACAACCAGCTGCAGGCCGTGGTCGACCGGTTCGCCGAGGACGGTGGTGATCTGCGCGCCGTGCGCAAGGCCACCGGCGGGAGCGTGCGCGGCGTGGACTACATCGACGACAACGGCACCTGCGCGACGGGCGACTACAACGTCGTGGGCGGGACCCCGTGGCTGTTCGCCAGCAAGGACATGCGTGCGCATCCCGTGGATGTGCTGATCGTGGATGAGGCCGGACAACTAGGTTTGGCTGACACCCTCGCGGCCACCATCTCCGCGGCCACGGTCATCCTGCTCGGCGACCCCCAACAGTTGCCCCAGGTCTCCCAAGCCACCCACCCCAACGGGTCGGGAGCCAGCGCGCTGGAGCACCTGCTCGGCGGGCACCCGACCATCCCCTCGGATCGCGGCGTCCTGCTAGACATCACGTGGCGGATGCACCCCGACGTGTGCAAGTTCATCTCCGAGGTTTTTTACGAGAGCCGGGTCCACACCCACCCCAGCTGCGCCGAGCAGACCACCGCCCACGGCACCGGGCTGCGCTGGCTGCGCGCCGAGCACACCGGCCGGTCATCCGAAGCCCCCGAGGAGGTGGCGCTCATCCAGCACACCATCGGCGGGCTGCTGGGGACTCCGTGGACGGACCGGCACGGCATCACCCGCCTGCTGGCCGTCAAGGACTTCGTCGTCGTCGCCCCCTACAACGACCAGCGCCGGCTCATCAGCGAGACCTTCGACGCCGACCCCGCGACCCGCGGCATCGAAGTCGGCACCGTCGACAAGTTCCAAGGCCGCGAAGCCGCGGTCGTGCTGTTCTCCATGGCCACCTCCTCAGCCGACCTCATCCCCCGGAACGCCGACTTCCTGTTCAGCCGCAACCGGCTCAACGTCGCCATCAGCCGAGCCCGCTGCCTGGCCTACCTCATCTGCACAGACCGGCTGCTCAACACCCGCGCCCGCGACATCCACCAAATGATCTTGCTCTCTGCTCTGTGCTCATTCGTTGAATCGGCTTCGCCAGTTGTGGCGGGGACGCCGTAAGGACTAGTGTCCGCGAGGCGTTCTGTGGCGCGGGGGCTGGGCCGCCCCTTGGCAAACTGATCGGCGAGCCGACTGCAGGCCCACCAGCTTCGAAATCAGTCCCTGTCGCGGGCCTGTTGCGGCTCGCTCCCGCTGAAGTGAGCCCTCCCCCCAGCAGCTGCCCAGGAAGGCGATCGGGGCGGCAGCCCCACGATGTCAGCGGTGGACTCTAAAGTTGCAGGCATGTCATTCGCGTCGGTTACCGAGTCCAGCGCTTCACCCGTGCTCGCACCTGACGTCGGCTCTGGCAACGCCTTCGAGTGGCTGCGCAGACAGCTCCGCACCCGACTGGACGGCCGGGCTGACGACCGGGTCGATGACGTGACCGAGTCGATCGACGTGACCGAGTCGATCGACGTGACCGAGTCGATCGACGTGATCGACATGTTCAGCGGATGCGGGGGCATGTCTGCCGGATTTCGGCACGTCACGGAGATCTCTGGCGGGCGGGCGCCGACGTTTCGTCACATTCTTGCAATCGATATCGACGAGCCGGCTAACCGGACCTACGCGAGAAATCTTGGCCTGACGCCAACCAACGCCGACATTCACGAACTGGCCCTGGACCCCGGAAGACTCGGCGCGTTGATTGCGGCGAGCGCCCGCAACTCATTGAATCCCCTAGTCCTGATCGGCTGCGCCCCCTGCCAGGGGTTCTCCTCGCATCGCAACAGCGCGGGGTCCAGGGATCCCCGGAACAACCTCTTCATCGACTTCGCACGGATCGCGGTCAGGCTTCGACCTGACTACGTGATCGTCGAGAACGTCCCGGAGATCCTCACGGACAGGTACTGGCCAGTCGTCGAACTCGCCCGCGAGATCCTCACGGATGCGGGCTTCGACACCCACCTCACCGCCCACAACATGGCAGAGTACGGCGTACCGCAAGAGCGTTTCCGAGCCGTGTTGACGGCCGCGAAGACGCCCTTCTACGGGCCGCTCCCTGTCCGCAGCAGGGAGGAATTCCGCACGGTGCGGGAGGCGATCGCCGACCTGCCCCCCATCGAGGCAGGAACTACCGACCCTTCCGACGCGATGCACCGAACGGCTGGTCATCGTGTGTCGACCATCGAGACCATCCGAGCAGTACCTCGGGATGGAGGTAGCCGACTGGCGGGGACCGGCCCGAGGAGCCTTCAGGCCCTCGCCGAACGCCAAGGCAAGTCCGGCTATGAGGACGTTTACGGCCGCCTCGCGTGGGACAAGCCCGCGATCACGATCACTGCGTACAGCCGAAATCCCGCGAGTGGCCGCTACATCCATCCTGAGCAGGACCGGGGGCTCTCTATCAGGGAGGCAGCCTGCCTACAGAGTTTCCCGCGAAGCTACATCTTCGAGGGCACACTCGACCAGGCATTCCAACAGATCGGAAACGCGGTTCCGCCTCTGTTTGCGGCGCATCTGGCGGTCAGCGTGCTCGAGCATCTGGCTCATCAGGAGGGCGCCTCGTCGTCGTGCGCGGATCCCTCAGGCAAAGGTGCGAAAACCGGGATAGCTCGCCCTGTTGGCGCCAGCTTCTCACGTCTCATCCCCTCGCTAAAAGCCGGAACGCGTCATCTGGCCGCGCCAGGCCGCCCAGCCGAGCGCGAGCGTGCGCGTGCGCGTGAGCGTGAGCGAGCATGACCCTGAAAGCAGTCGATCTGTTCTGTGGAGGGGGTGGTATGAGCCTCGGCCTCCAGGACGCTGGATTCGACCTGCTCGCCGGATTCGACAACTGGGAAGCGGCCGTGTCGACGTATTCGCAGAATTTTCGGCATCCCGCCTATCTCGCAGACCTCGGACGAACTCATGCTGCCGACATTCTCCAAGCCATCGACCTAGGGCCGGGAGTAGTCGACCTCCTGGCTGGTGGCCCGCCCTGTCAAGGTTTCTCCATCCAGCGGATCGGCAAGGACCTGGATCCTCGCAACGATCTTGTTGTGCATTTCGGCCGACTCATCATGGGCATACACCCGAAAGCGTTCCTCATGGAGAACGTTCCTGGCCTGCTTGGTCGCCGCGGCCGCAGT
Source organism: uncultured Acidimicrobiaceae bacterium (assembly GCA_964579415.1). Classification (GTDB taxonomy): domain Bacteria; phylum Actinomycetota; class Acidimicrobiia; order Spongiisociales; family UBA5794; genus CAZOGW01. The sequence continues at coordinate 5,067 of CAZOGW010000003.1, read as the reverse complement.
TCGGTGGCAGAGTTCATCAAAGTCATCGAGACCGGCTACGAGCATCGGGTCTTCCGTGTAGATGCCGTCGAGTTCGGAGTTCCGCAGCGGCGCCCGAGGGTTCTCATCTACGGCTGGCGCCGCGGCCTCGATGAGCCCAACTTCCGCCTCACTGGCCTGCCACATAGGCCTGTAACCGTCGCCGAAGCGCTCAAGGACCTTCCACCAGCGGCTCCACCCGGCACGGTAGGCGCGGTGGACCCACTGCACGTCGAAAGCAAACTGTCGGACAAGAACCGTGAGCGCCTGAGGCACATTCGCCCCGGTGGGGGCTTTGAGGATCTCCCCATCGAGTTGCGAGTCGACTGCCACCGCAACGGCGCCGCGAAGATCGGACATCGTGCGGTCTACGGGCGACTTGACCCCGATCTGCCGTCGAACGTGATCACTGCGCGCTTCGACAGCTTCACAAGGGGTCGATTCGCCCATCCGACCCTGGATCGAAACATCACCCTGCGCGAGGGGGCGAGACTCCAGTCGTTCCCGGACGACTTCACGTTTCACGGGAACCGCGAAGAGGTCGCAGCCCTCATCGGCAACGCTGTGCCGCCACTCCTCTCCGCTGCTGTGGGGTCGGCGATCTCCGACCACCTCCTAGGGGAGGCTTCACTCGCGGAACGAGCAGACTGAACGTGCAGACTGAGCAGCATGCCCGTCAGTGCGGCCACTTGGAGCGTGGGTCTCCATCAGTCGGTCCGGATATTGAGCAATCCCAGCGCTTGGCTAGCGCCAGTCCTCCGCGCGGATGGTCTCAGGAACGACGAGGTGCTCAACGCCCTCCCATATGAGAGCGCACGCAGTATTACAGGGGGCTCCGGAACACCTAACCCGCGCCGGTACCGAGATGCCCGGGAGGTTGTCCAGAGCATGGGTCTCGCCTACGAGGATCTGTCCCGAGTGTTTCGGGTCACGGAATTCGGCCGAGCTACCTTGCGCTGGCTGCCTGAGATGAAGCCGTCCAATGCCCTCGCGCTCGGAAGGCACGCGGCGTACGCGCTCTCCGCGTGCCGTCTTCGGAATCCCATGCGCAAGGCCGCCCATTACAACGAGAGCGTCACCGCGCGGCCGTTTGCTTACCTCTGGCGCGCGATGCTCGCATTGGACGACATCATTTCCTCAGAAGAGATCAACGGGTCGTTGCTATACGCGCTCGACGACGACGGGCTCGTTGAAGCGATCGAACGGATACGCCGACACCGCGAGGATCCCACTCGTGGAGCGCTGCTGCCCGAGGTGGAGACGGGACCGAGCAAGAATGATCGGATCATCCCCATCGTGGCAGCCGGCTCCTTTGGCTTCACCTTCATCCAGGACAAGCGAGAGTCCGGCGGGCAGTTCTACCGGCTGCGGGCGCAGACCCGTCGAATCGTGCACGCGGCGGCGAACGCTGTATATCCAGTCCGCGAACACGCGAGCGTGCCCGAGTACGTGGAGTACATCTCGAACATGGCCGCCCTTCCGAAGGACCTCCGATGACCGCAGTGCCACCGCACCCAACCGCGGCGCAAGTTCACGATTACGGCCCGAAGACAGAGGCCAAGATCAGCGAGGTGGTCGCGACGGCCCAGCGATACGGCATGTCGTCGATCGTGGCACTCGCGGGCGTCCCCGGCACCGGCAAATCCTACGTAGGCCGCATCGCTAGCCAGCGCCTGGCGAAAGCTCCAGAACGCGTTCTCGAAGTCCAGTTCCATCCCTCGAGCAGCTATGAGGAGTTTGTAGAGGGGATGCGGGTCGAGTCTGACGGATCGATCGGGCCCGCAAATGGAGCGTTCCTAGACTGGAACGAACTCGCAGCTGCCAACCCGGACGAGACTTGGGTCGTGCTAATCGATGAGTTCAGTCGGGCGGACGTATCTGCAGTGCTCGGCGAGGTAATGACCTTCATCGAAGACCGCAGTCGCGCTTTCACCCCGACGTACAGTCGCCGCCCGATGCGGATCGCAGAAAATCTGCGCGTAATCGTTACATTCAATCCAACGGATCGTTCTGCGCTTGAGATTGACAATGCGTTGCTTCGTCGACTCCGCATCGTCGATTTCCCGCCTGACGAGGAGCAGATGCGTGAAATGCTCAAAGGGCGCCTGTCGACGGAAGCGCTTGGCAGGCTGACGGAATTGTTCCCTACAGTCCGAAGGGAGCATCCGAGCTTGTATGAACACCAGATGCCCTTCGGACATGGGATCTTCGCGGAGGTCAAAGGCGAGATCCCAGACCTGCACGATCTCTGGCAAGCGAGGATCAGGCACATGCTGAGGCGCCCTCTGGTGGCCCCGCATCCCCTAACAACCGCCATCGAACTGGCCTACCCGTGGACTGACGCTGGCTACCGGGAGGCGACAGGCGGCGGCGCCGAGGCGCCAAACCCCAACGAGGAGCCGTCAGCGGACCCGGAGCCTGTCGACGCAAACGGACGGGGCGAAAGCCTCGACGAGTCCGGCGATATTGCGGGAGGAGGCACGTCAGATTGACCACCGACGTCTCCGTGCCGGAGCGGGGATCAACCCACGTCAGTGCCTCTGTATGGCGCACATTGGCTTCCGATGAGACGTTCTGGTCCCTGGTCGATCGCAAGATCGTCAACCCCATTGCCCGGCGGGACGGCTCGGCCTCTCTCAGCGCAGGGAACAGCGTCGGGTTCGCGAGATGCGGCGATCTCAATCTGCGCGTACGCGAGAAGATCCCGGGAGCCCTAGGTGCCCTGCTCAATCGCCGCCTCGCTGGTGTGAGGACCTACTCTCTGCCAGGCGTGTTCACGCGTGAGGACGCACTCGTTGAACGGCTCGTCACCGCCTTCACGACCGCGGTTCTGCGGTATGTGACCGCCGGGCGAGACTGGAGATACCAACGTATCCGGAAGCAGGGATCAGTGGTCGGCGGTCGCCTCCTCATCCGCCAGACTCTGATGCTCCGCGCCCAGGGACGACCCCAACTCGCGGTTTTCGATAGGCGTCACATAACGCACGTGACGCCTATCAATCAGTGCCTCGCCGCTGCGCTCCGAGTAACTGAGGACCTGTACACCTCCGGACTGATCGGAGCGCCTACGGTCGCGGCAACCCGGGCGCTCGCGCCATTCTTCTACGACAACAGCACATCGGAGGTCCTGTTCGGGGCGCCGAGCTGGCACGCAAGAAGGGCAGGGGACCTGGCTGAGGAACTCGGTGGCGAGACCGGCGACCTGCTCCACGTGGCCGCCGTTCTCCTGTCGGGTGCTGGGATGTCCCCGGTGGGGGATGCCGCCGGCCATCTCCCGATTACTTGGTTCATCAACCTTGAGGAGGCGTTCGAGGCAGGAGTCCGTGATGCATTTGGCCAAGGGCTGGGTGCCAACTGGCTGGTTGAGAAGGGTGGCGAGGAGGCGTACGTCTTCCCAGTGGTGCCCCACCTCGACGTGACACCTGATCTAGTGCTCACCCGGCACGCCGACCAGGCGAGGATTGTCGGCGACGTGAAGTACAAGAACCTGGGCGGCAAGCCCGAGGCTGGCGATCTCTACCAGTTGCTTGCCCATGCCACGTCTCTTGGCTCGAATGTGGCCTTCTTGGTGTACCCCTCGGACGCGTTCCTGCACAGTCGATTCGGCCAGTCCGCGACCGGCGTCCATGTGGACGTGTTCACCGTCGACGTGCGCGACCTCGATGATGCAGTCGGACAAATCATGAGCACCCTCCCAATTGGCTCCCCTCGTTGAGTGGCACGCTACGGCCATGTCGTCTGCTGACTCGTGGGCCTCATCGCCCGCAGTCCGGCGCGTGATGCAGGCGAACCGCGGGAGGGACACCGGGCCAGAGATGGCGATCCGCCGTTTGGTGCACTCCGCGGGGCTGCGCTACCGCGTCGACTCCCGGCCCCTCCAAGGTCTCAACCGCCGGGCAGACCTCGTGTTCACCCGTAGTCGGGTGGCGGTCTTCGTCGACGGATGCTTCTGGCATGGGTGTCCCGACCATCACACCTTCGCAAAGGCGAACGCCCAGTACTGGGCTGAGAAGGTGGAGCGAAACAGGGAACGAGACGCCGAAACCGATCGGCTGTTGGCTGAAGCTGGGTGGACGGTTGTGCGGGCTTGGGAGCATGAGGACGCGGTCCAGGTCGTGGACCGGATCGTCACGGCGCTCGATGGGTCGCGCGTTCAGGTGCTGGGATCGTATCGCCGCAGGCCTGCCTGAAATCGTCCACCGCAGCCCGGTCCGCGGTGGTCGCAAGTCTCAACGGATTGCGTGTTTGGTCAGACGGGCCGACCGTGTCCAAGAGCGAGTCCGGCGAGCGGGTCCCCTCGCTGACCGAGCTGCTCGACCTGGCCGACATCTTCGAGGTCGACCCCGCGCTGCTCTACGACGCGTCACCGCGGACCGCCCGCACCGACGTCGCGGTCACCCTCGACGAGGTTCGGCAGACCGCAGCCCAGGTCGAGGCCGACGGCTCCCGCCTGGAAGGACTCATCCTCGAGCTGCTTCGCCAGCACCGAGGCTCGGTCGACCGGCTGATGCGCTCCGTGGACCGCGTCGAGGACCTCCTCGGCCACGGACCCGCCGCGACGACGGTACCGATCACGCCGGACCCGCTGGCCGGCCCCAGCCAGGCCGGAGCCGACCCGCTCGCCGCATTCACCGACGACCCGCTCACCCAGCCGCACAACCCACAAGCAGGCCGGCATGGCCGGACCCGCTGAACCACGCCCGTGGGAGCCGATAACCCTGGAGCTCCGCAGGGACGGCACACCGCGATACCGGGCAGTCGTCGACATCGGCACCTCCTACAACCGCAAGCAGCAGAAACGCCGGTTCGCAACCCTTCGCGAAGCCCGCGACTGGATCGCCGAGGTCCGCACCGACACCCGGCGCGGCACCCACATCGGGCCAGCCCCGACCACCTTCAACCAGATGGCCGAGTCCTACCTGCGCCTGGCGGGCAACCGCGTGCGTGAAGTCACGCTCAACGGCTACAAGCAGTCCCTGCACTACGCCAAGCAAGCGTTCGGCGACCACGCGGTTCAGGACATCACCCGCGACGACGTCCTCGCCCTGG
>CAZOGW010000002.1:13691-79507 GCA_964579415.1 uncultured Acidimicrobiaceae bacterium | reverse complement strand
GCGCGGGTGTGGGCAAGACGGTGCGGATCCAGGAGATGATCAACAGGGTCGCCACTCAGCACGGTGGCGTGTCGGTGTTCGCCGGTGTCGGCGAGCGGACCCGCGAGGGCAACGACCTGTTCCTGGAGATGAAAGAGACCGGCGTCATCGACAGGGCGGCGTTGGTGTTCGGCCAGATGGACGAGCCGCCCGGGGTGCGCCTCCGCGTCGCTCTCTCGGCCCTGACCATGGCGGAGTACTTCCGTGACGTGCAGCGCCAGGACGTGCTGCTGTTCGTCGACAACATCTTCCGTTTCACCCAGGCCGGTTCCGAGGTGTCGACGCTGCTGGGCCGCATGCCGTCCGCGGTGGGTTATCAGCCGACGCTCGCCGGCGAGATGGGCTTCCTCCAGGAGCGCATCACCTCGCTGAAGGGCCGCTCGATCACTTCGATGCAGGCCATCTACGTACCGGCGGACGACATCACCGACCCGGCGCCGCACACCGCCTTCGCCCACCTCGACGCCACCACGGTGTTGAGCCGGCCTCTCACGGCCCTGGGCATTTACCCGGCGGTGGACCCGCTCGACTCGACGTCGCGGGCGCTCGACCCGCTGATCGTCGGCGACGAGCACTACGGCGTCGCCGTCGAGGTGCAGCGGGTGTTGCAGCGCTACAAGGATCTGCAGGACATCATCGCCATCCTGGGCATTGACGAGCTGTCCGAAGAGGACAAGCTCATCGTGGGCCGTGCCCGGCGCATCCAGAGGTTCCTCGCCCAGCCCATGTTCGTGGCCGAGCAGTTCACCGGCCAGGCAGGCATCTACACGCCGCTGGAAGAGACCATCCGGTCGTTCAAGGCAGTGCTCGACGGCGAGTTGGACCGCTTCCCGGAGCAGGCCTTCTACATGGTCGGCGGCGCCGAAGACGTCGAGCGCAAGGCCGGAGAGATGGCCAAGGAAGGTGCCGCCGCCTGATGGCGAAGGAGTTCCGCGTCGACATCGTCTCACCCGACGGCCTGGCATGGTCCGGTGATGCCACCTTCGTGGTGGCGCGCACCCCCGACGGCGAGATCGGCATCATGGCCGACCACGAGCCGGTGATGGCCGCTCTCGTTCCCGGCATCGTCCACGTCGACGGCGCCGACGGCGCCCGCACCAAGGTAGACGTCGAGGGCGGCTTCCTCCAGGTCCTCGCCAATCAGGTCACCCTCATCACCGACCGCGCCCTCATCGAAGACAGCACCGCGCCACCGACTGACCGATAACAGGCGCGCTGCGGTCGTCTTCGTCCTCCCCCGCCGCTTCGTGGGGCCGGGTGTCATCCTCCCCCGCCGCTTCGGCGGGGGAGGTGTCCGATCGGCTCGCCTGGCGTAGTGACGCCTGATGGCGTGGTGCAGTCTTGCCGTAGGCCGATCGGACGGAGGGGGTCTTCGTCCCAGGTCCGTGTTGAGCTGGCTGCGAGCCGGGGGAGGGTGAGCGATGAAGACCCCCCTCGACCCGCCCTCCGCAAAGCCTGCGGGCGGGCCACTCCCCCCGTCAAAGCCCGGGGGGAGATGAAGAAGCTTCGTCCTCCCCCGCCGCTTCGTGGGGTCGGGTTTCATCCTCCCCCGCCGCTTCGGCGGGGGAGGTGTCCGATCGGCTGACCTGGCGCGATCAGACCTCATCGCGTCCGCAGTCTCGTTCCGATCCGATCGGACGGAGGGGGTCTTCGTCCCAGGTCCGTGTTGAGCTGGCTGCGAGCCGGGGGAGGGTGAGCGATGAAGACCCCCCTCGACCCGCCCTCCGCAAAGCCTGCGGGCGGGCCACTCCCCCCGTCAAAGCCCGGGGGGAGATGAAGAAGCTTCGTCCCTCCCGCGGCTTCGGCGGTCAGGAATGACTCAAGGTCGGACGGCTAGTTGCCGATGTGACTCCCATGAGATTGGGAGAGTCTTGGTCGGTGCGCCCGTTCGTCGTTGCCGTGGTGGCCGCCATGCTCATGTTGCTAGCGCCTTCGCCGGGTGCCCGAGCCGAGGAAGGGGGGACCTCCGACACCGCCTCCCAGGCGTCCGCCTCCGTCGCCTTCAAGGGCAGCGGGTGGGGCCACGGCATCGGCCTGTCGCAATGGGGTGCCTACGCCATGGCGATGAAGGGGTCCGACTTCCGCAAGATCGTCGAGCACTACTTCACCGGCTCCACCGTGGCCGCCCTGGGTACCGGGAGCCGCAAGGCGTCGCCCCCGATCGTGGTCAACCTGGAACAGGACTTCCGATCCAGGACACTCCGAGTCGACCCCATCTCCGGGAGCGGCGACACCGTCAAGATCGTCCGCGGGGACAAGACGTGGAAGGCGCCGCCGGGCAGCACCATCACCATCGACGGCGGCAGCGAGTGTTCCCTGGTCATCAAGCCTCCCAAGGGAAAGAGCACCACGATCCCGTCGGGCAAGTGTGCCTTCGACCTGGTCTGGTACGACTGGAAGAGTCCCAAGGCGAACCCCAGGTCGGCGGTGGCTATCGCCGGCTGCACCAACAGCGACTGGAACGTCAGCCCCACCAAGGCCCGTGAGTGCCGCTACGCCCGTGGCATGCTGCACCTCCGCTCCGGGCCCGGCGGCCTCGATCTCTCCGTCCAGCTCAGCCTCGAGGACTACCTGCTGGGGATCTCGGAGATGCCCTACTACTGGGGCAAGGGCAAGGGCATGGCCGCCCTCCAGGCCCAGGCGGTCGCCGCCCGCTCCTATGCCAGGGAGTTGATGATCTACCGGGGCCCGGCGGGCGACAACGCCTGTGCCGCCTACTGCCACGTCCGCGACAGCACCTGGGACCAGCGCTACGTGGGCTACGGTCACGGCCAGGACTCGTGGACCGATGCGGTGCGCTCGACCGCCGGACTGGTGGTCTCGCATCCCAAGGCCCCGCACCAGACCGTGGTCCGCGCCTACTTCAGCTCATCGTCCGGCGGGCGTACCGAGGCGTACCACGAGATCCGGGGCGGGTCGTCGATCCCCTACCTGCAGTCGGTCAACGACTCGTGGGCTATCGACGGCACCGTTGGCAACCCGCACAGGTCGTGGACCGCCTCACCGTCGGCGTCGACCGTGGCCCGGCTCGCAGGGCTCGACAGGCTTGACGGGGTGCAGGTGACCCGGCGCACCGCCGGCGGTTCCGCCCACACAGTGGCCTTCACCGGCACCCGCGGCGGGGCGGTTGTGACCGTGGAGCGTCAGGGCACCTGGGTTCGTTCGGCCTTCGACCTCAAGTCGACCCACTTCTCGGTGTCCTACGGCAGCTCACCCGACGGGGACGGCACCGACCCGACCAAGTGCGTCAAGGTGAAGAAGGGCGAGGGTTGGTCGAAGGTGGTTGCCCGGCTCGGCTTGCCTGCTTCGGATATCGCCGCGGTGCGGGCGGCCAACCCGAAGGCGGTGAACCCCGCCGGCCATCTCAAGATCGGGGCCAAGGTATGCGCCCCCGGATCGTCGACAGACGACAAACCCAAGGACCCGCCCAAGAAGTGCGTCAAGGTGAAGAAGGGCGAGGGTTGGTCGAAGGTGGTTGCCCGGCTGGGGTTGCCTGCTTCGGACCTTCCTGCGGTGCGTGAGGCCAACCCGAAGGCGGTGAACGCCGCCGGCTACCTCAAGATCGGGGCCAAGGTGTGCGCCCCCGGGTCGTCGACCGACGACGACAAGACCGATGACAAGCCCAAGGATCCCCCGAAGAACGCCAAGTGCGTCAAGGTCAAGAAGGGTGAGGGCTGGGTTGCGGTGACGATGCGCCTCGGGCTGAAGTGGGACCGCTACCCCGAGGTGCGGACGGCCAACCCCAAGGCTGCCAACTCCGCCGGCTTCCTCAAACTGGGCGCCAAGGTCTGCGCCCCCGGATCGTCCACCGACGACAAGCCGACGAACCCACCCAAGAAGGACAGATGTCTCACCGTCGAGAGCGGTGAGGGCTGGGTCGCCGTCACCATCCGGCTCGGGCTGAAGTGGGACCGCTACCCCGACGTGCGGGCAGCCAACCCCAAGGCGGTAAATACCGCCGGCCACCTCAAACCCGGCGCCAAGGTATGCCCACCTACCTAGTACCTAGTACCTAGTACCTCTCAAAGCGTCGCGGCGAAGTGCTCCACCTGGGCGGCGAGACCTTTCCCCACCGCCTCGGAGATGACCGGGAAGAACATCGTCGACAGCAGTCCCCGGGACACCACCACCAGCGTCACCGTGATGAGGGTGCCCGTGGCCTCCGGGGCAAGGTCGGTGCGCAGCGATCCGGTCACTTCACCGGCGTCGAGGCTCAGCTCCATCGCCTGGAGGGGGTCGGAAGTGACGACCTTGGCGACACCGTCATAGCGGGTGGGGCCTACGGTGGTCCGCCACTTGAAGGACACCAGCGCCTCCGAGGCGTGGACTGGTTCCCACACCTGCTCCACCGGGCCGATGTTGGCCCAGGTGGACGCATCCTGGAGCCCGTCCCACACCTCGCGAGGAGAGCGCGGGGACATAGCGGCGTGGACGAAGCGAGCGGACGGCATGGGCCCGCAGCGTAGCGCGCCAGGCCGCGGCCCGGTCAGGGCACGCTGCTCACCGTCGAGCACGATGTGGCCTTGTCGATGCCCGGCCCGCCGCGGCAGGTGTCACGGCCCGGCCCGCCTCTGAGGACGTCAGGCCCGCGGCCCCCCACCAGCGTGTCGTGCCCGTCCCCCCCGGCTAAGACGTCGGCGCCGGGTCCCCCCGACAGGAGGTCCCGCCCGGCGTTCCCCCATATCCTGTCGGCGCCGGAGCCACCCGACAGGAGGTCCTGCCCGGTGCTTCCCCACATCCTGTCGGCGCCACTGCCTCCTCGCAACTGGTCGGCACCGGACCCGCCGCGGAGGGTGTCGGGTCCGGGACCGCCGTAGAGCTCATCTGCGCCCGGACCACCGCTGAGCGTGTCGGCGCCCTTCCCGCCCCACAGCCGGTCCGCTCCCGGCCCTCCCTTGAGGGTGTCGGCGTTTTGCCCGCCGATGAGATCATCCTTCCCCGGCCCTCCCGCCAGTATGTCCTTGCCGGCTTCGCCGTAGATCTTGTCGTCGCCGGGCCCGCCGCAGACGACGTCGTCGCCCGCTCCCGCACGGATGGTGTCGTCGCCTTCCCCACCCCAGATCACGTCCCTACCCGGTGTGCCCTGAAGGATGTCGTCGCCGTCGGTCCCGATGATGGTCGCCGGCTCGCCTTGGCACCGCAGCGGTTCTGCGGCGGCACACCCCGGGAGCGGCCTCAGCGCGAACCGGGAGGCGTTGGCGGGCAGCCAGATGCGCAGGGCGTCGAGAGTCTGCTGGTTGCTGTTGCCGTCGTGGATCACCACCACGTCACCGTCCTCGAGCCGGTTGAAGCTGGCGAGGATCTTGGAGACGCCCGGGTCGCTCCAGTCGCGCGGGTCGACGTTCCACAGCCATTCCACCATCCCACGCTGGGCCGCCGAGGCCCGCACCGAGCTGTTGGTGGCTCCGTAGGGCGGCCGGTAGCAGGTCATCTTGGGGCCGCCGTGCCGGGTGACAGCCGACTGCAGCTTGTCGAAGGTGGCCAGGCGAGCCCCGTGGGAGAGCCGTGTCAGGTTGTCGTGGCCGTAGGTGTGACTTCCCACCGCGTGACCGCCGGTCACGATGGCCCGGAGAGCGTCAGAGTTGCAGTTGACATTGCCGGTGACGAACCAGGTGGCCCTTGCGCCGTGGCGGGCGAAGAGGTCGAGCATTCCCCAGGTCACCTTGTCGGAGCAGGAAGGCCCGTCGTCGATGCCGAAGTACACCACGGCCCTGCCGCCGGTGGAAGCCGGGCCCGATTGTGGGGCGGCGAGCGGTCGGGTGAGATCCTCGGGTTCGGCCGCCGAACCCACCGTGGCGTCCTCCGGCTGGTGACCACCAGCGGAGGCGCCGCCGGCATGCACCGGCAGCAAGGCCCACAGCGCCACGGTGACGATCAGGACGCGACGGTTGCGACGCCGCCGCGTATCGCGGCCGGTCGTCTGGGCAATGCGAGACATGCGGGACCCCTTCGTGTCGCAGCGAGCCCCTCCCCGCTGCGTCGTCGAGGAGAGTACCGATGGGAACCGCCGGGCACACCGGTGCGGCCGACCCATTCCTCGCCGGGGCGCCGTGGAGGTCCGAACCCCGCGGGCTGGGTGCCGATCCGTCCCCGGGATGCCGCGCCCGATCGTCATATGGGCGACGGACCACTAGGTTGCCTGCGGTGGGACGCCGTGCCGTGCTGATCGTGATGGTCGTGGTGGCTCTGCTGCTGCCCGCAATCGGGGTGGTGGCACAGCCCGACGGAACGGGCGGGCAGCCGGTCGAGAGGAAGGTGATGCGTGCCCTCGACTTCGACGGCAAGGGGTGGGGCCACGGCCTCGGCATGTCGCAGTGGGGCGCCTATGCCATGGCGCTCAAGGGCAAGAGCTACCGGGTGATCCTGGGGCACTACTACGCCGCATCGAAGACGCGAAAGCTGGGGACCGGCCGCCGCGACGCCACCTCGCCCATCGTGGTGAACCTGGAGCAGGACTTCACGTCGAAGAAGCTGCGCGTCGACGCCATCTCGGGTGAAGGCAAGCCGGTGGTCATCACCCGGGGCGACGACGAGTGGTCGGCGCCGCCGGGCAGCACCATCACCATCAGGGGGTCGAGCACATGTGCCCTCACCATCACCGGGCCGAGCGGGAAGAAGACCGAGATCTCCTCAGGGCCGTGCAACTTCGACTTCTCCTGGTACCGGTGGAACCGAGCCGGCGCCAAGCCGAAGACCGCCGTCGCCGTCATCGGCTGCACCAACACCGACTGGAACGTCATCCCCTCGGTGTCGCGCGGGTGCCGCTACGCCCACGGCAAGCTCCATCTCAGGTCCGGTCCCGGCGGCCTGGACCTCTCGGTTCGTCTGCGCCTCGAGGACTACCTGCTCGGCATCTCCGAGATGCCCTATCACTGGGGCTCGGGGAAGGGGATGGCGGCGCTACGGGCGCAGGCGGTCGCCGCCCGGTCCTACGCCAGAGAGCTCCAGCTAACCCGGGGAAAGCTCTCCACCAACGTCTGTGACGCCTTCTGCCACGTGCGTGACACCACCTGGGACCAGCGCTACGTCGGCTACGGTCACCTCCAGGCGAACTGGGCCGAGGCGGTGTCGTCCACCGCCGATGTCGTCGTCACCCACCCGAAGGCTCCCCAGCAGGGGATAGTGCGCGCCTACTACAGCTCGTCGACCGGCGGCCGCACCGAAAGCATCCAGGACGTCCGGGTCTCCCCGCCCGTGCCCTACTACAAGTCGGTGAACGACGTCTGGGCCGTCGACGGCAGCGTCCCCAACCCCAACGCCTCGTGGCGGGCTTCGGTGGCAGTCGCCGACGTGGAGAAGGCCACCGGTCTCGACGAGGTCGGGTCGGTGAAGGTGAAGGCGCGCACCGCCGGCGGTTCGGCGAAGACCGTGGAGTTCTCCGGTTACAAGGACGGCAAGCCCGCCACCGTGGAGCGCTCCGGCGCCTGGGTACGCTCCACCTTCGGCCTCAAGTCGGCCTACTTCACGTTGAAGGCGCGAGTCACCGACCGACCCTGCGTCAGCGTGAAGAAGGGGGAGGGCTGGGCGTCGGTGACCGTCCGCCTCGGGCTCCCGGCGTCGCAGTACCCGAAGGTCCGCGCCGCCAACCCCTACGCGGTCACCGCCACCGGCTACCTGATCATCGGTGCCGTGGTGTGCGCCCCCTGAGATCTGGGTGGCCCTGGCTCTATCGGGTTCGCCGTTTGCGCCAGAAGACACCAGTCCAGTCCACCGGCTCGATGGGATCATCGATCCCCTGGTCCCGTCGGTAGTCGTCAACTGCCAGACGGCAGGCAGGTATGGCGCCGTAGTCGTCGACGACGACGAAGCCGCCCGGCGGCACTTTCGGCTCGAGGGACTCGAGAGCCACCATCGTCGACCCGTACATGTCGCCGTCGAGGCGGAGCACGGCGATCGTCTCGGTGGGCAGCTGGGAGAGAGTGTCCTCGAACCATCCTTTGGCGAAGCGAACCTGGTCGTCGAGGAGCCCATACCGGGCGAAGTTCTGCTTGACCTCGGCCAACGAAACCGCCAGCTCACCCCGCCTCCAATGCCGATCGCCAGTGTCGGCGGGATAGGTGGCCTCATCGGGTGGGGGTAGGCCCTCGAAACTATCGCAGGCCCACACCTGGCGAGACCTGTCTCCTAGTTCGGCGAGGACCGCACGCATCAGGATGCAGGCGCCGCCCCGCCATACACCGGTTTCGACGAGATCGCCGGGGACGCCGGCGAGATGGACCGCCTCGACGCAATCCTGGAGGTTGTCGAGGCGCGCCATGCCCACCATCGTCTCCCCGAGGAACGGCCAATCGCCTCCCACTGCGCGTCGCTCCGGGTCGTACCCGACGCGGCGAACCAGTTCCACGTCGCCGCGGTCCAGCAGGCCGCGCAGCCGGACCCAGGCATCGTCCGCCTCGGTGCCGCGGTCGGGTGCGTATGGACGGTACGGATCTCCACGCAACGAGTCGGTGAGCGACCGTTTGAGCAAATCGAGGTGTCGTCGGGCAAGGTTGGTGAGCTCCAGTCGCTCTGGATTCTCCCGTATTAGTCGATCTCTCGGGTCGACTGCGGCGGGCTGTCCTCGCAGTCGGCGGAGGGCCTTGCCCAACGGTCCCACCAAGGCATGGCCCACCCTCCACGAGGTGGAGTCGAGCAGTGCAGAGGCTATTCCCATTGCACCGTCCCTCTCCGCTTCTGCCTGCTGGCGACGCCGTTCCGTCTCGAAAGCGTTCACCCTCCATTCCTCGCGTCCCTGATGGAGGTGCTGCAATGGCTCGCCCCACGGAGTCGCCGGATCCTCGGTCGCGGGTGGGTCGCCGACTCTCCTCAGCCACCCGCCCGGGAAGTAGGTGGCCCCGAGGTGTTCCCGGTGCAGGTCGCGGACGAACTCGGCGTGCTGGGGCAGCCACCGCTCTATGGCCGTGAGCGGGTTGTCGCCTTCCCACTCGGGCCGACCCTTGGGGGCGTCCGAGAGTACCTGCATCACACCGTCGGTGACCACGATGTACGAGCCGGCGGTGACCAGGCTGGCGTAGGCGTCGAGTTCGCCCAGGACGTGGGCTTCGGTGTGGTTGCTGTCCAGCACCACCATCACCCGATCGTCGGCCCGGACGCGGGCGCGGGCGGCGTGGATGACGCTCGTATCCACCGAGTCTCCCTCAACGAGGTGGATCAGTCCCGCAAGCGGGTGAGCCGCGATCGCTTCCCTCACGCTCTCGGGGATGGTGATGTCAATCGCCACGACCTCCCGCCCACCGCTCACGGCGAGCAGCGATGCCCAGAAGACCGAGCTGCCGCCATCGGCGACGCCGGTCTCGACCACGACGTGGGGGCGAACCTCCCAGAAGACCTCCTGGAGCATCACGATGTCCTCGGGGAGTTGCTTCATGCGATGGCCGAGCCAGGAGATGTCGTTGTACTTGCCGTTGGACCACGTGGCACGGGTCCAGTAGGGACCGATGATGGCCAATCCGTCGGGGATGTCGGGATCCAACGGCCGCTGATTGCCATCGGTGCCGTCGATGAGGAGGCGATTGTCGCCGATCCCCGGCGGCAGATACGCCTTGACTCTCGATTCAGGCATCCGGCCTCCAGCATCGACCCCGGTGACACACGCAGGTTCCACTGCGCCAGACACCTTGTTGCGCCGATGCCACTGTACCGCGGTATGGGGCCCGCGGCCGGCATCCGGAGAGGGCCCTCAGAAACGTTAGAATCGCCACGCTCCCGGACTCCGACAGGCGCATCCTCGCTGCCGTGCCCACCCGCCGCGGCCCCGCTCTCAACCAGGAAGACCGACCGCCATGAAGGTGACCGAAACCGAGATACCCGAGGTGCTGGTCATCGAGCCGGCCGTGTTCGGCGACGAACGCGGGTTCTTCTTCGAGGCGTACCACCGGGCCAAGGTGGCCGAGATAGCGGGGATCTCCGCCGAGTTCGTTCAGGACAACCATTCCCGCTCGGCGCGTGGGGTGCTGCGTGGGTTGCACTACCAGCTACCCCGCCCCCAGGGGAAGCTGGTGCGGGTGGTTGCCGGGGCGGTATGGGACGTCGCGGTGGACATCCGTGCTTCCTCGCCGACCTTCACCCGGTGGGTGGGCCTCGAGCTGAGTGCGACGAACAAGCGTCAGCTCTGGGTGCCGCCCGGCTTCGCCCACGGCTTCGTCGCCCTCGAAGACGGCAGCGAGGTGCTCTACAAGGTCACCGACTATTACGACGCCGAGGCCGACCGCTCCATCCGCTGGGACGATCCCGCAATCGGCGTGACCTGGCCGCTCGAAGGCATCGACCCCGTCCTGTCGGCGAAGGACGGCGCCGCTCCGGCGCTGGCCGACGCCGTGATCTTCGACTAACCGCATCGCGCTCCGGGAGGACCCGCACATGGGATCGCAACTTGAAGGGACGGTTCGGCGATGAAGGGCATCGTCCTCGCCGGAGGCGCCGGGAGCCGGCTCGACCCGATGACGCGGGTCGCCTCCAAGCAACTCCAGCCGGTGTACGACAAGCCGATGATCTACTACCCGCTGTCGACGCTGATGCTGGCCGGGATCACCGACATCCTCATGATCACGACACCGGTCGACCAGGCGCGGTTCCGATCGCTGCTGGGCGACGGGTCGCAGTGGGGCGTCACCTTCTCGTACGCCACCCAGGACCGGCCCGCCGGCATCGCCGAGGCGTTCCTCATCGGCGCCGACTTCATCGGCGGGGAGCCGGTCACCCTCATCCTCGGGGACAACATCTTCTACGGCACCATGGGGCTCGCCGAGGCGGCGCGCACCTTCACCAGCGGGGCGCTGGTCTTCGCCTACCCGGTGCGGGACCCCGAGCGCTACGGAGTCGTCGAGTTCGACGCCGAGGGGCGGGCCATATCGCTCGAGGAGAAACCCCGCCAGCCCCGATCCCGCTACGCCGTCCCCGGCCTGTACCTCTACGACGCCGAAGTGGTGGAGACGACCCGCAGCCTGGAGCCGTCGGGCCGCGGGGAACTGGAGATCACCGACCTCAACCGGCACTACCTGGAACGTGGAGCCCTGCGGGTGCAGCGCCTCGGCCGCGGCATCGCCTGGCTCGACAGCGGTACCCATGACAGCCTCCTCGACGCCGCCAACTTCATCGCCACCGTCGAGCACCGGCAGGGCAGCAAGATCGCCTGCCTGGAGGAGATCGCCTTCCGCTGCGGCTATGTGAGCCTCGACGATCTGGGCGAGTTGGTGGACGCCATGCCCGGGTCGGCCTACCGCGCCTACCTCGAGGAGATCGTCGCCGAGGAGCGGGAGGGGCTTTGATCGTCGTCACCGGGGGCAGCGGCCAGCTCGGCACCGCCTTTCGGGGCCTGCTCCCCGGGGCCCGCTTCCCCAACCGTTCCGAGCTCGATCTCGTCGACACGGCCGCCATCGGTCCCTGGGTGGAGGACTCCGGCGCCGAGGCCGTGATCAACTGCGCCGCCTACACCGCGGTGGACGCCGCCGAGACCGACGAGGAGACCGCCCACCTGGTCAACGCCGAGGCCGTCGAGGAGATGGCACAGGTGTGCGCCCGCCTCGGCATTCCGCTGGTCACCTTCTCCACCGACTACGTGTTCGACGGCACCAAGGGTGGGCCCTACGTCGAGGGCGACGTCACCGCGCCGCTGAACGCTTACGGCCGCACCAAGCGGGATGGGGAGCGGCGTGCCCTGGCGGCACACCCGGGGGCACTGGTGGTGCGCAGCTCGTGGGTGATCTCAGGAACCCACCCCAACTTCGTCGCCACCATGCTCCGCTTGGCGCGATCGGGCGGGCTGCGGGTTGTCGACGACCAGCACGGGTGCCCCACCGTCGCCGACGACCTCGCCGCCACCACCCTGGCGGCGCTGGACGCCGGCGTCTCCGGGATCCTGCACCTGACCAACCAAGGTGTCACCACCTGGCACGGGCTCGCCGCCGAGTCGGTCCGGTTGGCCGGCCTCGACCCGACCCTGGTGGTCCCCTGCGCCACAGAGGAGTTCCCCCGTCCCGCTCCCCGCCCCGCCTACTCCGTCCTCGCCTCGGAGCGCCGCGCCCCGCTGGGCCTCCCCGACCTCCCCCACTGGAAGGACTCCCTCCCCGAAGTGGTGGCGTCGCAGATCGCCCGAGGTTGAGCCAGGGGTGTTTGAGGTCCAGCAATCTTGTCTTGTCGCGCGGAGGTACTTGGTACTTGGTACTTGGTATCCGTGCCTTACCAAGTACCAAGTACCAAGTACCTCCCCGCGTTGCACAAAGCTCGGGCTTCGCGCAGCCCCCGGTAGAATCGTGAGGATGCGTAGGCGGTTCGTTCTCTCCGTTCTCGCCGGCGACCTGGCCATTCTCGGACTGGCTTTCGCGTTCTCGGCGTGGGTGGTCCTCGGTTCCCCCCTCCCCTGGAGGGTGGAGCTGCGCGGCGCGGCGGCCGGAGCCACCGTGTGGCCCTTCGCCGGCCTGCTCACCGCCGGGTTGCTCATCGGTACCTTCGTCACCTTCCGTGCGCGGGGGACCGCGACGCCCCGGCCGTCCTACGGGCGCGCCTTCGCCATCGCCGGGATCATGGTGATGGTCACCGCCCTCGGTGTCGCCGTGGGTCGGCCCTACTACTCCAACGCGGTGTTCGCCGGCACCATCGCCGTGTGGCTGGCCGGGGCGCTGATCCACCGCGGGGTCCGGCGCCGGATGCCGTGGTCGGAGCGGATGATCGTCATCACCTACGAGAAGGGGTTGGTGGACGACCTGCGTACCTCGGGCCACGCCGACGTGGTCGCCGTCCACGACCCTGCCGGGGCCGCCCCGGACAACGGTCTCGACGACGGCCTGCTCCTCGTCCTCGACCTGCGCCCGGTGCTGTCGGAGGAGATGGCCAAGTTCGTGTTCTCCTGGCACCTCGCCGGGCGCTCCGTGGTGCCGCTGTCGACGATCTACGAGCAGCACACCGGCCGCTTCCCTCTGGTGCACCTCGATGAGGGCTGGGAGCTCTCCGCCCCGCTCGACCGCAACCGCTACGCCGGCTTCAAGCGCGCCGGCGACACCGCTCTCATCCTGGTGACGCTGCCGCTGTGGCTGGTGCTCGGCGCCGTCATCGCGGTGACGGTGCTCCTCGATGCCGGCCGCGGCGTCATCTACCGCCAGGAGCGGGTGGGATGGAACGGCCGTCCCTTCACGCTCTACAAGTTCCGCAGCATGGTGGTCGACGCCGAGACCGACGGTCCGCAGTTCGCCCGGTCCGACGATGTCCGGTTCACCCGGTCGGGCCGCTGGCTGCGCCGCACCCGCCTCGACGAGGTCCCGCAACTGTGGAATGTGCTGCGCGGCGACGTCAGTCTGGTGGGACCCCGCCCGGAGCGCCCGGTGTTCACCGAGCAGTTCGAGCGTTCCATACCCTTCTACGGGTACCGCCACGTGGTTCGCCCCGGCCTCACCGGTTGGGCCCAGGTGAACTACGGGTACGCCGACGACGAGGCGCAGACCTTCGACAAGCTCACCTACGACCTGTACTACGTCAAGCACATGTCGCCATGGCTCGATCTGGAGATCCTGGGGCGATCGGTGTGGACGATGGTCTCGGGGTTCGGAGCCAAGTGACGGCAGCCGCGGCGCCGGTCTGTGCGGGGCGTCCGGGGTGAGCGGCGCCGCCGGTAGGTTCCTGCGAGGCTCCGCCAACCGGGTGCTGCGCGGCTGGGCTCGCCTCTCGACGGCGATGCGCCGGGCCTCCCGCCGCCGCCACGCCCCACGCCTGGCTGTGATCGGCCCGGCGTGGTTCGCCGCCCTGTTCGAGGGCGAGGCGCGGATCGTCGCCACCACCGCCAGGCCCGAAGTCATCCTCGCCGGTCCCGGGGCGGAGGCCGCCGTATCGGAGGGGAGCGGCGTCGTCGCCTGGTCGGGGCGGCCTTTCGTAGCGGCGGCGCAGGCTGACCCGACCCGGCCGCTGCACCATTCCGCCGGCCTCCCTGAGGAGTGGCGCTCCCTGGCCGCCGCTGCAGCACGCCGCGGCGTACCTGTCCTCTCCCGCTCCGCCGGCGGGGCGGAGGTGGATCGGTGGCTGGCGGCGACCGCGGCGGCCCATGGCCCCTACCGGACGGCTCTGGGGTACACCAGCCGCCATGAGCTGGCGGCTGCCCTGGGCCGGGTGGGACGGGAACACACAGCCGCCGGCGGCTGCACCGTGGTCTGTGTCACCAACCGCCCTCACCGGCTCGAGCATCTGATCGCCAACTACGCCAAGCAGGGTGACAGCGCCCAGGCACTCCTGGTGGTGACCAACTCGTCCGGCTTCGACATCGCCGCGGTGCGGGACCGCCTCGGCGCTGTCCCCGGTGCCGCGGTGGTGGAGACCGACGAGAGCCTCACGCTGGGCGCCTGCCTCAACGTCGCCCTGGAGCGGGTGGGAACCCGCTACATGGCCAAGTTCGACGACGACGACGAGTACGGGGAACACTTTCTCTCCGACCTCCTGCTGGCGCATTCGTACGCCGACGCCGCCGTCGTGGGCAAACACAGCCATTTCGTGACCGTCGCCGCCGAGGACGTCACCGCGGTGCGCTTCCCCGGCCGTGAGTTCGAATACACGTCTTACCTCGCCGGGGGAACCCTGGTTATCGACCGCCACCGCACCGGCTCGATCCGGTTCCCCGACCGCACCCTCGGCGAGGACCGCCTCTTCATCCGCCGCTGCGAACGCGCCGGCCACCTGTCGTTTGCAGCCGACCGCTTCAACTATGTCCAGGTCCGCAACGGCGAGCACACCTGGAACCCGGGAGCCGACTATCTCGAAGGCCTCCACAGGGTGGCCGACGGTCGCCACCCCGAGGTGGCGATGCTCTAGGAGGCTGCTGAAAGGTCGGCAGGTAGCTCGGGCAGCTACTTACGATGCCGTAAGTTGTCGGCAACTCCCATGCCATCGAGCTGCCGTACTCGTCTTTGAGCAGTCACCTAGGTCCGCAGTGCCTCGGCGCTGCGGCGCTCAGAGGATGGATACCGTCGTCTCGCAGAGATGTCCGGCATCCGCTCCCGGTCCACCGATACAGATGTCGGTGCCTGCGCCACCGCGCAATATGTCGGCTCCCTTGCCGCCGCGGAGGTGGTCGCTTCCGGGTCCTCCCACCAGCCGGTCGTCGCCGGCGTTGCCGCGCAGGTGGTCGGCTCCCTTGCCGCCGTACAGGTGGTCCGCTCCGGGACCGCCCCAGAGCCGGTCGGAGCCGGTACGGCCGCGCAGCGTGTCGCTGCCCCTTCCTCCGTAGAGCCGGTCGGCGCCGGTGTCACCATCCAACAGGTCGCTACCGGGACCGCCCCGCAGAACGTCCTTCCCCTTCTCCCCCGACAGCACGTCGTCTCCGGGCCCGCCGTGGATGACGTCGGAACCCCCGCCGCCGCAGACGATGTCATCACCGGCCAGGGCATGGACGACGTCGTCGCCGGGACCGGCCCAGATCACATCGTCGCCGGACGTGCCTTTGATCCGGTCCCCTTTCGGCGTCCCCACGATGGTGGCAGGCCTGCCCTGGCAGAGAGGCGGCGCATACGTGGCGCACCCGGGAAGGACCTCGTACGACCGCATCCCGGCATACCGGGCCAGGTGGCTCAACGTCGCCTGCACCGTCGCCGACTTGCCTCTCGACGTGTGCATGAGAGCGATATCGCCGGCGCGCATGGTGTCGAGGTCATGCTGGATGGCTGCGGTCCCGGGGTACTCGTAGTCCTCGGTATTGACGTTCCATCCCCATTCGTAAAGATCCAGCGAGTTCCAGGCGTGATCGCGCACCGAGTCGCTGGTGAGCCCGAACGGGGGCCGATAACAGCCAATGGCCTTGTCGGGATCCACACGCGCCATCACGAAGCGACGCAGCTTGTCGAACTGTTCGGTGCGTCCCTGCTTGCCGAGCTCGGTGAGAGGGACGTGGTTGCAGGTGTGATTCCCGATCGCATGGCCCTCGTCGAGGATGCGCTGGTAGACGCCGGGGCTCATCTCGTAGCAGTTGACGAAGAACGTGATCTTGACGTCCGGCCATGCCTTCAGCCCATCGAGAAGCGCGACCGTGTTCTCGGTCTGGGCGTCGTCGAAGGTGAGGTAGTACGACTCCGAGCCGACCACCTTGCGGTGCGGCACCGGGAAGTGCTTCAGGTGCCAATCCTTCCCCTCGTCACCCGCCAGATATCCGATGCGCCGACGCTCGTCGTCCCCCTGTGCGGCGGACGCGACGGAGCCGCCGAGCCCTGTCAGCGCCACCAGCACCGAAAGGGCAATCGCCAGGAGCCTCATGTCACGCCCACGGGTGCATAGCTCGTCCGTGGTGGATGCGACCGCGGACCGGGCAACCGTATGCCGTCACCATCTCCTCCGATCTCCCTTCACTACGATCATGGTCGTGTCCCTCGGGCCCTGGGGGGCGGGCGGTGTACCGCCCACGGCCCCGGCGACACGCCGGATGTCCACCGCCCGATACCCACAGAGACCTCCACCGTCCCAGCCACCTCCCCGCAGGAGATCAGGGCTACAGATCGGCTCTCGCTAAGCTGTTCGCGTGTCAGTCATGACGACGCGGGCTGCGTCGAGTCAGCTCCATCCTCCTGGCACCTACTCGTCTTGGAGAGCGTACCTCCAACGCCTGTGGGCCTGCCGGGAGTACATGTTCCATGTGCCGCGCAACGAGCTGCGCTCCCAGAACATGAACACGGTGCTGGGCAATCTGTGGCACCTGCTCAACCCCATCCTCGGCGTCGCCGTCTACTACCTGGTCTTCGGCGTGCTCCTCGAGGTCACCCGCGGCGTGGACAACTTCATCGCTTTCCTGGCGGTCGGTGTGTTCGTCTTCCGCTTCACACAGAAGAGCACCATGGCAGGGGCGAAGAGCCTGATCCAGAACCAGGGGTTGATGCGGTCGATCAGCTTCCCTCGCGCCATGGTCCCGATAACGGCCGTCGTCACCGAGGCGATGGCGTTCCTGCCCGGCGTCCTGGTGTTCCTCGCCGTCGCCGTGCTCACCGACGAGCCGGTACGCCTCACCTGGCTGGTGTTGATCCCGCTCATCGCCTTCCAGGTGGTATTCAACACCGGCTGCGCCCTGATCGCGGCTCGGGCCAACCATGCCTACCGGGACATCGAGAACCTGTTGCCGTTCCTGTTCCGGCTGCTCTTCTACGGCTCGGGTGTGATCTTCTACGTCTACGCCTACCTCGAGCACGAGTCGCTGCGGTGGCTGTTCATCGCCAACCCTGTGTTCGACTACCTGGCGCTGTACCGCTGGGCGGTGCTGGGAATGGAGGTCCTCTGGGTCGAAGCCGCCGCCGCGGTGCTGTGGACGCTGGTGCTGGGCCTGGGGGGCATCATCTGGTTCCGCCGGGGGGAGGCCAGATATGGCAGTTGAGCGCGCCGTCGTCACCGAGCGGAGCATCGCCACCGGGACACCGGCCATCGTGGCGGACGACATCCACGTGCGGTTCAAGGTCTACGAGGAGCAATCGTTCACCCTGCGCCGGATGATGAGCGGGGGCTTCCGCAGCCGCGTCTCCGACGAGGTGCACGCGGTCAAGGGAGTGACGTTCCAGATCGACGTCGGCGAGGTGGTCGGCATCGTCGGCTCCAACGGGTCGGGCAAGAGCACGCTGCTGCGTGCCCTCGCCGGCCTGTTGCAACCGACATCGGGGTCGGTCCTGGTCCGCTCCGAGCCGGTGCTGCTCACGGTGCGGGCAGCCCTCAAGCCGGAGCTGTCCGGCTACCGCAACATCACAATCGGCTGCCTCGCCATGGGAATGCCGATGAGCGAGATCCGCGAGAGCATCGAGGAAGTCGCCGATTTCACCGAGCTGGGCGAGGCCCTGAGGCGGCCGCTGCGCACCTACTCGTCGGGGATGAGGGCGCGGCTGGCGTTCGCCATCGCCACGCTGCAGCAACCCGAGCTGCTGTTCATCGACGAGGCGCTGGCGGTGGGTGACCGTACCTTCAAACGCAAGAGCATGGCTCGGATCCGGGACCTGCAGGCCAACGCCGGCTCCATCGTCATGGTGACGCACAACATGAACGAGATTCGGGCCACGTGCAGCCGCGCCATGTGGCTCGAGCAGGGGAAGATCCATCTCGACGGGACGGTGGACGAGGTGCTCGCAGCGTATGACTCCCAAGAGTGAGGGAGCCGGCGTCTTCACCGCACGGCTCCGCACCGTCGCCGGCCGGCTGCGCCGGGCGCTGGCGTTGCGCCGCCTCGACGGGCGCTTCCCCGAGCCGGTGGTGGGACTGCTGGGCGAGAGGTGGCGGCTCGAGCTGAGGGCCGCGCTGCAGCGGGTGACGGCCCGCCTGCTGCCACCTAACGGCGGGCCGCGGGCATGGCGTGGTCGCACCGTTGCCGCCACCGGCGAGTGGCGGCGCTGGGTGGCAACCGGCACCATCGACCGACCCCGGTCCGAGTTGCCCCACGGGTTCGCAGGATCGTTGCTGCCCCGCCTGGAGCGGGCCGGCCTGCATCCCTTCCTCGTCGACACCGACGGCGGCCGACTCCACTTCGGGCTCCCTGCCGGCGACCGCGCTGCCGCCCTGGGCGCCCTGAGCGGGGCCGATCCCACCGAGGCCTGGTACCTCCGGTGGCGGCGGGGCGGTCGCCACCACACCGGGCTGCTGCGGGCGCGGGGCACCCGCCGCCGTGCCCGGCGCGCCGAGTCCTGGGTGCTCTTTCGCTGCCTGAGCATCGGTCCCGACGCGGTGGTGGGCCCGGACGACGGAATCCTGATCAGCTTCTGGACGGCTTCGGGTGACCGGATGGAGCGACTCGGCCACCGCGGCCTCAACCGCTTCGAGCGGTCCGCCGAGCCCACCACCGAGTCGGTGGCGGGGAACGACTACCCGGGCCTGACGGCATTCCCGGTGGGGCGCGGCCTGCTGCAGTTCCGCGACCCGATCGACGTGGTCTACACCTGGGTCGACAGCTCCGATCCCACCTGGCGGGACCGGTTCGACCGCTGGTCCCCGGCCCAGGGGAGCGCACGCGCCGCCGACGCCGTGGATCCTTCCCGGTTCGCCTCCTTCGACGAGCTGCGCTACTCGTTGAGGTCGCTGTGGCTCAACGCCGGGTGGGTGCGCCACATCTACCTGGTCACCGCCGACCAGGTCCCCGCCT
Organism: uncultured Acidimicrobiaceae bacterium; assembly: GCA_964579415.1. GTDB lineage: Bacteria > Actinomycetota > Acidimicrobiia > Spongiisociales > UBA5794 > CAZOGW01. The sequence goes on along the minus strand of CAZOGW010000002.1, from coordinate 60,396 downwards.
GGCTGGCGCCCGACGACGGGCTCACCGTGGTGTCACATCGCGACATCTTCCCCGGCGACTGGCTGCCCACGTTCAACTCGCACGCCATCGAGGCCCGGCTCCACCACATCGAGGGGCTCGCCGAGCACTTCGTGTACTTCAACGACGACATGCTGCTGGGTCGCCCGCTCACCCCCGAGGCCTTCTTCACCGCCAACGGCCTGAGCCGGTTCTTCGAGAGCGAGGCCCGCATCCCACTTCCCGCCGGGGGCGCAGGCGAGGCGCTCGCCGCCGACGCGGCGGCACGCACCGGGCGCCGACTCATCGAGGGCGAGTTCGGCTCGGTGGTGGGACGCAAGCTGCACCATGCCCCGTACCCGCTGCTGCGCAGCGTCCTCTTCGAGATCGAGGAGCGCTTCCCCGAGGCCATGGAGGCCACGGCGCGCCACCGCTTCCGCAGCAGCGACGACCTGTCGGTGGCCTCGGCCTTTGCCCACCACTACGCATTCAGCACGGGGCGCGCCGTGCCCGGCGAGCTGCGCATCGCCTACCAGAACCTGGGGAGCCGCCGCCTCGGCACCTTCCTGCGCCGGGTTTCGCTGGGCCGGGACCTCGACGTCGTGTGCATCAACGCCACCGAACGATGGGAGACCGATCCGCCCGCGGCGGCGGCCCGGCTCGGAGCTTTCCTCGGCGAGTACTTCCCGGTGGCGTCGCCCTGGGAGCGTTGACGTGAGCGGACGCCGCATGATGATGCCTTGGAAATGACGCTGAGGTAAACTCGGGGTTTCCCCCGGTGGATCCCCCTGGTCTGGCCGCCGGTTCGACTCGCGCAGCGGACGATGACACGTATCGCATTCCTCATCACCAACCGGTATCAGGTCCACCATTACCGACCCATCGCGGCCGCGCTGGGGGCGTCGACGTTCGTCATTGAGACGCGCGACCGTGACTTCGAGGTCGATGAGGCCTTCATCCGGGCACACCTGCCCGCCGCCACCGTGGAATGGGTCCCCAAGCAGCATCTGCGGACCCTCGACGGCCGTTTCGATGTGATCGTGTGCCAGACGCCGGTCCTCCCCAACGCCCTCCTGGAGCGGTCGCTGGTGGTTGCGCAGCAGTACAGCCTGGGCAAGGAGACCTACCAGTACGGCGTGTGGCGCTCCCTGGCCAACGCCAATCTCATGTACGGGCCGTACTCGGTGGACCGGGTTGCCGGGTTCGCCCACGCCCGGGCCGTGGGCAACCCCCTGTTCGACGAGCTTCTCGCCGGGGGACTGCCGCCTGCGCCACAGGGCGGATCGGCGAAGGGCCTCTACCTGCCCACCTACGGGTCGCTGTCCTCGCTGGAGGCGGTGGGCCGCCGCCTCTCCGGCCTCCCCGTCGAGATCAGCGTGAAACTCCACCACGCCGAAGACCCCCGCGCCGCCGGAATCCTTCCCCCCAACTGCAGCCTGGTCGGCGCCGACCGTTCGCCCGCCGAACTGATCGGCGCCGCCGACTTCGTCATCACCGACTTCTCCGGCGCCGCCTTCGATGCCCTCTACGCCCGGCGGCCGCTGGTCCTGGTGGGCGACGCCGATCCCGAGGCGGAGGACTACCACCGGCTCTCCGCCGCCGACATCGACCGTTCCCACCTGGCCGGCCTCGGCGTGGTGTGGGAGTCGGGCCGCCCCCTCGACGATGCCGTCGCCGAGGCCCGCAGCCGGCTCGCCGATGACGCCGCCTACCGCGGCTTCGTCGACCGCTTCTTCGTCAACCACGGGACGGCAGGGAGAGCGTGCGCCGACGCCATCGTCGATCTGATCGACAACGGCGAACCCTACGACTTCGCCCGCTGGCAGGTGCGGGCACGCACCAGGGAGCTGATGGGGCGCAACCGCCGCCTCGAGACGGAGAATCGCCACCTCTCCCGGCAGAACAGCCGCCTCCGTGCCGGCCGGCCCAAAGGCATCGGCGACGTCACCCTTCGCGCCAAGCAGCGCGCCCGCCTTACCATGACTCGCTACCCCCGCATCGAGGCGCGGCTGCTCAAGACGTGGCACGACATCCTGCAGGTGGCCCGCAAGCGGGAGGTCGACGAGCTGGCGGACGGCACGCCCGCAGCCGGCACCGCGGCGGACGGCGCCGCCTCTCCGAGGCCGCCCGCCGTGCCTCCCGTGGTGAAGGCCCTCGGCGCCACCCCGGACCGGCAACGCCGTGCGCTGGCCGCCGTCCTCGCCACGGCGGCCAAAGAGGCCGGGCTCGCCTTTGCCGTCGCCGAGGTCGACGGCAGGCCGCTGTGCGCCGTGGCCGAGCGGGACAAGCGCATGCTCGGTGACGTGTTGGTGGCGGTGGGCCGGGACTACCCGGGGCTGGTGGTTCACCTGGCGGGGGGCGACCGCAGGTCCCGCATGGTCGGTATGGGCACCGTCACCTTCGAGGACCTCTTCCCGGCCCGATCGATCGCCGTCGGGCCGGCCCCGGGCGGTCTCCCGCAGGGCGCCGCCCGCGTGCAGGGCCTCGGGGTGATGTTCGTGGCGCCGGTTCCCGCCAAGCAGCGGGTCATCACAGTGGAGCCACGCGCCGCCCGAGTCGACTGGACGGCAGAGTTCCCCGAGCTGCTGGAGGGGGCACCGCCCCCGACCCGGCCGGTGAGCTCCGTCGGCCGCCACCACACCGTCGGCGAGGTCGACGTCGTCTACACCTGGGTCGACCCGGCCGACCCGGAATGGCGCCGCGCCCATGCCGCCCACAGCGGTGCGGGTGGAACCTCGCTCACCAGCGCCGACAACGCCGAGCGTTTCATCGACCGCGACGAGCTGCGCTACTCGCTGCGGTCGGTGTGGATGTACGCCCCGTTCGTCCGCCACATCCACCTGGTGACCGCCGACCAGGTGCCGGCCTGGCTGGACACCTCCGACGAGCGCATCTCGGTGGTATCCCACCGGGACGTCTTCCCCGACCCGTCGGTGCTGCCCACCTTCAACTCGCAGGCCATCGAGGCCAACCTGCACCGGGTACCCGGCGTCGCAGAGCACTTCCTCTACTTCAACGACGACGTGTTCCTGGGCCGGGAGGTGACCGTCGACGACTTCTTCACCCGTGCCGGGTTGAGCAAGGTGCGGTTCGCCCCCACCCAGTACATCTACGAGGGGCGACCGGGTCCCGACGCGATCCCCACCGACTGGGCCGCCTACAACGCCTCCGACATCATCGCCCGGGACTTCGGCATCCGCTTCGACCGCAAGGTCCAGCACATCCCCCACGCCCTGCGCCGCTCCGTGCTGGAGGAGATGGAACGCCGCTACCCGGAGGAGTACACCCGCACCAGGGCCGCCCGGTTCAGGTCGGCCACCGACCTGGCCATCCCCAGCATGTTCGCCCACTTCTACGGCGTCGCCACCGGCGCCGCGGTGGAGTGGCCGCAGCCGTCCGGCGCCTACGTGTATCTCGACACCGGTCGGGCCGACATGGCGCGGCGAGTCCACGACATCGTGTCGCGGCGGCCGACGTACTTCTGCCTCAACGCCACCCTCCACACCGACATCGACCACGCCCGCCAGGCGGCGGTGGTTCGTTCGCTCCTCGATTCCCTCTACCCGATCCCCTCCCCGTTCGAGATCACCTGAATACCCAACCCCGAAACGGAGCACCCGACATGTCAACCCGCCCCAGCGTGTACGTGGGCATGAGCGCCGACCTCATCCACCCCGGCCACATCAACATCCTCCGACGCGCCGCCGAGATCGGCGACGTCACCGTCGGCCTGCTCACCGACCGGGCCATCTCCGGCTACAAGCGGCTGCCGCACATGACCTACGAGCAGCGCCGGGCGGTGGTGGAGAACCTCAAGGGCGTGACCGTGGTGGTGGCCCAGGAGACTCTGGACTACGTCCCCAACCTGCAGCGCCTCCGCCCCGACTTCGTGGTGCACGGAGACGACTGGCGCAGCGGCGTGCAGCGGGACACCCGCCAGCGGGTCATCGACGCCCTGGCGGAGTGGGGAGGGGAGTTGGTGGAGGTCCCCTACACGGAGGGCATCTCCTCGACCCAGCTCAACGCCGCCATCAAACAGGTGGGGACCACACCCAACGTCCGCCTGGCGCGCCTGGGGCGCCTGCTGGCCAACAAGCCGGTGGTGCGCATCATGGAGGCCCACAGCGGGCTGTCCGGGCTCATCGTCGAGAACGCCCAGGTGGAGCGCGACGGGAGGACCGTCGAATTCGACGGGATGTGGTCCAGCTCGCTGACCGATTCCACCTCCCGGGGCAAACCCGACATCGAGGCGGTGGACATCAGCTCCCGGCTGCAGATGGTGAACGAATTGTTCGAGGTCACCACCAAGCCCCTCATCTTCGACGGCGACACCGGCGGCAAGCCGGAGCACTTCGCCTTCACGGTGCGCTCCCTGGAGCGCCTCGGAGTGTCGGCGGTGATCATCGAGGACAAGGAAGGCCTCAAGCGCAACTCGCTCTTCGGTACCGACGTCACCCAGACCCAGTCCTCCATCGAGGACTTCTGCGGCCGCATCGCCATCGGCAAGCAGTCGCAGATCACCTCCGACTTCATGGTGATCGCCCGTATCGAGAGCCTGATCCTCGACAAGGGAGTCGACGACGCCGTCGAGCGGGCCGAAGCCTACGTCGATGCCGGCGCCGACGGGATCATGATCCACAGCCGGCGCAGGGATCCCGAAGAGGTGTTCGAGTTCTGCGCCCATGCCGCCAAGTTCGCCAAGCAGGTCCCCATCGTCGCCGTGCCCACGTCGTACAACCAGGTCACCGAGGCCGAGCTGGCCGATGCCGGCGTGCGCATCGTGATCTACGCCAACCACATGCTCCGTGCCGCCTACCCGCAGATGCGACGCGTCGCCGAGAGCGTTCTCACCCACGGCCGCTCCCTCGAAGCCGACCAGATGATCGCCCCCATCTCCGAGGTGCTCACCATCGTCCCGGAGAACGCCACATGATCCGAGCGGAGGACTTCGTCGCCTGGCTCGAAGCGCAGGGGATCACGTTCTTCACCGGGGTGCCCGACAGCCTGCTCAAGGAACTGGGGCGGCACGTCATGGCGGAGCTACCCCGCTCGCGACACGTCATCGCCGCCAACGAGGGCGGCTCGGTCGGCATCGCCATCGGCCACTACCTGCGCACCGGCCGCCCTGCCGCCGTCTACCTGCAGAACTCGGGGACCGGGAACACGGTGAACCCGCTGCTGTCGCTGGCCGACCCCGACGTCTACGGCGTCCCCATGCTCCTGGTGATCGGCTGGCGGGGCCAGCCCGGCGTCAAGGACGAGCCGCAGCACGTCAAGCAGGGACGGGTCATGACGTCGATGCTGGACGGCATGGACCTGCCGTGGTCGGTGCTGCCCCGGGAGCCGGAGGATGCGGCCCAGGTCGTGGCCGAAGCGGTCCGGCTCGCCGAGGAGCGCAGCGGGCCCTTCGTCCTCCTGGTGGAGAAGGGGACCTTCGCACCGGTCGTGCCCGTCGACCCGTCGCCCGACGCCGCGGTACCCACCCGGGAGGAGGCGCTGGGCGCTCTGGTCGGGTTGTTGGGCGACGATGCCGTCATCGTGTCCACCACCGGGATGCTGAGCCGGGAGCTGTTCGAGCTGCGCAGCGGCGCCGGGGAGGACCGCGCTCTCGACTTCCTCACCGTCGGCGGCATGGGCCACGCCTCCTCGATCGCCCTCGGCGTCGCCCTCGACGAACCGGACCGCGAGGTGTGGTGCCTCGACGGCGATGGTGCGCTGCTCATGCACATGGGCAGCCTCGCCGTCATCGCAGATCACGCCCCGGCCAACTACTTCCACGTCGTGTTCAACAACGGGGTCCATGACAGCGTCGGCGGCCAGCCGACGTCGATCGACGTCGTGGACGTGCCCGCGCTCGGCATCGCCGCCGGGTACCGCTGGGCGCGGTCGCTGACCGGGGTGACGGACCTGGAACGCAACGTGGCGGAGATGCGCCGCGGTGGCGGGCCGAGCCTCCTGGAACTGGTGGTCCGCCCCGGGCATCGTTCCGACCTGGGCCGCCCCACCCGCTCACCCGCCGACTCCAAGGCAGCCTTCATGAAGGCGCTCGCCGAGCCGGCGCCGTGAAGGAACCGGCCCGCAAGGTGCCAACCAGTTACGGCGACGGCGCCGCCGGCGATGTTCCCGGGATCGCCCGGGCGCTGCAGGCACGGCGGATCATGCTGGTGTGCGGGCGACGCTCGTTCGAGGCCAGCGGCGCCGCCGCCATGTTGCCCGGGCTGGAGGCGGTCGCCGAGGTGCACCGCTGGAGCGACTTCGCCCCCAACACCGACGCCGCCGACCTGGCAGTGGGGCTGGCCCTGGCCGCCGAGTGGGAGCCGGACCTGGTGCTGGGTGTCGGCGGAGGCAGCGCCATGGACATGGCCAAGCTGCTGTGTGGTTACGGATCCACGGCGACGCACCGGCTCGAAGCGACCATCCGGGAAGGTGGCACGATCGCCTCCCGCGACCGCTCGCTGGTGCTGGTGCCGACCACGAGCGGCTCGGGGAGCGAGGCCACCCACTTCGCCGTCGTCTACTCCGGTGAGGAGAAGTTCTCCATCGCCGGGCCGGGGATGTACGCCGACCACATCGTCCTCGACCCCCGGCTCGCCATGAGCGGCTCGGCGCACCAGCGGGCCACCTCCGGCATCGACGCAGTGTGCCAGGCGGTCGAGAGCCTGTGGGCGGCGGCCGCTTCGCCGTGGAGCCGCCGCCGCGCCCGGCGTGCCCTCGACCTGCTCCTCCCCGCCATCGAGACCTTTGTTAACCGACCCGACATCGACTCGGCGCGCGCCATGAGCATCGGCAGCCACCTCGCCGGCAAGGCCATCGACGTGTCGAGGACCACGGCGGCCCACGCCCTGTCGTACGCCATCACCAAGGGCTACGGCGTCAACCATGGCAGCGCGGTGGCACTGACGCTGGGCGCCTTCATCGACGCCCACTCCGCTGCCGACCCCGCCGATCTCCAGGCCACCGTCGATCGGGCCACCCACCTCTCCGTGATGGAGGAGATCAGGTCCCGGCTTGGAGCCGCTGCGGAAGGCACCGCCCGGGAACGATTCAACGCCCTGCTGCGGGAGATCGACCTTCCGGCGTCGCTGGGAGAGGTGGGTATCGGCGACGAGCCCGGCCTGCGCAGGCTGGCGGAGTCGGTCAACGTCGAGCGCCTCGGCAACAACCCTGTCCGCTACGGGGACGATGCCCTCTACCGCATCCTGCTGGCATCTGCCTGACCGCCGATCAGGCGGCGCCCGCCGTTGACGGCCACGACCTTGATGACACCTTTGATGGGCTGGCCGTCGCGGGGGACCGAGGCCATCAGGTCGCCGGTGACAAAGGTGGAGAGGCGGGCGGCGAGGCCACGACCGAGGTCCGGGGGAACCGGGTGGTCCGCCACCGCGTCACGGTTGCCGCGCCGTCCCCGCGAGGTGAACCACAACACCACCTCGAAACCGGCACGTGTGAGCAGGCGCTGCAGGCCCTGGGGCGAGAAGAACAACAGATGGGGGGTGTGGCGTCCGGCGGCGATGGTACGGGCCGATGGGGCCCACGGCACCTCCAGCGCCAGGACACCGCCCGGCGCCAGGGCCCGGGCGATGCCGCGCAGACCGTCGAAGGCGTCGCCGGGGCGGTAGTGCTCGAGGCTGTGGGCGCTGTAGACCATCTTGGCCGAACCCGGGGCGAACTCCTCGATCGACTCGGTGACCGTGATGTCGGGAACGTGGCGGCGGAAGAACTCGATGGCGTGGGGATTGAACTCGACACATCCGAGGTGGGCGTCCCGCAGCAGCAGCGGCGCCACGGAGAGGGCGGCACCGTTGCCCGGGCCCACGTCGACGAACAGGTCTCCCGGTGCCCAGTCGACGAAGAGGCGAGCCAGCATGATCTGCGAGTACGCCCGGGTATCCCAGATGGGCCAGGTGTCCTTGTCGGCCTCGCCCATTCTCGCCGGGACGTAGCTGGTGGCGTAGTAGTCGCCCAGCTCGCCGTTGGTGGGCGCGTCGGTGCACCACATCGAGTCGCACCGGGAGCAGGCCGACAGGTGCCGGCCGTCGAAGGTCGGATGCCGGTGCCGGCCCACGTTGAGGAAGGGATAGCTCCGCGAGCGGGTCAACCGGCCACATACCGGGCACCGCATCATGCTCGGCGGATGTCCTGGTCGTGGCCGGTACCGGATGTCACAGAGCGACGGTATCACGCGTCGCCTCGGCAACCGATCCTCCTGCCGTGACGTCGGTGAGTCCCGTGGCTGGCACCGGGAAGCCGATCTCAACGATCCCAACGATCCCAACCCTGTATCCTCCCCGATGTGGCGCTACCACACGACAGAACGGCTGCGATGGCTCATGACGACGGTCCCGAAGAGAGGGTCCACGTGGCGACGGCGGCGGACGTCGCCGCAGCTGCCGAGGCGGAACGGGAGATCCGGGACCTGCGTCGGCAGATCGCTGAACTCATCGAGGCCGGCGAAGCCGCTGCGCGGCGGGTGACTGAGCTGACCGCCGCCAATGCGGAGCTCGAGGCGAAGCTGGAGGCCTCGGCACGGACGCTGGGCGCCGTCGAAGGCGAAGTCTTGCGACTGGAAGGGCACGTCGACCTCTTCTGGGCGCGCATCGACGAGATCGAAGACGAGGCACGCATCCAGACCGAGGAGCTGACGCAGCAACTCGCCCGCTCACGCCGCCGCCTGCGCCAGGCCCGGGAGCAGGCGCGACTACGTCAGTCCGAGCTCGACGCCATCCGTGCCTCCCGGAGCTACCGGCTCGGCCGGCGGATGGCGCGCATCCTCGACGTCCCCCGGCGCCTCCGCAGGGGTGGCGCCCGGGGACGGCGGTGACCTCACCCTCCGGCATGCCCGCGCTCGCAGACTCCCTCCAGGGCCTGTCGGATCGCCAGATGCTGCAGCGCCGCCGGCTCAGCCGCGCCTACGGGGAGAGCGGTGAGCTGGACCGCATCGAGCAGCTCCGCAACAGCCATGCCGGTGAGCGGTGTTTCGTCATCGCCGGCGGGCCGTCGCTGCTGACCCAGGACCTGTCGCTCATCGGGGACACGCCCGCCTTCGGCACCGATTGGGTGGTCCGCCACCCGGCACTCGATCGATGGAAGCCCACCTATTACTGCGGCGCCGGCCACGAGCTGTTCGGGGGCTGGGGGAACCCCGAACCCCGACTCGATGCCGAGCTGGCGACGCTGTTGGGGGAGCGGACCGGCGGCGTGACCAAGTTCTTTCCCTTCCGGTTCCGTTCGCTGCTGCACGCCGAGAGTCTCTTCCCCCTCTCCGAGGTGCGTTTCCTTCTCTTCGACGATCCCAGACTCCGGGTCGAGGAGCGGGGGACGATGAACCTCGACCCGGCACAGCCGCTCGATGACGCCCACGACACCGTGACGACCTTCGCCCTGGTGCTGGCCCGCCTGATGGGCTTCGGTGAGATCGTGCTCCTCGGGTGCGATGGCGCCGGCGACGATGCGCCGCTGCTGCAGAGCTACCGGGTGGTGAAGTCCGAGATGGAGACCGAGGGGATCCGGCTGCTCGACGCCACTGCCGGAGGCGGCCCTGGGGTGTTCGAGCGGGCCGTGTTCGAAGAGCTGGTCGCATGACGGCGCCGGGCGCGGCGATCGTCACCGTGGTCACCGACGATTTCGTTCCCGCTTTCGTCGTCTTCCTCTCCACGGTGCTGGAGCACAACCCGTGGCTCGAGGAACCCTGGCTGGTTCTCACGCCCGACAACGGGCTCTCCGCGGCCAACGCCGACCTGCTGCGACGCCGGTACCCGTCACTCCGCATCGTCGAGGGATCGCCGCCGTCGCTGGCCCACCTCCAGGCCCAGGGCCGCGCCGCCCTCGATACGCCACAACACCTGGTGGCGGCGTTCCTCATTCTTGAGGCGTTCCGGTTCACCGAGTTCGACCGGGTGTTGTGCCTCGACGCCGACATGTTGTGTCTGGGCGACATCTCCGAGCTGCTGCACCCGGCGGATGGCCACGACGGTTTCGCCGCGGTGCGGGCCGCTTCCCGCCGCGGTCAGCAGCCGCTCCCGTTCTTCAACTCCGGCGTCTTCCGGGTGGGCCGGCGCTACCTCGGCGGCGCCACCTACCACGACCTGACGGCGCGGACCCGGCTCGCCGACGCCCGGCCCCACACCGGCAAGGCCGACCAGGCGGTACTCAACCTCTACTTCTACCCCTACCGGGTGCGTTGGCTGCCGATCCGCTACAACAGCACCAAGCGCATGTTCCCCGACAGGCTCGAATCGGTGGAGGGGGAGATCGAGCGATGGGACGTCCGGTTCCTCCACTACGTCGGATCGAAGCCGTGGACCCGCCCCCGCACCGCCAACGACAGGCGTCTCACCAAGGTGGAGGGGCTGTGGCACCAGGCGGCGCGGCGGTATCTCCCCGACGAGCAGATGGCGGCCCTGGTCGCCAACAGGTTCTCGTCGGCGGTACCCCCGACCTGATCGAGGTGGAGCAGCGCGCATGACATCGGAATCGGACCTCATCGCACAACAGCGCCTCGCCGCCGACGTGTGGGCCTGCAGCTCCCATGACGACAAGAAGCGGGAGCATTCCCACTGGCGCGGCTTCGGGCGCTACGCCGACGACCGCGCCTGGCTGGCCATCGGGACCCGGGTCAGGCGGGAACTCGACGTGTTCCGCCGCAGCCTCGCCCAACCGCCCCTGGCTCCCGGTGCGGGACTGGCCGTCCTGGAGTGGGGCCCCGGCGGGGGTAGCAACGTGGTGGCGCTGGCACCCGTCTCCCGTCGCTACGTCGGCGTCGACATCTCGGGACCGAACCTCGACGAGTGCCGCACCCAGGCGGAGCAGGCCGGCTTCGGGGACTTCACCGGGGTGCACCTCACCGGCGCTCCCGCCGACGCCATGGCCCCCTACCGGGAGAGCTTCGACATCGTGTTGAGCACCGCCGTCTTCCAGCACTTCCCCAGCAAGGAATACGGCGTGGCCGTGCTGCACGCCCTCTCCGGCGCCGCCAAGCCGGGTGGGCTCGGCCTGATCCAGATCAGGTACGACAACGGCAATCCCCGGTTCCTGCCCAAGAGCGGGGACTACGCATCTCACTACATCACGGCCACGTCGTACGCCATCGACGAGTTCTGGCAGCTTCTCGGGGAGGCCGGGTTCGAGCCGTTGCAGGTGCGCAACATCCGCCCCGACGTCAACTACGCCAGCTTCATGTTCCGTCGGGTCTCCTGAGCGCCGACCGTCACGCCGAGCGGAGGCGCCGCCGCGGCTCCTCCTCGCCGGGGAAGACCCGCTTGACCCCGTCACCCAACGCCGTCTCGATGATGCGGATGTCGCGGACCAGATGGCGCAAACCCTGCGGTTCGACGCTGGCCGCATGGTCCGATCCCCACATGGTCCGGTCGAGGGTGATGTGGCGCTCGACGGCGACGGCTCCCAGCGCCACCGCTCCCAGGGTGACCTGCAACCCGCGTTCGTGGCCCGAGTAGCCGACCGGGACGCGGTAACGCTCCCGGAGGGTGGTGATGGTCCTCAGGTTGGATTCCTCGGGGGGGCACGGGTACGTCGACGTCGAGTGGAGAAGGACCACATCCGACCCCGCCAGCAACTCCATGGCGCGGTCGATCTCGTCGATCGTCGACATGCCGGTGGAGACGATGAGAGGTTTGCCGGTCGCCGCCAGCGCCTTGAGTAGCGCCTCGTCGGTGAGGCTGGCCGACGCCACCTTGTGGGTGGGTACGCCGAACCCTTCGAGGAAGTCGACCGAGGGCACGTCCCACGGCGAGGCGAACCACTGGATACCGAGGCCGGCGGCGTGCTCGTCGATCTGCCGGTACTCCGACTCCCAGAACTCGGTGCGCTCCTTGTAGGCCAGGTACGTCATATCGCCCCAGGGCGTCTCCCGCATCTTGTCCCGCTGGTCGAGCGGCACGCAGATCTCGGGGGTGCGCTTCTGGAACTTCACCGCGTCGCACCCGGCCTCCACCGCGACGTCGATGAGTTGCTTGGCGATCTCGACGTCGCCGTTGTGGTTGATCCCGATCTCGGCGATGACGTAGACAGGCTCACCGTCGCCGACCGGGCGTCCTCCGACATCGATCACGCTCATCTGCATCCTCACTGTTCGATCTGCCATCCGTAGGGGCCCGGGCCGGCCAGCAGCCGGTCTGCGATCTCCCGCAGCGCGCCGGCGCCGCCGCGCCGCCGCGTCGTCATCGCCCCGGTGGCGTGGGCCGAGTGGTGGGCATCCGCGACCACCACCGGCCATCCGACGAACTCGAGGCACGGCACGTCGTTGCTGTCGTTGCCGACGAACACGATCCCTGCCGGGTCGATACCCCTGCCCTCGGCCCACCGGCGGAGAGCCGCCAGTTTATCGTCGATCCCCTGCAAACATTCGATCCCGAGCTTGCCGGCCCGCGCCCGCACCACCGGGTTCCGCTCCTTGGAGAGGATGAGCAGGGCCAGCCCGGAGTCACGCAGCGCAGCCAACCCGAGACCGTCGGACCGGCTCACCCTGACCGCCTCCTGCCCGTCCTGGGCCACCCAGGCGCGATCGTCGGTGTGGACCCCGTCGAAGTCGGTGATCATCGCCGTCACCCGCGACGGGTCCAGGCCGGCGAGGGGGCCCGGGTCCGCCCGCCGGGCTACGAAGCGAGCCATCTCCAGGTCCTCGGCGGCGTCGATGTCGATACCGTGGGTGGCGGACACGACGCAGATGCCGACACGCCCGAAGAACCGGTGCCCGCTCTCGAGGAAGCCGGCGATACGCATCACGTAGACCGCACCGGTCTCGCGGTACTCCGCAGGCAGATCCTGGCGGCGCAGGCGCACCCGCCAGTCGTGGTTCACCCCGACGGCGCCGCCATCCTCCTCTCGCCACACGAAGGCATGGGACCGAACCGCCGAGAAGACGGAGTCGTAGCCCCCCTCGGTGACCATGGCGACAGCCCGGTCGATGTCCGCCGGATCGATGAGGGGGCTGGTGCACTGCAAGAAGACCAGCACGTCGCCGTCACCCGGCTCGCCGAGCACCGATCCGACGGCGTGGACCAGGGCGGACTCGCTGGTGGAGGTATCCGCGGCCAGATCGGCAGGTCGGTGCACCACCCCGGCCCCGCTGCGCCGAGCCGCGGCGGCGATCTCGGTGTCGTCGGTGCTGACCACCACCCTGTCGACCCGCTCGGCCGCCAGCGCCGACCGGACCGCTCGCTCCACCAGCGTCAACCCACCGACCCGGCGCAGGTTCTTCCCGGGGATACCTTTGGATCCGCCGCGGGCAGGTATGACGCACAACACCGCCATGTGGGTCACTCCGACGGCTTGGCGTCGAGGAGTTCCAGGTAGGCGGCGACGTCGAGGTCGAGGATGGCGTCGGCCACCGGGTCGAACCCGACGGCACCGCTGGCGCGCAGGTTCCGCGAGAGGATGAAGTCGCCACGGAAGTCATGGGTGTACCCGCGGAAGCTGATGTCGGCGTTGTCGATCTTGTAGCCGTCGACGTACTCGACCGCCCCGGCGAAGAAATCGACGTTGAACACGTCGATGGTGCGGGGCCGGTAGAGGTTGATGTCGTACAACATCCGCTGGATGCCGAAGGAGGAGGCGAACAGGTGGCACGACGGCTCGATGTCGACGAAACGGACCTTGCCCGAGCGCAGGCGGGGAGCGAGCAGGCCCAGGTCGCGGGGTCGCCTCAGCACCACCTGACGTACCCCCTGGCCGGCAGCGACGTCGAGCAGGTCGTCCAGTCCGAGCCGGGTGATGCCGCTGTTGAAGTAGGCGACGTCGGTGCGCTCCGAGCCGGTGGCGGCGGCGGTTGCGGCGTCGAGGAACAGGTTGGGTCGGACCACCACGTCGTAGGCGTCGAATCGGTCGGGGGAGGCTCCCTCGGGCGGCCGACCCGGGCCCACGATGGCGACGCGGCGCCCCTCGAAGACGTCCCGGGCGATGCGGCGGCCCTCGTCCTGGGGGAAGCGATCGACCGCGGCTGCGGCGAACCAGCGCACGATCGACGACGTCTCCCCCTGGAGGAGGTCGAGGTCCGCCAGCGCCTTGGTGACGGCGGCGCGCCCTTCCGGCTCATCGGTGGAGGCGGCGAGCCACAACGAGAGCAGCCGGCGCGCCTCGTCGTGCTCTCCCACGGTGACGAGCGCCCGCGACAGGCGCACCGTGCTGCGGGGATCGTTGCCGTTGCTGCGTGACAGGTCGCCGAGGAGACTCCACGCCGCCAGGTCCTTGACCCGGTAGGCGGCGGAGAAGGCTCCGAGCCGGATCAGCCGCCAGTGCAGCGCCATCCACTGTTCGGCGGGGCGCAGCGGCGCCACTGCGGCGCTGTCCTCCAGAGCATCACGGAACGCCGGCGAGGAGACCACGACAGGGTCGGTGAAGGCGGCATCGAGGGTGTCGAAGGCGGTGCGTTCCCGGCGCACGGCGCCGAGGGCGGCGCTGGCGTCCAGCACCTGATCGCGGCGCGGTCGCAGCCAGGCGTGGTGTGCACCCTCCCAGTCCTCCGCCTTGGAGCACGAGGAAGCGTAGGAACGCTGGTAGGTGTCCACGAAGGGGCCACGCCGCAACGCCTCGGCGTAGGCCTGCCGTGCCTCGTCGAGCCGGAAGGCGCCGCCCAGCGCCTTTCCGTACCCGTGGTGGAGGTCGGCCACGTCGTCGTCCAGCTTGAGCAACTCGGCGTACAGCTCGGCCGCCGTTTCGAACTCGGTGCAGTCGGTGGCGATCGACGCCGCGTTGGTAGTCACCCGTCGCAGGATGTCGTCCACGGAGAGGGGAGTCGATGCCAGCAGCCCGTTGTTGGAGGCGGGAACCGGCGCCGGCGAGACCAACCCGGTGAGGGTGTTCCAACTCGCCGCCGGGCCGGACAGGGTTTCGTAGGCCCGGGCCAGCGTCTTGAGGAGATCGGGGGCGGAGGTGCCGGTTGTCCCCTCGACCAGCCGCGCCGCCTCGTCGCCGCGGCCGGTGACGAACAGTAGGTCGGCGAGCCACAGCCGCTGCCCGGTATCGAGCCGGTCCCGACGCTGCAACGCCTCCAGTGATCGGATGGCCACGGACGGGTCGGCGGAGACGCGCAGTGCGGTGCGGACCGCCAGGTGGCGGGTCGTTTTCCCGTGAGGGCCGGGTGCCGCCGCCAGGGCGGGCAGCAACGTGCCGGCGCCGGCGGCGCCCGCTGCCGCCCTGACCGACTGGCGCATCCGGGCCCGCAGGTGCTCCTGTGCATCCCCGGCCGGGGTCGAGGTTCCGGCGCCGGCGGCGCGCTGTTGCTCGAGGCGGAGGATGCGTTGCTCCACTGGTCGCTCCGGCGCCACCACAGGTCTGTTGCTGTGGGACCGGGGGGAGAGGGGGTTCGTGCGCTGGTGCGCCACGGTGTCGATCACCTCGGCGCACCGTTCGGCGGCGTGCACGTCTTCGGCGAAGCATTCGGCCCGGAGCCGTTCGTTGGCGTCCCGGTAGTCGATCGAGCCATTCAGGACGGCGGCGACGGTGTCGGCCAGTTGCGCGGGAGACGCCACCACGGGGCCGATGTCGTCGCGCCGGGAGTACTCGATGCTGTCGAAGGTGAACTTGTCACCGATGAGGCTCGCCGGGTCCTCCTGGAGAAGCAGCACCGGCTTCCGCACGTAGATGGCGTCGAAGATCGCTCCGCTGTAGTCGCTGATGACGAGGTCGGCGCGGCGCAGCTGCGGCAGCAGATCGTCGTGGGGGAGGAAGGAGCTCTTGATGCCCGACGACTGCAGCTGCGCCGTCTTGTCCGGTTCGGTGAGGTGGATCTTGTGGTGGAGCTTGACGATGACCTCGTAGTCGGCCTGCAGCGCCTCGATGGCGGGGAGGAACCGGGGCACCGACGAGAACTCGCCCCAGGTGGGGAGGTAGATGACCGTCTTGCGCGGCGAAGGCGGCGCCGGCTCGTCAGCGCCCTTGAACCAGGGAGCGAACCGGGGGTTCCCCACGGCGACGGCGGGGCCGTAGCGGAGCAGCTTGCCCACGGTGTAGTCGCCGTAGGCCAGGTTCACGTCGAACTGCGACCGCCAGGTGCCGTACTGGTAGCTCTCCTTGGTCATCGAGTACTGGATCCCGACGCGGCGGGTCGCCGCCAGGGCGTTCATCCCGGGAAACGGGTTCGGGCAGACCAGGGCGTCCAGCTTCCCGTCGAGCGCCGTGAGCTGACGCGTGGTGACGATCTGGTGGGGACGGTCGATGAAGGCGCCGACGCTGCCCCCGAAACCGGCGCGCAACTCTTCCAGGCCCCACCGGTTGACGACCAGGAACACGACGTCGTCGAGGTGTTCGGCGATGGGTCCCATGTGGAACACCTGGAACGGGTTCCAGACGACAAACCCGACGGTCATGAACCGGCACCTCGCTGGTGGGGGAAGAAGAGCGACCGGCATTTTAGGGTCACCGCGATCCGCGTACGTCCTAAGGTGCCGTCTTACACCGATGGCCGGGTTTCGGCCGGGTACCGGATCGCGGTGTGTGACGGGAAGGCGCGTAACGTGAGCGAGCTATGGAAGCGTCTCAGGGGCGACGCGGTGGTGAAGCAGTCCACCGCGGACGTCCTCGGTCGCATCGACCGGCTCGAGACCGAGGTCACGGCTCGCCAGGCGATGGTGTCACCGTTGGAGGCGGCCGAGGCGCGCCGGTTCCGTGACGCCTCGCCGCAACTCGCCGGGGGGGCGGCCGGGTTCGCCGCTTCCCAGCTGGATCCCGGGATGACCGGATTGGAATGGGGCGGCGGTGCCGCGACCCCGTACTGGTGTGACAAGGTAGCCGTTCTCCATACCGTCGAATCCGATCCCGGCTGGGCCCTGGTCGTCCTCGACGCGATGCGCCGCAGTCCCGAGCTGATGGACCGCTGGCGCCTCCATGTCGTCGGTGCGGAACACGAGCCGTTCCACCTTGCCGAGCGTGTCGACGCGGTGTTCTTCGACGCCGTCTCCCACCCGGATGGAGGCGCCCAGGTTGCCGCCGCCGTCGCCCGCCACCAGCCGAAGGTCGTGCTGGTGCACCACGTCGGTTCGCCGGCCGACGCGGTGACGGCCCTCGTCGGGCAGCTCGATGCCGGGGACTACCACCGCCAGGACTTCCACCCCGGCTCCGGGGTCGATGCGGAGAGCCGGGCCGCCCTGACGTCGGTCTGGGTCCGGACCCGTCGAGAATCCGACGCAGGTGACGGGAATCATCGCCGCCGGGTCGTGCTTCACCTGGGCGCCTCGAAGACGGGCACCACCTCGCTACAGCGGTTCTTCCGCAGGCACGGCGACGAGC
Organism: uncultured Acidimicrobiaceae bacterium; assembly: GCA_964579415.1. Lineage (GTDB taxonomy): Bacteria > Actinomycetota > Acidimicrobiia > Spongiisociales > UBA5794 > CAZOGW01. The sequence goes on along the minus strand of CAZOGW010000002.1, from coordinate 43,158 downwards.
TGGCGCTGCAGGGGTGGGTGTGCCAGATTCGCAGCAGTGGCCCGCTCACCGAAGCCCTCAAGCTGGTGAGGACGGCTTCGAAAGGAGACGAGGGCGCCCGGGCGGAAGCGGCGCGGGCGCTGGCAGCCGACCTGGGCAGTGTCCGGGAGTCGGCCGCGGTGTTCGTGTCGGACGAGTCCCTCATCGGCGCCCCCTCGCCACGGCTCGACGGACCTCTCTATCAGAACGCACCGCGGCGAGTCGACATCCTCGCCGAGGCGCTGGCGGGCACCGACGTGTCCGTTGTGTTCGCGGTACGCAACCAGGCCGACTTCCTCGAGTCCTACTACGTGCAGTCGGTGCAGGCGGGGGGCTCCAAGACCTTCGATGCCTTCCTCGACAGGGTCGACGCGTCGCAGCTCACCTGGACGCCGGTGCTCGAGTTGCTCCGAGATCGCCTCGACCGCTCCCTCACCGTCGTCCCCTACGAGCATCTCGCCGCCCGCGGTCCCACCGGGGTCATCGACGCCATGACCTCCAGACTCGGCGTCGAACTGAGGGTCGACAAACCCCCGGTCCACAATGTGAGCTTCTCCGAACGCGAGCTGCTCGTCGCCCTGGTGCTGGCACCGCTGCTCGAAGTCGAGGAGCGGGAGGCGGTACGACGCAACCTGCAGAAGTCACAGGGCACGCTCCGTACCGGTCGACCGCGGCTCCTCACCGAGGACGGCCGCCGCGCCTTGATGGGCGCGGTCCGGGCAGACAACGTGAGGTTGTTCGACGAGTTCATCGTCGACGGGCACGACTTCCGGTCACGTTACGTGCTCGACGGTCCACTGCCGGAGTGGGGATCCGGCGACGTCACGCTGGTCGATCCGATGTGGGCGGGGATGGGCCGTGCCCTGGATGTGTGGCGCTCGACGCTCACCGCGGAGGAAGTGTCTCTTGTGGCCGGGGACGAGGGCGCCTGAGGGCCGCCGCGTCAATTTCGGCGACGTTCCTGGTGGCCGGCGGCGTAGCCAGTAGCCAGTAGCCAGTGGCCGGTAGAGCCGTGCGTGCATGGGCGTCCGGATCTGAACGGACCGGTCAGAGCAGGGTGATTCCGGCGCGTAGCTCGCCGAGGCGCTCGATGTGGGCCTGGTGGCTGAATCGTTCCTCGACGAGGCGCCAGCCGCTGCGGACCTGCGCTTCGTACCGTCGCGGGTCGTCACGGAGGTCGAAGATGGCGTCGAGCACATCCTCGGGCGCGGCGTAGACGGCCGCCGGGCCCAGCAGCGGAGCGAGGCCGGTGCCGGTCACGATCGGGATACCCACGGCGAGGGCGGCGAGCAAGGTCCGATCGGTTGTCCCGGTGGAGGCGTCGAGGTGGACGTAGATGTCGAGACCGTCGAGGAAGTCCCTCACCGGGTCCGCGTCATCGACGGGCCCGGCACCCGGCAGGGATCCGCCACCGAACTCGGCTTCTCCGAGAGTGTGGATGGTGACGTCGCCGTGGTGCAGATGGGCCGAGAGATCCGGGAGGCCGACCTGCCTTTCCGGTTGGGCGCCTCGGCGGCTCAGGCCGACCCGGACCGTGGGGCCGTCGACCCGGCGCAGCGGTCCCCGCCACGCGTCGACGTCGATGACGTCGGCCCAATCCTCGGCGGCGAGGCGGATGCCGCCCGCGGCGCCGGTTCGTAGCTCCTCCAGGGACCGCCGTAGCGACGGATCGCCGGGGTACCACACGACCTGGTCACCGTAGCGAGCTCGCACGTTGCGTATCACCGTGTCCAGGTCGGGGACCGGTCGCCCGGACGACCGGTGCGGTGGGCGGTTGATGACCACGATGGTGCGGGCGGCGGTGACGGTGGGAAGGCCGTCGACGAAGTGCTCGGCGATCCAGGGATCCCGGATGACGAGGAGATCGGTGTCGATCCGCTCGTCCTTGCCGAGCAGCAGGGCGGTGCTGCCGGCGGCGTCCCAGACCCGGGCGCTGATGGGGTCGAGGAAGCGCCCGTGGTAGGACGGGTTGTGGACGAGCGCCGTCGTAAGCCCGGCCGACGACTGTGCCGCCAGCTCCTCGACGGCGGCGGCGGTGGCCCCGGACGGGGTGAAGTCGGAGAGGAACACCAGGTCGGGACGGGTTCGGGTGCCGCCCGGATCCCCGTCGGTGATCGGTCGCGGCGCGGGGAAGGGTCGCGGTTCTCCCGGTCGGAACGGCAGCGACTCCCGGAACGACGGCGAGTCGTGCCAGTGTGCCAGCGCCTGGTGGTAGAGACGCCGAGCCCCGATGACGTGATGCCGGGAGAGGATGGAGGTCGCTCCCGCCGCCGAGATCGACTCGGGGAGGCGCAGGGAGAGCGACATCGGCGCCTCGGGATGGATACGTAACACCGCCTCCGGGCCGTAGTACGCCTCGAGCCGCTTGCCGAACTCGTGGTCGCCGGCGGCGCGGACCTCGTCCCACGGCCCCACCTCTTCGAGGGTGGCGCGGCGCACCATCAGCGACGAGATGTCGGGGATGACCCGTTCGGGGCGGGACCGCACCGTGGGCTCGATGAACACCAGATCGGCGGTGACGCGGCTGCGGTGGGGCATCACACCCACGATGTCGGGATCGTCCACCAGGGCCCGCACCTCGCGGGCGATGCGCTCCGGGTGGGACCAGTCGTCGGAGTCGTTGACGGTGACGAAGTCGCCTGTTGCCGACGCCACCCCCCGGTTGCGTGCCGCGTAGGCGCCCCGGTTGGTCGATTGCCGGAGCACCCGGACCCGCCGATCCCGGGCTGCCAGTTCCTGCGCCACCTCGACGGTCCCGTCGCTGCTGGCGTCGTCGACGATGACGACCTCGATCCGCGGCCAAGTCTGAGCCAGGATGGAACCGACCGAGGTCGCCAACCAGTCGGAGGCGTTGAACGCCGGGACGACCACCGACACCAGCGGCTCCGGGCCCTGGTGCGGCACCGGCTCGGGGCCGGTCCCGGCGAGGTTGTCGATGCGCAAACCCCTGCCGGCGTCGGCGAGACGGAGGGAAGACAGCCCGGCGTTGGCGAGGACCTGATTGATGATGGCGAGCCGGGTCAGGTCGTCCCGATCGCCGGCAGGCCCCGCCGGTGAGGCGAAGGTGTTGGCAAGGCGCAACAACAGGTGCGGGTCGTCGGGTGCCCCCTCCAGCATGTGGTCGAGCAGGTACCGGCCCTCTTCGGCAAGCCCCAATTCGTGGAGGACGTCTGCTTCGAGGAACTGCCCGTCCCGTGACCAGGGGGCGTCAGGCCGTGCCGCCCGGCTCAGGCGAGCCAGGTCCAGCGCCCTGTCGAGGTCGCCGTGGTAGCGCCACCACCTGGCCAGTTCCAGGGCGGCACGGGAAGCCTCGGCGGGGGAGTCGTGCCGTGCCTGCACCAGCTTGTCCAGTTCGGCGGAGGCGATGCCGCCGAAGCCCGCCCAGAGAGCCCGGCCGGCGCGGGCTGCCCGGGGCGACCTGATCCGTCGTGGACGGCGCCGGCCGGCGGCCTCCGGCGATGGCTGTGCTGCTGCGGCGGTCGACGGCGTCAGCCTTACGGGCGCCGGGTCGGCGGGCGCGGTCGCCCCGGCGGGCGGTCGGCTACCTGGCTTGCCCTCCTTGGCGCCGTCGTCCCGTGCCGACGTCGCCGGCGTCGACGTCTTGCGGGACCCCTGGCCGCGGCGAAGCCGGAAGAGCGGGCGGAACAGGGAGGCCATCCGCAACGTGAGGCGCACCGAGCGCCGGTTGCGGAGCCGCGAGTAGTCGGCCTCGGCAGCCCCGAGCCGACGCTTGAGGGCACGTGACTCCGCCTCGGCGGCATCGAGCCTGCTGCGGACGGTGGCGAGCGACCGCTGGGACCTGTCGAGCGCCCGGACCTTCTTGTCGAGTGCTCGCTGCCGTCTCGCCGCCAGCCGCTTCTCCTTCCTGACCCGGAGCCGGGTCCGTGTGAGGAGGGTCTCCAGTTCCGCGGCCTGTGCCCGCGCCTCGGCGAGGTTCTCGCCGAGCGCACTCACCTGTGCCGCCAGCGCCTCTGCCCGCTCGGCGTGGTGCGCAGCCTCGGCCCGGGTCCGCCCGGCGCGCTCCCGTTCCTGCACGAGTTCCTTCTGCATCTCGGACAGCCTCTGCAGCCGTGCCAGCCGGTCCTCCTCGACGGCTTCGATCACCCGCATCAGCCCGCTTGGGCCGGTGACGTCGGCGATGGCCTCGTGCACGGCCGCATCGGCGGCGTCGTCGACGACGATGCCGAGTCCATGCAGGCCGGGAACGACGTGGAGCGCCAGGTGCGGGCGGTCGGCGACGAAGTCCTCGACGGCGGTGCGAACCCCGTTGCGGAGCGTCCCCTCGTGGAGGGCGTTGTCGAGATGGTCGTTGAAGCCGCTCTCCGTCAGCGCTCGCTGGCCGGGGACCAGCCCTCCCTTGCGGTAGGGATGGCGGTGAGCCTCGGGGATCGTGGCCGGGTCGTAGTAGAGGTCGCGGCGGCCGTAGGGCCATGCCACGTCGTGGAACAGCGTCAGCGGGAAGGGGCGCCCCGCCTCGCTGGCCGAGCGTGCCAGGAGCTCCAACTCGTGGTACACCGTGTACCAGTTGTGGTCTCCGTCGATGCACACCATGTCGGGGGCGTCGAGATCGACCAGTGCGTTGAGCGACAAGTCCAGGTGGAAGGTGACGGATCCCGGCCATCGCTGCGCCCACTCGTCCACGTCGTACTTGGGGAGCGGGTCCACGATGTGCAGGGCAGCCCCGTTGGCGTGGCACCAGGTGGCGAGCAGTTCGGTGCCGTGGCCCCAGTCGCTGCCGATCTCCACCACCAGAGAAGGCTTCGTCGCCTCCAGAAGTGGGCGGATGGCAGGTTTGAAGAAACGGTGCATCGTTCTCCCGGGGGATGGCCCGGCGGCGGCGGGTGGATTGTAGTGGCAGGGGAGGGCATCGTGGAGTAACCGCTTCCGGGCACGGGCCTGCCCGCGAGGAAGTCGCCTATATCGCCACCTGGGTTAGCCTCGCCTGGGTGACGAGCCGACAGCTTCATCAAGGACTGCGCCGTGGTGGCCGGCGGGTAGTGGGGATTGCCATGGCGCTCGGCCTGGTGACGATGACGGCGCCTCCGGCCTGGTCCCAGCCTGCGGACGACCCGATCCCCCCCGAGCATGAGGGTTATCACCCGGCGCATGGCGACGGGCTGGGGGAAGGACTCGCCGGGGAAGGTGGCGGGTTCCCCTCCTTCAACGAGTCGGCGGGCTGCGGCCCCCCGTCGACGTCGAACCCGCTCCATACCCGCTCCGGCCCGCTGTCGTCGCCGGACCGGATACGCGGGTACCGCGGCGACTTCTTCGGGCGCACCATCGGCCAGCTCTCGAGCGAACTGGTCAACTGGACCGTGCCGCTGAGCGGCGGCAAGGTGGTGAGGGTCCACGAGCGGGCGCTCCCGGCGTTCCAGAAGGCAGGCGCCAACCTCGTCGCCGCTGCCGCCGCCAATCCCGGTAAGCCTTACCGCATCCGCAGCGGCGATACCGCCACCTACGTGCCGCGCACGGTGGGTGGCTCCTTCAGCATCTCCAACCACACCTTCGGCGCCACCATCGACATCAACTGGACCACCAACCCCTACCGCTCCGACAACACGAAGATCACCGACATGCCGGACTGGTTCGTCCAGGCGTGGCGCGACGCCGGGTTCTGCTGGGGCGGCGACTGGATGGACATCAAGGACACCATGCACTTCAGTTGGATGGGCCCCAACGCCACCCCGGGTTACGGCACCGTCCCCAAGCCGTACCCGCCCACCACCAGCCCGGCCAACTTCACCACCCTCGCCGCCACCTACGACGTCGCCGCCATCGGTCCCACGGAGGCGGGCAAGCCGCAGGCGTTGGCCGACTTCACCGGCAACGGCCTCGCCGATGTCGTAGAGGTGGGCGACGCCGGCACCTCCCTCCTGGTGGAGTTCTCCCGCACCCACCAACTGCACCGGGCCTGCGCCGCCTCGTCGTTCGTGGTGCCGGCGGTGACGCGGCGTGGTCGCCTGGTCGCCTACGCCGACTACGAGCGCCACGGCCGCACCGACATCTGGTTCATCGACAGCAAAGGCTCCACGGTGGCGATGGAGGTGGCTCTACGCTCCAAGGAGTTCAAGAAGACCGTGAAGTTGTCGACCGCGGTCAAGCCTTCGGCCGGCGCCGCCTACCTGCTGGGAGACCACAACCGCGACGGCGTGCAGGACCTGTTCGTCATCCGCCGTTCGGCGACCGCCACCCGGGTCGAGGTGTGGAACGGCAAGGGAGGCTACAAGTCCAAGCTCGCCGACACCGCAACCCCGCTCGGCGACACTCGCTCGTGGCAGTTCACCCTCGGCGACCGCAACGTCGACGACCTGCCCGACCTGTATGCGATCGACCGGGCCAAGGTTCGCATCCTGCTCAACGGCTATGGCACAGTCAACGAGACGAGGACGCTGCCCGCCTCCGGCGCCTGGGCGGACGTCCTCGCCAACGACTTCGACGGCGACGGCCGTGACGACCTGTTCCTGCTCCGCACCAACGGCGTCCTCGACGTGTACCTGGGCAACACGGCGATCCCTGGCGCCTCGCCGACATCGTGGTTCGTCCCCGCCGGGTGGAAGTGCGATACGGCCACCGCCGACAACGAGGCGTGGTGGTGTACCAGAGAGCGGGCCACCATCCTGGGCACCTCGGGCAACGACGTCATCTACGGCACCAAGGGGAATGACATCATCTGGGCGGGGCGGGGTCACGATGTGATCCACGGCCGCGGCGGTAACGACGTGATCTGCGGAGGCTCCGGCAACGACCGCGTCTACGCCGGTCCCGGCAACGACGTGGTCTTCGGGGGGAGCGGAGCCGACACGATCCATGGCGGGGTCGGCGACGACCTGATCCTCGGCGGCACCGGCAAGGACCGCCTCTACGGTGAGGGCGGGGTCGACCGGCTCTACGGCCAGCGGGGCGACGACGAGATCAGCGGCGGCTCCGACGCCGACCTGCTCTACGGGGGTCCCGGGAACGACAAGCTGGGGGGCGGCACAGGTCGCGACACGCTCCGTGGTGCCGGAGGGGACGACCGGTTGCGCGGCGGCAGCGACAGCGACTACCTGCACGGCGGGGGAGGGCATGACCGCCTCTGGGGAAACACCGGGAACGACTTGATCCTCGGCGGCACCGGCGACGACCTTCTGTACGGAGGCAAGGGTAACGACACCCTTCACGGGGAGGCCGGGGGCGACATACTGCGCGGTGGCGACGGCAGCGACACCGTCGACGGCGGGGCAGGGAACGACACGCTCTACGGGAACGCCGGTCCCGATCTGATCCGGGGTGGAGCCGGCGCCGACGCCCTGTACGGCGGCAGCGGCGCCGACGACCTCCGCGGAGGCGGCAACACCGACACCTGCCACGGCGGCTCCGGCACGGACACGGCGACGAGATGCGAGGTGAAGGTGAGCATCCCCTGACACGGTGGTGGCCCCTTCATTCGTGTCCTGTCCCATGGAGATATCCCGCGCATGATGGCGCCCGATTCCTCGCCGAAGAGCGCTCGACCGTAGGTGTGATCGGCCCGACACGGCACACCGTGGCGATGGGCCGGTCGCTCCGGCCCACTTAGACTCCCCGGCATGCCCGACGATCACCCCCTGCCGACCGGTGCTACGCCGCCCCCGGAGGCGCTGCAGCGCGAGAACATCAGACTGAAGGAGGAGCTCGCCGACCTGGCGGCGCAGGCCCGGTCGGCGGAGCGCGTCGCCGAGGCGGCGCAGCGCTCCTACGAGCGTCTTGCCGGGCGGCGCATCGTACGGCTGTCGCTCGCACTGACCCGCCCGCTCCGTCCCCTCTTTGATCTGGCGCGAGGGCGGAAGAAGCCCGTTGCCGCCGATCCGGTCCCCGCGCCCGCGATGACAAGAGCGGTCCCGGCCAGGAAGTCCCGGGAGGACGTGGCCGGGCGGATCGCCGAGTTGCGCCCGGCGCGCCACCCGGTGTCAGGCCCGCTGGTGACCATCATCATCCTCACCCGCGACGGTGCCCACCACCTGCGACGGCTGCTCCCGGCGCTCGATGCCACCCGGTACCGCTCCTTTGAGGTCGTCGTCGTGGACAACGCGTCCGGTGACGACACCGCCGATGTCCTCGGTAGCGACTGGAGTTTCCCGCTGCGAGTGGTGAGGAACCAGGAGAACGCTTCGTTCTCCGAGGGCAACAACCAGGCGGCGGAACTGGCAGGGGGGGACCTGCTCCTGTTCCTCAACAACGACGTCGAGCCGATCACCGACGACTGGCTGGGAGCGATGGTGGCCACCCTCGGCGGCGGCGGGGGATGGGTGGCCGTGGGGGCGCTCATGGTGCATCGTGAAACCGGCCAGGGAGGAACCGCCTGCACCGTTCAACACCGCGGGATCCGCTTCGGTTTCCGCGAGGGAGCCCCTCACGCCACCAACATCGAATGGTCCGACCCCACCGACCCGGCACTCGTTGAGACGATCGAGGTGGCGGCGGCCACCGGGGCGGCACTCCTGGTGACCCGGAGCGGCTTCGAGGCGGTGGGAGGATTCACTCCGGGCTACGTGTACGGGTGCGAGGACCTGGACCTCTGTCTCAAGCTGCGGCGCCACGGCCGCATCGCCCTGGCCGGAGAGGCGGTGCTGTTCCACGCCGAGTCTTCTACCAGGCGCGGCCTCGCCCGGGATGTAGCCCGCATCAACCACATGGGCAACTGGCGACAGTATGCCGAGACGTGGGGACCCCTGGTGTCCCGCTCGGTGAGGAGGGCCCGCCTCGGCGGGCAGGGTGTGTGGGCCGGCGGCTCGCCCCCCAAGGTCGCCATCACAATCACCGAGGACGATGTCACCAAGGGCTGGGGCGACTGGTACACGGCCCACGAACTCGGCGACGCTTTCGCCGCCCAGGGCTGGGAGGTCGTGTACGCCGAGCGGCGCGGGCACCGCTGGTACGAGTTGCCCGACGACGTGGACGTCGTCATCGGGTTGCTCGACTCGTTCGACGTAAGGCGAGCACCGACAGGAGCTGTAACCATCGCCTGGGTGCGTAACTGGGTGGAGCGCTGGATGTCTCACCCATGGTTCGACGCCTACGACCAGGTGGTCGCGTCGAGCCACCTCGCCGCCGAGGCACTGGCAAGGTTCGCCCTGCGTGAGCCCCCGGTGCTACCCCTCGCCACGAACCCGGAGCGTTTCCAGCCCGGAGCGGCTTCGGTTACGTTTCGTGCCGACTACGCGTTCACCGGCAACAACTGGGGCTTCGGTCGGAGCGTCCTGGGCGACCTCGACGTCCGTACCGGGGAGCGATTCCTCCTCTTCGGCAAGAACTGGCGGGAGGAACCGCTGGCGCTCCGCTACTGGCGAGGGCACCTTCCCTACGAACTCCTGCCGGACGTGTACCGGTCGGTCGACATTCTGCTCGACGACACCGCCCACCACACCCTCCCGCACGGGTTCGTCAACAGCAGGGTCTTCGATGCCCTCGCCTGCGGCACCCTCGTCGTGTCCAACAACCCGATCGGATCCGCGGAGCTGTTCGGAGGGCTGTTACCCACCTACCGTGACGGGCGGGAGCTGCGGGAACTTCTCGACCGCTACCTCGGCGACGAGGCGGCGCGTCGCGAACTGGCGGACAAGCTGCGCGCCACGGTCCTCGAGCGTCACACCTACGGCCAGCGCGCCCGCGAGTTCGCCGAGCTGGCCATGGCCACGGTGGAGCGGCCCCGCGTGGCGGCCAAGGTGGCCGCCATCGATGCTGAGGAGGCGGCCGGCTCGAACGACCACCACGTCGCCCGCAGTCTGTTGCGGGCGATGGAAACGCAGGGGTTCGCCGGTGAGATCCACTTCCTCCCCGACTGGGACAGGGAAGACCGGCAGGATGTCGACGTGGTCGTCCACCTCCGCGGAGCGGTCCGGTACACACCCAAGAGCGCCCAGGTCAACGTGCTCTGGATCACCAGCCACGCCGGCGAGGTCACCCCTCAGGAGTGTGAGAGGTACGACCTTGTCTGTGTCGCGTCGGCACGCGCCGCGGAGCGACTGGCGGCGGAGGCGAGCGTGCCTGTCGTCCACCTGCCGTTCGCCGCCGACGGCACGCAGTTCGGTAGCGCCGAGCCCGATCCGGGCCTTACCGCAGAGGTCGTCTACGTCACCGGGGCTTCGATATCCACAGAGCAGGCGCCTGCCGCCGGAGAGCCGGTCACCAGCGAGGACGGCGACGCCGTCGAGGACGTCGAGCCACCGGCCTGGGAGGGCCGACTCGCCGAGATGTACGCCTCGGCGGGCGTCGTCGTTCACCGTCACTTGCCGGAGCTGGCGGAGCACGGCATCGTGGCCCCCGCGGTCTTCGACGCGTTGGCCAGCGGCGCCGTCGTGGTGTCCGACCTCGTGGAGGGTCTCGGTGCTCTGTTCGACGGCGTGGTGGACACCTACTCCGGCACCGACGACCTCGCCGGCCTCGTAGGCGACCTCCTCGGCAACGATTGGTCGCGGACCGAACGCGCCCGCCGGGGCCGCGATCTGGTTCTCGGGCACCACACCTTCGCTCACCGGGCACAGCAGATCTCCGACCTGCTGCGCCCCCTGCTGGCTGGTCGTGCCATGGACTGCGACGGCAACACATATGGCTGAGGCCCCTCCGGCGGGGCGAGACATCGGGCCTGTCGAGATCATCACCTCCTGTGCCACCTTGCTCGTGTTGGGCATTGTGCAGCCCGTCCTCAACCTGCTGGGGGACAACCCCGAATTCTTCGTGGCCGCTGACGCCACCCGAGCCGAGGTGGTCCTGCTGGCGCTTGTCGCCGGGATCCTCCTGCCCATCCTGGTGGGCCTCGTCGTCCTGTGTGCATACTCGCTGAACGGCACGGCGGGCCGCCTGTTTCACGGAGCGGTGCTCACCGTCCTCGCCGGGGTGCTTGCCGCCGTGATCCTGAGGCATACTCCGCTGGGCTCGCTCCCGGGGCCGGTGCAGCTGTTGCTGGCGTTCCTCCTCGGGCTGGTCTCGGCGGTGGCCTACTTCAGGTTCGAGCCGGTGAGATCCCTGCTCGTGTTCGGGTCGGTGGCCGTCCTGGCGGTACCGGCGTTCTTTCTCTTTCTCTCTCCCGCCTCCCGTCTCGTCACCGCCTCCGACACGGTGGCCGTGGCGGGCGTAGTCGTCGCCGATCCCCCACCCATCGTGATGGTGATGTTCGACGAGTTCCCGGTGGCCTCACTCATCGACGGTGAGGGCGAGCTGCAGTCCGACCTCTATCCCGCCTTCGCCCGCCTTGCCGGCGACGCCACTTGGTACCGCAACGCCGTCACCACGGCGCGGCTGACGCAGTGGGCTGTCCCGGCGGCACTGACCGGCTATACGCCCGACCTGGAGGAGACCCCCACCGCCTTCGACCATCCCCGCAACCTGTTCACGCTTCTCGGCGGCGTCTACGACGTGGACGCCATGGAGCCGATCACCGCCTTGTGCCCCCCGCTGGTGTGCGAGGAGTCCCCGCTCGATCCTGTCCCGAATCGGGAGAGATGGCGGGCCATGGCCGCGGATCTGCGGGTTGTGGCCGCCCACATGCTCCTTCCCGAGGACCTCACCCGGTCCCTTCCCCCCATCGACCAGGCATGGGGGGCGTTCGCAGAGGTCGCTGATGTGCCGGCGGAACCCGTTGCCGGGTTCTCGGATCCGGACGCGGTGCGGGCGCTCTTCAACGAAGCGGTCCGCGCCGGTCGCAAGGCGACGTTCGAGGGGTTCGTCGACGGCATCGATGTGCGCGGTGAGCGTCCGACGCTCGACTTCATCCACGTGATGCTCCCCCATGGCCGCTGGGAGTACCTGCCCGACGGGCAGAGTTTCGTGCCGCCGCGACCCCAACTCGGCGCTGACGGGAACACGTGGCTCAGCGACCCGTGGCCGGTGAACCAGGTGTACCAGCGTCACCTCCTCCAGGTCCAGTTCGTCGACACCCTGATCGGGCGGCTCATCGCCCGGCTCGAGGCTCTCGGTATCTACGACGAGACCCTGCTCGTAGTCGCCGCCGACCACGGCATCGTGTTCCGCCCCGACGTGGAGAACCGGCGCGCCGCCACCGAGGACAGCGTCGGCGAGATCGCCGCCATCCCGCTGTTCATCAAGACCCCTCGTCAGGAAACCGGCGGCATCGACGACTACCGCGCCGAGATCCACGACATCCTTCCCACCATGGCGGACGCCATCGGCCTCGCCCTCCCCTGGGAAGTGGAGGGGACATCCCTCCTCGCCACAGACCGGCCGGAGCGAAGCGGGAGCACCATCGTCGGCGGTGGGACGGTCGACTTCGGGGCCGGTGGCGAGGAGAAGCTGGCCGCCGCCGCTCGCAAGGTGGAGATCTTCCGTGGCGGCACTCCGTACGACCTGGTCCCGGACGGCACCGCCGACCTTCTCGGTGTCGCCGTCGACCAGTTCCCCTCCGGAACCTCTCCGCTGGTGGCGTCGGCGGAGGGCGCCCAGGCGCTCGCCGACGTCGATATCTCCGCCGCGGTCCTCCCCATCATGATCAGGGGCACCCTGGAACGTCCAGAGGTAGGGTCGGATCCCGCGCTGCTCGCAGTGGGCGTCAACGGGGTCGTGGTGGCGGTGACGAGATCTCACCAGTCGGCGGACGACCCAGAGCTGTTCGATGTCCTCCTGCCTCCGAGCAGCCTGGTGAGTGGCAGCAACCAGATCGACATCCTCCTCGTCGATGGCGACCCCGGTGACCGAACGCTCACTCGCATCGGACCCTGAGGCTGACGTGTCGTAGGCGGGAAGCTCCTCCTAGAATCGCCGCACCCCGACCCAGGGATATTCAATGCACGATCGCGCCCGATTCTTCGCCGAGGAGCCCTGGACAGCCGGGGTGATCGGTCTCGGCTATGTCGGATTGCCGCTGGCGGTCGGCATGACACAGAAGGGGTTGGGCGTCCTCGGTTTCGACGTGTCCGAGGAGCATGTGGAGCGGCTGGCCTCGGGGCGCTCGACGATCGGCGACGTGCCCGGGGCTACGCTGCGCGACGCCCTCGACGCAGGGCTGACCGTGTCCACCCACCCTGCCGTGCTCACTGCAGCGGACGCGATCTTCGTCTGCGTCCCCAGCCCGCTGGGCCGCCACCGCGAACCCGACCTCTCCTACATCCACTCGGCCGCGGAGACCGTCGCCGCCGTGGTGAAGCCGGGAACACTGGTGTCGCTCGAGTCGACGACATACCCGGGGACCACCGAGGAGGTGATGGTGGAGGCAGCCACCTCCGGCGGGCTGGTCCTTGACGAGGACGTGTTCGTCGCCTTCTCGCCGGAGCGGGTCGACCCGGGTCGGGACATCTCTACGGGGGACATACCCAAGGTGGTCGGCGGCGTTTCTCCCGTCTCCACCGAGGTGGCCGCAGCCGCCTATCGCCGCGTCGTGTCCTCGGTGCATCCGGTGTCGTCGGCGCGCATCGCCGAGATGGCCAAGCTCCTGGAGAACACCTACCGCTCCGTCAACATCGCGCTGATCAACGAGATGGCGCAACTGGCCCACGAGCTGGACATCGACATCTGGGAGGTGGTCGACGCGGCCGCCACCAAGCCTTTCGGCTTCCAGGCGTTCTATCCGGGCCCCGGAGTCGGCGGGCACTGCATACCGCTCGACCCGCAGTACCTGGCATGGCGGGCCAAGGAGGCCAACGTCGCCACCAGGTTCATCGACCTCGCCGAGCAGGTGAACAAGGCGATGCCCACCTACACCGTCGAACGCGTCGCCGCGCTGCTCAACGAGCGTCGCCTACCGATCGCCGGCACCCGGATACTCGGCGTCGGGATCGCCTACAAACCCAACGTCGCCGACGACCGCGAATCGGCGTCGATCGACGTGCTGCGGCTGCTGGCGGACCGCGGGGCCGAGATCGGGGTCCTCGATCCGCTGGTGGGTGAAGAGCGCATCGCCGCCCACGGCTTCACCCCCGCCGGCGGGGATGCCCTCGGCGGGTACCAGCTGGCGGTGATCCTCACCGATCATGCCTCGCTCGATCTCGGGGCCATCGCCGATGCGGTCCCCACCGTGCTCGACACCCGCGGCGCCTATCGACGCAACCGCCTCGACCGGGACAACGTCTTCGCCTTATGAGCCTCCGGTGAAACGCATCCTGGTCGTCACCTCGGTCCACCCGCCCGACGACCCCCGCATCCGCCTCAAGCTGATCGAGTCGCTGCGTACCGTCGCCGACGTCCGCTACGCGGTGCGGGCGCCGGGCCCGGAATCGTCGCAGGGGATCACCGTGGAACTGCTTCCCGGGGGGCGGCTCTCCCGCTCGCTGCGGGCTTCGTGGCGGATACTCGCCGGCGACTACGACGTGGCGTCGGTCCACGACCCGGAACTGCTGCCGGCGACGATCCTGGCGGGCCTGCTGAGGCGGCGGGTGGTGTTCGACCTCCACGAGAACCTGGCATCGCAGATGGCTCACAAACAGGTCGTCCCGCGCCCGCTCAGGCCGGTCGCCGCCACCGTGGCCCGCTGGCTGCTCCGCCTCGCCGAGCGCACCGGTGAGGTGACACTGGCCGAGGAGGGATACCGGCGGTTCTTCCGCCGCCCCCACCCGGTGTTCCCCAACCTGCTCACCGGCCCCCAGATCCCGGTGGTACCCGCAGCCCAGCGAGATGGCGTCGTGTACCTGGGCGACATCACCCGCGACCGCGGAGCCGACGTCCTCGTCGCCGCCGTGGCCGACCTGTCGCCGCCCCCGCGCCTCACCCTCATCGGCCGTTGCTCGGCCGACCTGCGCCTGCATCTCGAGTCCCAGGCGCAGGACTCCGGTGTGGACCTGCACATGACCGGGTTCCTCGCCCACGACCAGGCCCTGCCCCTGGTGGCCCGCCACGCGGTGGCGGTGGTCCCGCTGCGGGACCTTCCCAACTACCGCCACTCCCAACCCACCAAGCTCTACGAGTACCTGGCGGCGGGTGTCCCCGTGGTCGCCAGCGACCTGCCCGGCAGCCGCGTCATGCTCGACGCCGGCGACGCCGTCACCTGGGTGCTGCCCGGCGACCACAAAGCTCTCGGAACCGGCATCCGCCATGCCCTCGCCGACGCCGCGCCCACCGCCGCCGCCGTCGCCCTGGCTCCGCAGGTGGCGCGCCGCTTCCGCTGGCCCACCGATGAGGTCCGCCGCTTCTATCAGAGCCGCCTTCCCCGGTAGGCGCCATGGTCGGCGCCGGCACCTGCCTGCGGGCGGGGTCGCCGGAGGATGAGCGGGTTCGCCGGTGGCGCGTGTGAGCCTCGACCGCGGAACGGCCCGTCGATAGGATGCGGCCATCGACGGGCGGTGGGGCCTACCGGGAACGGACGGGGATTCGGAAAATGGCGATGGCCGACCCAGAGATTCTTCGCATCCCGCTGGACCGCCGCCTGCGCTCCATGCTGGCTCGCCGCCACGGATTCACCGCAGTCGCCCGTGACGTCTTCCGCCGCTCCGCCCCGGGCCGGCGGCTCCGCTCCGTCACCGGGAGGGCGGAAGCCCAGTCCTACCGGTTGGGGCGTTTCGCCGCCCCGTCGGCCTTCGGTTCGATCTGCGAGGCACGATGGGCCGCGGCCTCCGGAAGGTGGGAAGAGGCGGCTGAAGCGTGGCGCCTGTCACTGGAGCGAACCGGCCGCGGCGACCCGGTGTGGCACTACGAGCTCGCCCGCGCCCACGCCCACCTCGCCCGGGTCGAGGCGTCGTCGGCGGAGATCGACCGCGCCTTCGCCCTCGCCGGAAGTCCTTCCCTGCTGCGTCGTCTCGGCGGCGCGGCGACGGTGCACGGGGACTGGGACGTCGCCGCCGAGGCGTACCGGCGCCGGGCCCGGCTCACGTCGCATCCCACCACCATGTGGAGGGCGGGAAGGGCGTTCGCCGCCGGCGGATCGTATCCCGAGGCGGCTGAGATGCTCGACGCCGCCCTGCAGGCGTTCGGTACGGGTCCCTCGGGTGCGTATTCCGACCTGGCCGAAGCCCTGCGCAAACAGGGTGACCTGGAGGGTGCCGAGGCGGCGGTGCAGGCCGGCTGGGAGGTCTATCCCCGTTCCAGCGTCATCCACGCCGCATCGGCTCGGGTCGCCAGCGACCGTCGCGACTGGCGGGCGGCGGTGCGGCGCTGGCCGCTTGCGATCACCCTGCGACGCCGTCCGGCTCCGCCGAGCTGGCTGTTCCATCACGGGGAGGCCCTGGAGCATCTCGGGCGCTTCGCCGAGGCGGTGGAGGTCTACGACACCGCGCTGGGCGTTCTGGCGGCGATCGACGAACCTTGGACGCACTTCGCCTCCCTGGAGTGGGAGTTCCGCCGCGCCTACTGCCGGTGCCGCATCGGTTCCCCCGATCGAGTCGAGCCGTCTCTGGCCGTGGACGTCCTGCCCGCCGCCGGGGGCGTCGGCATCGACCGCGACCCCGCAGGTGAGTTCTCCGTGGACGTCACCCACCTCGGTCTCCGGATCCGTGGCCGGGCCGCCGATCGATCGGTGCCCACCGTCACCGTGGCCGTCGACGGGCGGCCCATCAAGCAGGTCGATCTCAACCGGCAGTTCTCGCACCCCGCCTTCACGTTCACCGTGCGCCACTCTGCGCTGGCCACCTTCCCCGCCTCCTCTCGTATCTCGGTGACGGCCGGGCCTGCACCGCTGGCAGCCGATCTCGGTGGGGTCGAACTCACCGTGTCCGTTCCCCACGGCGACGGTCTCCTGTTCGACCGGCTCGACCGTGGTGAGCTGTTCACCAAGAAGGGCGCCCTGGTGTCGCCGGACTCGGTGGGCCGTTCCCCCGAGGAGCTGCTCGGGGCCTACACGGCCGTCCGCGAGGTGTTCGCGACGGAGCTCGAGGTCGAGCTCTTCGTGCTGTACGGGACACTGCTGGGTTGCCATCGGGACGGTCGGTTCATTCCCGGCGACGACGATCTCGACGTGGGATACCTCACCGCCTGCACCGACCCGGTCCAGGTCAAGGCGCAGGCTCTCCAGGTGGTGGACACGGTGCTGCGGGCCGGGCTCGACGTGACCACCCGCCACGGCGGCGGCCTGTTCAAGGTGTGGATCGGCGACATCGACATCGACGTGTACCCGATCTGGTTCCGTGACGGGCGCGCCTGGGGTTACGACGCCATCCCTGCCACCCCGGCCGATTACCTACCGGTGCAGCGCCGGGAGATGCTGGGCACCGAGATCCTGGTCCCGAGAGACCCCGATCTCCTGCTCGCCGGCACCTACGGGCCGGACTGGCGGACACCCAACCCGGGCTTCCGGTACTACCGGTCCAAACAGATCATGAACGTGCTCAAGAGCACGTATCTGGCGCCCTCGGAGGCCCGGCTTCTTCTCGAGGCCAACGAAGTCGCCCGCCGCCAGGGCGTCGAGATCGGTTCGTTCGCCATGCACAACGGCGGTGCCCGCTGAGCCTGCCGGCGGAGACGTCTATGGCGTCTCCACGTCAGGGGACGCCGGTCTTCGTCTCGCAGGTGCTGTCGGCGGTGTCGATGCCGTGGTTGCCGTTGCAGATGTCCCTGCCCGGGCCTCCCCGAAGCCGGTCGTCGTCGCCGCCGCCGTTGAGGGTGTCGTTGCCGGGTTCTCCGTAGAGCTGATCATTGCCGGCGAAGCCGTTGAGGGTGTCGTTGCCGGCGCCGCCCCACAGCTTGTCGTGCCCGGTACCGCCTCTGAGGATGTCGTTGCCCTTGCCGCCCCGGAGCTCGTCGTTGCCGGAATCACCCCACAGCTTGTCGTTGCCGATGCCGCCACGGAGGTCGTCATTGCCTGGCCCGCCCCGCAGCTTGTCGTCACCGCGCCCGCCGTCGAGCGTGTCGGTGTCCTCCTCGCCGTAGAGCAGGTCGTTACCGGCGCCACCGCTGAGGGTGTCGTCTCCGGAGCGGCCCCACAGCTTGTCGTCGCCGGCGCCTCCGCTGAGTGTGTCGTCGCCGGAGCCTCCGATGAGCCTGTCGGCACCCGCCTGGCCGTGGAGGGAATCGTTGCCGCCGCCGCCGTTGAGGAGGTCATTACCGGAATCGCCCCAGAGCACGTCGTTGCCCCAGCCACTGTTGAGGGTGTCGTTGCCGGAACCGCCGTGGATCTGGTTGTCCCCGGTCCCGCCTCGGAGGTTGTCGTTGCCGGCGCCGCCCCACATGCTGTCGTCGTCCTGGTGACCCCACATGTTGTCGTCGCCGGCGCCGCCCCACAGTTTGTCGGCGCCGGGGCCGCCTCGGAGGATGTCGCTGCCGGCCCCACCGTGGAGCTCGTCCTCACCTTCGCCGCCCTGGAGGTTGTCGTTGCCGGCGCCCCCGCAGATGATGTCGTCGCCGCCTCCGCCGGAAACGAAGTCGTCGCCTGCCCCGGCATGGATCACATCGTCGCCGGGTGTGCCGATGATCCACTCGCTGTCGGACGTGCCCAGGATCGTTGCCGGTACGCCGTTGCAGGTCGGCGGCGGCGCAGCGCGGCCTGCCGGCGAGATGGATGCGCCGGCGCTGTCCGGGGTGGCGATCGAGTCGGCCGCCAACGTCGGCGCCACCCGCACCAGCGACATCGCCGTCACCAGGACCAGCGTCAGCCCCACCGCCACGACGGGGCTCCGCAGGTGTCGCGGCGTCCGGCTTCGTGCTGTCACCTTGGGGACATCCATGCTTCGATCGTCCTCCCGATCGGTATGGACACCGTACCGGTGCTGGAAAGCAACCCCAACCCTGATCCGGCACACGGATCCGTGCTGTCCGGTGTTTCGGCAAGGAGGCCGCTCGGGGCCGAGGTCACCGCCGGGATCGGGAATCGAGCGAGGCGCCCAAGAAGCCGAGGCCCCAGGCGGTGTGCATCGAGGCGAGGGCGGCGGGGAGCGCCAGCATGGCGGCGTCGCGACGGCGCCACAGCTCTACGACGGTGCCGAACGCCAGCACCGCGGCGTACGCCAGCGGGACAACCAGCCCCAGTGCGGTCCAGCCCACGGCGAGGGCGACGACGGACGCCGCCAGCGACACCACGAACGCAGGGGCGACGAGCTGGCGCCAACGCAGAGAGCGGGGATGGCGGCGCAGCATGACCCGCTTGCCGATACCGTAGTCGAAGTACTGCTTCCACAGTGCCCGCAGAGATGCACGGGGCCGGTACTCGACACCGAGGGAGGGGTCGAACCACACCGCGTCCGGCCCCTGGGCGAGGCGGAGCCTGTGGTTGAGCTCGTAGTCCTGGTTGCGTCGCAGGTGCTCGTCGAACCCGCCGACGGTGTCGAGGGCGGTCCGGCGGAACACTCCCAGGTACACGGTGTCCACCGGCCCCGGGTCGCCGCCGTAGTGGAAGCGGGCGTCACCGACGCCGATCGGCGTCGACATGGCGGCTGCGATGGCGCGCTGTACCGGCGTCACGCCCACCGCCCGCTGCACCCCTCCCACGCAGGCGGCGCCGGTCTCGTCGAGGAGCCGCACTGCAGTGGCGACGTAGTCGGAGGGCAGCACGGCGTGGGCGTCGCAGCGGGCCACCACCTCACCGCCGGCGACGGCTATGGCGGCGTTGAGTCCGGCGGGGGTGACCCGTGTCGGGTTGTCCACCAGGCGCACCCGGGCGTCGGCACCGGCGAGCCGGGTGACCACGTCGCGGGTGCCGTCGGTGCTCATGGCGTCCGCCACCACCACCTCGAGGGGGCCGGGATAGGTCTGATCCAGGCAGCTCTCCACCGCGGCGGCGATGCTGTGCGCCTCGTTGCGCACCGGGATGACACACGACACCGGCGGCGCCGCCGTCACGGGCTCGGTCTCCGGCGACCGGTCAGGACACGGTCCACGTTCCCGACGAGCGGATCAGCGCCGCCAGTTCCCCGGGGCCCTTGGCCGCCTGGGCGTCGATGATCTGCCGGCGCACCATGTCCCCGTACACCGGACGGTTCACCTGGCGGAATATGCCGATGGGGGTGGGGGCGTTGGGCCCGTGACTGAGCCTGCTCAGGGCGAATGCCACCCCGCGCGGGTCGGCCGGGTCGTGGACGTGGATGGCGTCGATGCCGACATCGGCGACGTCGACGATGTTGGCGCCCTCCGGCCCGAGGACGACACCCTTCTCGTGATCCTTGCCGAACAGGATGGGCTGCCCCGGCTCGAGATAGATGCGGTACTCGTCCCGCTCCTCGCGGCCCGTCAGCTTGATGAACGCCTTGTCGTTGAACACGTTGCAGTTCTGGTAGATCTCGATGAACGCCGTGCCCTGGTGCTCGTAGGCCGCCTTCAGCATCCGGGTGGTGTGCTCCCGGTCGATGTCGACGGTGCGGGCCACGAACGTCGCCTCCGCCCCCAGCGCCAGGCTGACCGGATTGAACGGGTGGTCCACCGACCCCATCGGGCTGGTCTTGGTGCGCTTCCCCATCTCCGACGTCGGCGAGTACTGACCCTTGGTGAGCCCGTAGATCTGGTTGTTGAACAGCAGGATCTTGATGTTGGAGTTGCGCCGCAGGGCGTGGATGAGGTGGTTGCCCCCGATGGAGAGGGAATCCCCGTCGCCGGTCACCACCCACACGGTGAGGTCCGGGTTGGCGGCGGCGACGCCCGATGCGATGGCCGGCGCCCGCCCGTGGATCGAATGCATCCCGTAGGTGTTCATGTAATAGGGGAGCCGGGCGGCGCATCCGATGCCGGAGACGAAGACGTGCCGCTCGCGGGGCACGTCCAGGGTTGCCAGGAAGCTCTGGACGGAGGCGAGGATGGTGTAGTCCCCGCATCCGGGGCACCAGCGGACCTCCTGATCCGACTGGAAGTCGGCGCGGGTGTAGGTGGTCTCGGTCATCGTGCGTCCTTGTGGTCGATGAGCTCCATGATCTTGCGGCTGATCTCGGCCGCCTTGAAGGGCAGCCCCTGGACCTTCCCGTAGCCGATGGCGGGAACCAGGTACTCCGCCCGCAGCACTTTGACCAGCTGACCTCGATTCAGCTCGGGCACCAGCACCTGGTCGTAGCGGGCCAGGACGTCGCCCAGGTCGTCGGGCAGGGGGCACAGGTGGCGCAGGTGCAGGTGGGCGGCGCTGTAGCCCGCCTTGGCGGTGTTACGCACGCCGGCGCGGATGGCGCCGAAGGTCGAACCCCAGCCCACCACCAGCAGGTCGGCGTCTCCGTCTGGGTCCCATACTTCGAGCGGCGGCAGGGAACGGGCCACCGCCCGCATCTTGTTCTCGCGCACGATGGTCATCGCCTCGTGGTTCAGCGGCTCGTACGACACGTTGCCGGTGCCGTCCTCGTGCTCGAGACCGCCGACACGGTGCTCCAGGCCCGGTGTCCCCGGGACGGCCCAGGGGCGGGCCAGCGTCTCGGGGTCACGCCGGTAGGGGAGGAACTCGCTGCCCTCGACCGCTGCGGCGAAAGCCACCGAGTGGTCGGGGATCGCCTCCACGTCGGGGAGGCTCCACGGCTCCGAGCTGTTGGCGATGTAGCCGTCGGAGAGCAGGATCACCGGGGTCATGAAGTTGACGGCGATGCGGACCGCCTCGATGGCGGTCTCGAAGGCGTCGCTGGGTGACGATACCGCGATCACGGGGAGCGGCGCCTCGCCATGCCGGCCGTAGAGCGCCAGCAGCAGGTCGGCCTGTTCCACCTTGGTGGGCATGCCGGTCGACGGTCCGGCGCGCTGGACGTCGACCACGATGAGCGGCAGCTCGGTCTGGAACGCCAGGCTGATCGTCTCCGACTTGAGGGCGACCCCGGGACCGCTGGTGCCGGTGACACCGAGGTGGCCGGCGAACGACGATCCCAGAGCGACGCCGACGGCGGCGATCTCGTCCTCCACCTGCAGGGTGCGAACCCCGAAGTTCTTGTGGCGGGCCAGTTCCTCGAGGATGCCCGACGCCGGGGTGATCGGGTACGAGCCATAGAACAGCGGCAACCGGACCGAGGAGGCGGCGGCGATGAGGCCCCACGCCAGCGCCTGGTTGCCGGTGACGTTGGTGTACTCGCCGGCGGGGAGCCGGGCCGGTTCCACCTCGTAGGTGTGGTGGAACTCCTCGGTGGTGATGCCGAAGTTGTAGCCGGCGCGGAAGGCGGCGGCGTTGCCCTTGGCCACCGCGTCGTCGGGACCGAACTTCTCGTCGAGCCAGGCGAACACCGTGTCGGTGGGGCGGTTGAACATCCACGACACCAGGCCGAGGGCGAAGAAGTTCTTGGAGCGGAGCACTCCCCGCCCGGTGAGGCCGGTGGTGGCGACCGCCAGCTTGGTCAGCTCCTCCATCGGGGCGGTGAGCACGTGGTAGCCCTCCAGCGATCCGTCCTCGAGGGGGTTGCCGGTGAACCCGGCCTTGGTGAGGTTGCGCTCGTCGAAGGCGTCGCTGTTCACCAGGAGCAGCCCGCCCTTGCGCAGATCGCCCAGGTTCGCCTTGAGGGCCGCCGGGTTCATGGCGACCAGCACGTCGGGCTCGTCGCCCGGGGTGAGGATGTCCCAGTCGGCGATGTGGACCTGGAACGACGACACGCCGGGTAGCGTGCCGGCGGGGGCCCGGATCTCGGCGGGGAAGTTGGGGAGAGTCGCCAGGTCGTTGCCGAACAGGGCGGACGCGTCGGTGAAGCGGGTCCCGGCGAGCTGCATGCCGTCACCGGAGTCGCCGGCGAATCGAATTACGACCCGGTCGAGCTTCTCGCGATCGATGGGCTTGGTAAGGGTGTCTTCCGCCACGGTGGCCTTCCTTGGTGGCCGCGTGGGAGCGGCCTCTTAGTTCTGGTTGATGTGCCCGCCAGGGCGCACCAGGTAGGGTGTCGCAACGCCCCCACCCGAGCTTGCAGTCTATGCGCGAGTGATCCGGAGGTGGAACCTTCCGAGTGGGACTTTCGTCCCTTTGTCCCCGGAACCCGGAGCGGCGCCGCTACCAATCGAATCCGGCGGGCGGGCGTGCCCCGGCCACGCCCTCGGCTTCGAGGAGGCCGCCCAGCTCGAGGAGGCGATGCTCGCCCCACATAGGCCCGATGAGCTGGACGCTGGGGGGAGGGGCGCCGTCGATCGCCAGCGGGAGCGACAGGGCGGGTACCCCGGCGTGGTTGACCAGCGCCGCGAAGCGGCTCAGTGCCGCCCGGTAGTGGAAGTCCTCGCCGCCGAGGGCGACGCTGTCCTCGCCGATGACCTTGCGGATCGTGGGGACCGTGGGGGTGACCACGGCGTCGCAGTCGCGCAACGCCCTGGAGAGGGCGTCACCGATCCGGTTCCGCCACGCCAGACCCTCGAGGTAGTGGGCCATGGTGTAGCCCATGGCGGCCTCGACGCGCCGGCGCACCTCCGGGCCGTAGCCCTCGGGGTGGGCGGCGAACCGCTCCCGGTGGATCTCGGCCACCTCCGGGTAGATCGACTCCAGCACCCGTCCGGGGAAGTCGATCTCGGGCAGGTGCAGTGACACCACCTCGATCCCCAGCTTCCGGCAGCGGTCATGGAACCACGCCCATCCCTCCGCCACGGCGCCGTCGAGCGGCGTCTCGACCCACGGGTGGGGGATGCCGAGGCGGATGTCCCCGGCGGGCGGGGGCGTGCCCGGCGCGGTGACGGGGACGTTCCGTGACCAGATGTCGCCGGGGTGGTGGCCGGCCAGTGCCAGGTACAGCGAGGCGGCGTCGTCGACGCTGCGCGTTAGCGGGCCCACCGTGTCCAGCGACGGTCCCAGCGGGTAGACCCCGGTGATGGGGATGCGGCCGTGGGTCACCTTGAGACCGACGATGCCGCACATGGCGGCGGGGACCCGCACCGAACCGCCGGTGTCGGTGCCGAGGGCGGCGGGGGCGAATCCGGCGGCGACAGCCGCCGCCGAACCGCCGGACGAGCCTCCGCAGGAGGTGGCGGTGTCCCACGGGTTGCGCACCGGGCCGAACCAGTGGTTCTCCGAGCTGTAGCCGAAGGCGAACTCGTGCAGCACGGTGCGGCCGAAACGCACCGCCCCGGCGGCGTCGAGGCGGTCGACGACCGGCGCCGACGTCTCGGGCACCGGGGGAGCGAAGGACGTGCCCCGAGTGTTGGGGACACCGGCCTCGTCGATGATGTCCTTGATGGCGACCGGGATTCCGGCGAGCGGGCCCGGATCCGCTCCGGCTGCCACCGCGGCGTCGACGGCGGCAGCGGCGGTGAGGGCGGTGCCGTCCGGTGGGGCGGTGAAGGCGTTGATCGAGGCCCCGGCGCTCTCGATCCGTCCCAGGTAGGTGGCGGCGATGTCGGCGGCGGAGCGCTCCCCGCGGCGGACGGCTGCCGCCAGCGCGGCGAGGCCATCCGGTCGGGGACGGCCTGCGGTCATTCCCAGGTGACGGGCCGGCTGTCGGGGAACACGCTGACCCAGAGGCGGCCGGCGGGAAGCTCGATGGTGGCGCCGTCGGCTGTGGTCAGCGAGAACGCCTCGGTGATCTCGTCACGCTGCCAGGTGCCCTCGATGACCGACCCGTCGACGAACACGTAGGCGGTGCCGGTGCCGGTGGTCTCCAGGGCCGGGACCGAGGAGCCCGAGCTACCGGAGGCGGTGTAGAGGGGGGTGGTGAGCACCACCAGGGTGTCGGTGGCGATCTGGCCCCGCTCTCCCTCGGCATCGACCCATTCGTGAGGCGTCTCGCCGTAGGAGCGCAGGTACTGCTCGCCGTCCCAGCGCCATACCACGGGCACCGGCTGCTGCGACGACCAGTCGAGGGTCACGGTCTCGGCGGTGGCGTCGGCCGGTGGCGGGGTCCCGAAGGTGAACCATGCCCCGTCGGCGGGCGGCTCGTCGGGCCAACCCCGCTCGTCGGCCAGCTCGCGGATGGCGGGGGTGCTGGCGTAGAGGTTGTGGGGGGCGCTGCGGCCGGAGATGCGGAAGGTGCTCGAGGCCGACTCGCTGAGGAAGTTGACGCCGGCGCCGCTGACGATGTTCTGGACCCACGGCTGGCCGCCCGAGATCTGGAGGACGGCGTCGAGGGGGCGTACCAGCGTGGGGTCGGTGGGCCGCACCGACCGCACCGGACCGACGTACTCGCTGTCGGATTCGTGGAAGAGGGCGATGAACCGTGACAACCCGCCTTCGACGATGAGCTCCATGACGGCGTCGGCCTCCTGCAGCCCGGACTGGGGGCGGGCATCGGGGTGGTTGTCGACCTTCACCGCAACAACCCTGCGATCCAGGTCGGTGTCCTCCCCGGTGGGGAGGCCGTTGAGCTGTGACACCGGTCCGGCGGCGACCGTGGTGGAGGTGGATGTCGTGCTCTCTGCGGTGGTGGTGGGGGCCGCGGTCGTCGTGGTGACGGGAGCACCGGTGGTGGTGGTCGTGGTCGGGGGAGCGTCGTCCCCTCCGCTGCAGAGGGCGAAGACGATGGCGAAGAGCACCACGACCACCAGGGCACCGAGCCCGATGAGGAGGTTGCGGCGGGCGGGCGGGAGCTCTTTGAGCGCGGCGATGAGTTTGTTGAAGGCGTTCACGGCGGCGGAGTGTAGGAGGGGCCGGTGTCTAACCGGTGATCATCGGCAGGGCACCGGCGGTTCGAGATGGCGGGGGATGCCGACGCGGTAGCGGGTCACCATGTCGCCTGCCACCTCGAACACCACCTCGATGCCGTCGTCGTCCACCGGCGACAATGTCACCCGCTCCCGGTCGAAGACGGTGTCGACCGGGACGACCTCGGCCGCCGGGTAGCGCCGGATGATGTCGTCGATACTGGAGCCGACACCGAGCCCGTCGAAGGTGAACCGGGGGGTGGAGAAGTCGAAGCGGACCACCCGATCGTTGACGACGGTGACGGTGAGGTCGCCGCGGCTCACGGCGGCGGCACGGCCCGGGGCCACGGTTCCGCAGTACCCGATCCCTCCCTCCGGGGCGAGCAGGTCGTGTCCCGAAGCGTCGGCGACGGCCTGGACGCGGGCACCGAGGACGTAGGGCCCCAGCCCGGTGGTGGTGACGCCGAACACGTCGAGATCGACCGGGGGATCGACCGACTGCGAGCGAACCAGCACCCGCCAGTCGCCCCCGGTGCCTCCCGTCGAGGTGGTGTCCTCGCTGGTTCGCTGGGGCGCAGCCCCGGCCGCCTCCTCGTAGGAGACGCTGGCGTTCCCCGGCGCCTGCAGCACGAGGCGGTCGTTGATCTGGAACACGTCGCCGGGAGCGGAGCTGTTCGATTCGACCACCCCGGTGGCGATGGCGACGCGGCGGCGGCCGTCCAGGTAGGCGTACTCCCCGTCGAAGTCGACGAGCCGGCCCTCGCCCACCGTCCACTCGGCGACGGGCCTTCCGCTGGTGGCGTCGATCACGGTGAGGGTGGCCTCGCCACCGGTGAAATCCAGGAAGGCGGCGCCGGTACCGTCCGGTGACAGCACCGTGCCGCGGATGTCCTTGCACGTGGTCCCCGGCAGTTCGGAGAGGGGCCTCTCCGTCGCTTGGGTGGTGAAGATCCTGAGCTGGGTGCAGCCCCCGGCGTGGCTGGTGGCGATGATGTGGCGTCCCGAGGCCCCCACGGCGTGGACTCCCTCGGCAACGGTGCGTGCCGCGCCGCGCTTGAGGGGGGCCATGCGCACCACTGCGGTGCGCCCCGCCGCGGTCGTATACACGACCTCGCGGGCGTCGGGCCCGTCGACGACGCCGATCACCTCTCCGACGCCGACCAGTGGTTCTACCGCCACGATGCGGGGTGTGGTCTCACCGGCAGGCACCCACAACACATGGCCGGAGACGCCGGTGGCGGACCTGGTGACCTCCGCCACCGAGTAGACGAACCCTCCGGCACCGTCCGACAGCGCCGGCCCGAAGCTGGGGCGCCCGCCCAGTTGCAGGGTGTGTGCCTCCATGATGGGCTGGGGAGCTCCGCCGGCGGCGGGACGCACCGCCAGGCCGTGGCCGTCGACGACGATGTCGCCCTCGACGGTCTCCACCACACCTCGAGCGGCCGTCGGTTGGATCGTGGTCGGCGTGGGTGTCGCCACCGGTGTGACCGGTGCCCGGGAGCCGGCGACCAGGGCGGTGACGCCCACGGCGACGGCGAGGCACGCCACACCGGTCCCGGCGAGAGCGACGAGGCGACCGGCTCGGCGGCGCCCGCCGCGTGCCATCACGTCCTCCAGCCTGCTCGACGGCGCGTCGATGCGGGCGGCGGCGTGCTCCAGCTCGCTCTGGAGCAGTTCCTCGATGCTCACTCCGCCACCTCCAGCTTGCCCCGCAGGTCGGCAACGGCCCGGTGAAGGCGGCTCTTCACCGTGCCGATCGGTATGTCCAACGCCTCTGCGATCTCTTCATGGGACCACTGCAGGTAAAACCTCATGACCACCACCGAGCGGGCGGGAAGCGGCAGCTCCGCCACCTTCGCCACCAGGACCGGGTCCGATCCTTCCGGATCGAGACGGGCGGTCTCCGGCACGATGCCGAGCTGCTCCCTCTTCGCCTTCCTCAGCCGGGAACGTGCCCAGTTGAGGCCCACCCGGTAAGTCCAACCCGTCGGATTGCCGTAGTCCCGAACCTTGCGCCAGTGCTGGTACGTCCGCACCATCGCCTCGTCCGCCGCGTCGGCGGCGAGGTCGACGTCACCGAGTGTCAGCGCCAGCGCCCGGAACATGCGGTCCCGGTGGTTGCGGTAGTAGTCCTCGAACGAAAGCTCGCGGATCTTCTGCACCGCCGGGCCGCCACGACTATCCGTGGCCTGGGCACCGGTCACTTCCCGGTCCACACCTACACCTTCCAAGGGCTTCACCGGAGGCTAGTGGTGCCGTGGTTGCTCACGACGCCGGACTCGTAGCGAAGACCCACAAGCGAGACGCATGGGGGTGGGGGTGGGTTCCATCAGGAGGGCAAGGCATCGTCACATGGGGAGGTACTTGGTACTTGGTACTTGGTACTTGGTGGGTGGGATACTTCGTTGGTGAGTTGGACGATGCCTACGCCGGGCGAGCGGCGGGCCTACTGGAACGAGCGGTACTCCGAAGATGTGAGCGTTTTCGGCATGGAACCGAACCGCTTCGTCGCCGGGAGCCTGTCCGGACTCGAGCCGCGGCGGGTGCTCGACCTGGGGGCCGGACAGGGCCGGAATTCGCTGTGGCTGGCGGCGCAGGGCCACGACGTCACGGCCGTCGATCTGTCCGACGTGGCCATCGACCGACTGCGTGGGCTCGCCACCGAGAACGGTCTCCGCGTCGATGCCGTCGCCGCCGACCTGCTGGAGTGGGTACCCCAGCCGGCGGCCTTCGACCTGGTGCTGCTGTCGTACCTGCAACTCGTCCCGGCGCAACGCGAGTCGGTCCACCGGGGCGCCGCCGCGGCAGTCGCGCCCGGCGGCCGGCTGTTCCTCGTCGCTCACCACCGCGACAACCTCACCGAGGGTGTGGGGGGTCCCCAGATCCCCGAGGTGCTCTACGACGAGGAGCAACTCCGCACCGACTTCGCCTCTCTCCACATCGACCGCCTGGAACGAGTCGCCCGCCCTGTGCAGCTCGAGGGCGAGACCCATCACGCCATCGACGTCCTTCTCGACGCATCATCCCATTGAGTCTCCACCCCCAAGTACCAAGTACCAAGTACCAAGTACTCCCGTTCTTCAGAGGAGTCCCACACGTCCTGGCGGCCAGTAGCGGGCCACGCCGCGCCACATGCCGGCTGTGGGCACGGGGCCGAGGTGGCGGCTGTCGTCGGCGGAGCGGGCCCGCTGATCGCCCAGGACGAACACATGCCCGGGCGGTACCTCCCACTCGCCGTCGGGGAAGGTCGGCCCG
Source organism: uncultured Acidimicrobiaceae bacterium (assembly GCA_964579415.1). Classification (GTDB taxonomy): domain Bacteria; phylum Actinomycetota; class Acidimicrobiia; order Spongiisociales; family UBA5794; genus CAZOGW01. Next base: position 14,562 of record CAZOGW010000002.1, on the reverse strand, counting down.
TCGGCCCAGCGCTCGGCGAGGGGGGCGCCGTTGACGTGGACCTGCCCGCCGCCGATGCTGACCCGCTGACCGGCGACGGCGACGACCCGCTTCACCAACTCGAACCCGGCCCGCTCCGGGTGGGGGAAGATCACCGTGTCGCCCGGTCCGGGCCGCTCGGCGGCCACGGAAAGCAGGAAGTCGCCCGGCTCCAGGGCCGGCCTCATCGATTCCTCCGCCACCGCGTAGCGCCGTACCCGCCGGCCCGCCACGGCGGCTGCCACCGCGGCGGCGGCGACCAGGGCGACCAAGGTGCGGGGACCCCTCATATGCGTCCGGGGAGCGCCATGGTGCAATTGTACGGATGGTGCCACGCCGTCAGGAGCGTCGCTGGGAGCGAGTAGGGTCGGCCTGACAGCCCGAGCCGAACGCCCACAGGAGGAGACACATGGGACTCTTCGCACCCTCACGGACCGCCCACGCTCACTGCGACCTCTTTTGCGGCGTCTACGACCCTGCTCAGGCCAAGATCGAGGCCATGTCGGTGCTGAAGTCGGCGCAGAAGTACCACGAATCCGACGACGAGGTGTTCCGCGCTCGGGCCATCTCCATCAAGGAGGAGCGTGCCGAGTTGGTCAAGCACCATCTCTCGGTGCTGTGGACCGACTTCTTCACCCCGGCCCACCGCGAGGAGTTCTCCGGCCTGGACGACCTCTTCTGGCGTGCCATCAACCAGGCGGGCAACGCCAAGAAGTCGGTCGATCCCGCCGACGGGGAGAAGCTGGTCGCCCTCATCGACGAGATCGCCGACATCTTCTGGCAGACCGAGAAGGCCAAGGGCGCCGGAGTGTATCCGCCAGCTTGATACGTACTACGTACTACGTACTACGTA
>CAZOGW010000002.1:0-13591 GCA_964579415.1 uncultured Acidimicrobiaceae bacterium | reverse complement strand
TACGTACTACGTACTACGTACTACGTAGCGCGAGAGCCCGAACTGGTCGCCAGATACCTAGTACCTAGTACCTAGTACCAAGTACCAAGTACCAAGTACCTCCCTACTCCGCGGCAGGTCGAGGGGTACGGACCTTCCTCACGATTCGCCACACCCCGTATGCCAACGCGGCCACTACCGCAAAGGGAACGGTGAAGGCGGCGGCGACGATCATGAACGACACCGCAGCCAGCAGGACCTCGATCGCCTGCTGGAACGCCTCCGTGATCGGTGAGGGCTCCACAGGTGGTGCGGGGGCCACAGCCACCGGCACCTCGGTGATGCCCACGGTGATCGTGGAGAACGACACCCGGCTGTCCAGGTAGCGGAGGCGGCCCTCGATCTGTTCCACCGTGAGCTGGATCTCGTCGAGGCGCTCCCGGATCGCCAGCGATTCCTCGACCGTCTCGGCCTGGTCCATCAGCCCGAGGGTGAACACCTCGGCTCGCTTCCAGTGGGCCAGGCGCGCCTCCAGGTCGACGTACTCCTCGGTGACGTCCTCGCCGCTGATCGATTGGGAGATGCGCTCACCGAGGCCGGTGAGATCGTCGAGCACGGCATCGAAATGCTGCGACGGGATGTGCAGCGTCGCCCACCCGTTGGCGTAGCGCTCGCCGTCGATCTCCTCGTATTCGGTGGAGGCGTCCGACAGGTAGCCGCCGACACTGGTGGCGGTGCGCCGCACCGCCACCCACGCCGAATCGAAGTCCTCGACGCGCACGTCGAGCGAGGCGTCGCGGATGATGTGGGCGTCGACGGGAGGCAGTGGCTGGTTGAGCACCGCCTCGGCGTCGGGCCGCCCGCCACCCACGCCGGCCTCGCCGGCGGTCGCCGGTTCCTCGACCTGGTCGGGCGCTGCCGTGAACTCGGTGGCGCCGCCGGTGTCGTCGTCGAGGCCGGCGGCGCCCATGCTGTCGTCGCCGGCGCATGCCGCCAGCACGAACGCCGCCAGGATGGCGGCGGCGATGGTTCGGTAGGGGATGATGTTCCGGTGAGCAAGAGCTTTCATCGTTCCACTTCCTCTCCGACCCGTAGGGTCGTTGGACGTGGGACGCGTCAGCGCGCCTCGCGGGTTCCTCCCGGCGGTTCCCCGAAGAGCCTGTCGACGGTCAGAGCTGGTCGAGCGCTTCGAGCCAGGTGCGGGCGCGGTGGTCGAGAGTGTGGCCGGCCATGACCAGTTGGTGGCCCTCGGCGGCCAGCCGGCGGCGTCGTGCCGGGTCGGCGAGAAGCGAGCGGAGTTGCGCGTCGAGCTCGCCGGCGTTCGAGTAGGTCGGCACCAGGTCGCCGAAGATCTCGGATACGCCGGCGACGTCGTCGGACAGCACCACACCGCCGGAGGCGAGCACGTCGAACAGGCGGTTGGCGACGAACCCGTTGGTGCGCATCGACCCATGGTGGTCGGCGACGACGACGCCGGCAGAGCGGTAGGCGGCGGCGAGATCCTGGTTGGGGATGTACTCGCTGCGTACGAAGGCAGCTTCCGGGAATCCGTCCCAGTTCCTGCCGTACAGGTCGAAGGGCTGGCCGTTGCGCATCAACCAGCGAGGAGCGCGGCGGTTCGGCCAGCGGGCGTTGCCCACATAGATCACCGAGGTTTGGTAGTCCACGTTGAACGGCCCCAGCGCGAAGCTGTCGGCGTCGGTGGCCTGGGGGATGAAATGGACCGGACGGCCCAGTTCGGCGCTGAGCTCCTCGGCATGACGCCGGCTCGCCGACGCAACCAGGTCGTAGTCGTCACACTCTCCCGGCTCCAGCAGGTCCGGGTGGCTGATGATCCACAGCAGGTTCCACTGCCCGCGGGCAACCGGCCGCCGGCTCAGGCCACGCAGATGGAGGATGACATCGCAACTCGATGACGCCGCGTTGCGCTTCCATGGGGCGATCAGCTCGGTGGTCTCGTGGCCGAGCCGCCGGAACGCCCGCATCAGGCCGCGTGCCAGATGGGTGTCTCCCCAGAACTGGGCTCTCTCCCAGTCCGGTGCGCAGGTCGACACACCGATCCGCATCACATCCGGCCGGGGCGTCGCCGCCTCCAGCAGTCGGGCGAAGACGTGGGCACCGAGCCCCTCACCGCTCTCGACGATCTCGGGGACGCCGGTGGCCCAAACCGCCTCGAGGCGGGCCTTGGCGGTGGCGTCCGGAACCAGCACCCGTTTCGCCGCGTCGAGGCTACCTGTCGCGGCCCACTCCTCCTCCCGGTCCACCACCACGGCGACGGTCAGGTCGATCTCGGAGAACCTCTCCACGTTGGCGGGCGGTGCTGTGGCGATGGCGATCTCGCACGTCTGCGCAAGGTTGGCCGTCGTCTTCCACCCCAGTTCCCGAGCCTGGCGCCTGACCCGACGGGCGAAGCGATCGGCGCGCTTTGTCTCCGCTGCGGGTGGCACGCAGAGCCGCGGAGGAGAGTCGCTGCGGAAGAACCGCGGCTCCGCTCCGGTCGCCTCCGCCCTCAGTTTCCGCATCAGCGCCGGTCCCCACAGGTCGTTGAACCACTGGTGGTTGCGGGCCCGCTGCTCGAACCAGGCCTCACTCATGTGGCGCTCCTGGGTGCCGTATTCGTGATGGAACAGGACGGCTCGCTCGTCGACGACGATGCTCCCGATGGCGCCGAGGCGGAGGCAGAGATCCCAGTCTTCCGACCCGTACCAGTACTCCTCGTCGAGCGGCGTGGCAAGAAGATCGGCACGGCGTGCCAGCAGGCAAGCTGCCGTCACCGCCGGGACTTCGCGCCGACCAGGTGACGTGATCGAGAGGGGATCCTGCCCCGATCCCAGATTGGCGGCACGGACTCCCCACCTCGAGTATTCGAACGAGACGCCGAGATGTTGGATCGTCAGATCCTGATGGGTGGGTGGCACCTCCCGCGCCTGGCGCGTCGGGTAGACCAGCATGGCACCGACGGCGGCGATGCCGTCGGCGAGCGACTCCACCATGAAGCCGAGCCAGTCGGGATGGATCGGGTCGATGTCGTTGTTCGCCAGTAGCACCAACTCACCCTCGGCGCGACGGATACCCAGGTTGTTGGCGGCCGAGAAACTCAGGTTCTGGCTGTTGACGACGAGATGCTTCGTCCCCGTCCACTCCTCGAACACGAGAAGTGATGCGTCGGTGGAGCCGTTGTCCACCAGCACCACCTCGATCTCGGCATACCGGGTGCGCTCGTTCAGCCCGTACAGGAGGCGCCGCAGGTGACCCTCGCCGCTCAGGTTCGTCACCACGATCGACACCAGGGGACCTTCCCGGTGCGGGAGCGAGGGTCGTAGCGCCGTCAGCGCCCGGGCTAGGGCTTCTTCTTCCATGACCGGACTCTCCGGAACAGGCCGCGGGCCGGCCGGCTCAGGGCCAGGGCAAACCGGACGCTGCGGCGGCCGCTGAGGCGAGCGAAGGCCTGCTCGGCATCGCCGGCTCGCTTCTCGGCCTTGTCGGCGCGTTGCTTCTCGGCCTCGAGGGCGCGGCGGAAGGTGTCGCTCCCTCCTTCGAGGACCGGGAGGTCGGGCTCCCCTTCGTGTTCCAGGACGGCCTCGACCGAAGACAGCCTTACGTCGAAGGAGTGGATTCTCCCGATGTTGGCGATCACGTCGGCGACCACCGGGATCAACTCGCTGTCGGTCAAGATCTTCTTCCGGAAGACCAGCCCCGACCGGCCTGGCGACAGGCGCTTCTTGGCGATGTGTTCCCATCCGCAGCCGGCTGCGATCTCCTGCACCTGATCCGGTTGCGGCTGGTCGACCGGGGTCGGAATCACGCCCAGCAGGCCGTTGCCCTCCGGATCGGGGACATCGATGACGAACTCCGCCAGCGGGTCGGTACCGAGGTAGACCGACCGGAAGAGGTACTCGACTTCGGAGGCCGGTCGACCGGCGACGATGCCGTGGGCGATCACTCCGTGGGGCCTGGTTCCGGTCCCTGAGATGGCGGCGCCGACCTCCATGGGAGTCCTCACCTCGGTCTGGTGCAGCGTGACGCCCCGACGCTTCCGTCCTCCCGGTCGGGCCCCCTCCAGGAGCACCTCGACGACCTCGGGCTCCCGATGGGTCGAGAAGCGTGCCATCTTCCACAACTGGTTGCGGTGCTGGCCGTGGCGGACACCCAGATGTGTCTCCAGCGGCCATTCGGGCTCCGAGCCGAGATCGAGCGAACCCAGGTCGGTGGCCGGTACCTTGTCCGGGAAGCGGGCGGCGGCGATGAGCTGGTCGTGCGTCGGGCTGGTATCGCGCAGCCTCGATCGGTTGCGCACCAACGTCTCGTCGAAGAACGACCGGGCCGCCTCCTCGTCCCACGGCAGGTCCAGGGACGCCGCCAGGTTGCGCACCTGGTCGATGAGGTCACCGTCATCTCCGGGGAACTGGATCACCGGCAGCGGTACCGCCCCGGCGATCTCGACCAGCCGGCGCATGTAGGCGTCGACGATCGCCTCCGCCCGGTCCTGGCGGATGTGGTCCCGTCTCTCGATGGACCGGATGGTGTCGGCCGGGTTCCGCACCACTGCGACCAGCCGGGCACGCTCCACGCCGAGGTGACTCCACGCGGGGAGCAGGAACATCGAGCGGGGGTCCTTCATCGCCCACACCCCCGGGAGCCCGGTGTGGATAGCCACCTGCTCCTCGAGGGAGGACAGGTCGAGCAGTTCGGGACGGAACCGCGTTGGCGGGCAGGTCCAGTCTCGCTCCATCTGGCCCAGCAGCTCGCGATGGGCGGCGACGACGCCGAACGCTTCGTAGTAGCCCATGGGGTTGTCCGCGGTTGGCGGCATCAGCTCGCCCATCGAAACCCCACAGGCGTGATAAAGCAACCCGGCAACGGCCGATGTGCCGGAGCGATGGCATCCGAGGACGAAGATCGGTTCGTTCATCGCTGCAGGTCCGCCCTGCCGGCGGGCGCGGCCCGGTGGGCACGAACCTCGAGGCTTGCCGGCGATGTCAACTCGGCACCGATCCCGACGGCTTCCACCTGGGGACGAGGCGGTGGGTGTGGCTGGGTGGCGCTGTCTCCAGGTGGAGGTGCGCCGGGACGCGGTCGCCGCGGGCGACCCCGAAGCGTGATCTCATGACCACTGGACGTGACGCCTTGCCGATCCACGCATCGAACACCGAGCCGATGTCGATGGCGACACATCCCGACTCCTTGAGCCATTGGCAGTAGACCTTTCCCGGGATCCCAGCCCCGACCAGCACCAGCGAACCTTCGGGGAAGTCGAGTTCCGATCTGATGGTGTGGTAACGATCGGGGATGTGGCGTTCCCCCTCCCCTGATTCGATGAACTTGTCCGGCACGACCACCGCAGAGGTGCGCACTCCGAACCTGCGGGCGACCATTTCGACGAGCTCGGGTCGGGCAGTGACCAGCCCGACCGAGGGGACCCGCTCCAGGATCGTCGCCAGAGCGCCGCTTGCCAGGAGCTCCCAGTGGATCCATGCGCTGCAGAATCGCTGGTCATCGGACCACGTGAACCGGCCGAGGACTCGCTGGAGCATGGCCAGGCGCCTGGCGCCGGATGTGCTGAGCCGCTCGGCTTCCTCCTGCCTGAGGGGGAAATGAGACGTCACGAAGTCCCTGGTGGCGGGGCCGGCCCGCTCCAGGAGATCACCGGGGAGGCCCACTCCGAGGACGTCCTCGCGGACGCCCACGATGTCCGCCCCTCGCAAGGCTGATTCGAGATCACGCTTGACTTCGGCGATGGCGCGCAGGGTCACGCCCTCGGCACCCCAGTGGAGGCGCAGGTAGGCCAGGTCCTGCAGCCAAGGGTCGTCCTCGATGGAAAGCACCACGGCCTCACCGTCGCCGATCCGTATCAGGCTGAACGGTTGCCCGTCCGCCACAGCCACGTTGATCGCCTCGAAGGCTTCCTGATGCGGAAGCAGCGGGAACTCACACTTCGGGAAGACGGGCATGGCGGCTACCGGTGCCTGCGGCCGGTGCTTCGCCGCTTCCGGCTCGACATCGATGATTGCGAGTTGAGGAGAGGCGAACGGCGGGCCATGGAGCCACAGGATAGCTTCCGGTGCCGCGCCTCCCATGGTCGCGGCGGCGTCATCCCGGCACCCCGGTCCGTTTCCAGCGCGGCATCAGCCGGTGCTGCCCGGATTGGGCCGGCGCCTCGAGCCTGAGGTCGTCAGGGACGCTGATGTCCCGGGTCGTCCCGAAGTACGACTGGAGCAGCAGAGGTCGAGATGCCCTCCCCACCCACACATCGAACACCGAGCCGATGTCGACGGCGATACAACCCGACTCCTTGAGCCACTGGCAGTAGACCTTTCCCGGGATCCCGGCACCGACCAGCACCAGTGTGCCCTCGGGAAAGTCGAGGCTGGATCGCATGGTGCGGTACCTGTCGGGCACGTGGTGGCCTGCGCCCGAGACGTCCTTGAACTTGTCAGGGACGGCAACCGCACGGGTCCGAACTCCGAAGCGACCGGCCACCGTATCGGCGAGCGCGGGCCGGGACGTCACCAGCCCGACGTGGTCCATGCCTTCCAGCATCTCGTCGAGGGCGCCGCTGGTCAGCAGGTCCCAGTGGATCCACTGACTGCAGAATCGCTGACCCTCCGACCATTCGATCCGGCTCAGCACATCATGCAGCAAGACCAGCCGTCGAGGGAGCAGGGTCGAACGGTATGCATCGGTGGCGCCGATCGCCTCGATCTCCTCGGGTCTCAGCGGGAACGTGGAGACGACGTAGTCCCGGATGACCTGTCCCGGCTGCTGCAGGAGATCAGGAGGAACCGATACCCCGATGATGTCGTTGCGGATGCCGATCAAGTCGGCGCCTCGCAGTGCGTCATCGAGGTCGGCTTTGACCTCGGCGACGGCGCTCAGGGGAACTCTCTCGTCACCCCAATGATCGTGCAGGTACCTGAGGTCCTGCAGCCAGCTGTCCTCGCCATAGGAGAGAGCGATCGCCTCCCCGTCACCCAACCGTATCAGGCTGAAGGGCTCTCTCGCCGAGACGGCGGACCGGACCGCTCCGATCACCTCGGTCGGATCGAGCAGGGGGAAATCGCAGTTGGGGAATACCGGCATCGGATCGTCACCGAGATTCGAGGCACAGGCGGGGCCGACGCCGGGACGAAGGGCACATCATCGTGCGGGAGGCTAGTTGAGCTGCGGCGTTGGGTGGATCTGTATCGGTGATGGACGAAGCTCGGGCTGATCTCACCTGGCGCTGGACGTACCTCCGGCGGACACCTTTGAAGTGCCTGATCCGAAGCGGTCGTAGAGCCAGGAGCCGAGGACGACGCCGACCCCGGCGAAGACCGCTGTCCCGGCGACGGCGGCCACCACGGCCGCCGGCCAGCCCTGCCCCATCGCCCGCACCACCAGCCAGGCGACACCGAAGGCGGCGGCGCCGGCGCCGGCGGCCAGCGGCACGCTGCGCATCGGCCCCGCGGCGACGAGCCCGAGCCGGTGCCGGTGATCGGGCTCGCCGTACCAGCGGGCCACCAGCGCCACCGCGTAGATACCCAGGCCCAGCGTCGAGGCGACCGCCACGCCCTCCAGGCCGAAGCGGTCGTGGAGGACCAGATAGAGTGGCACCACCAGCAGCGAGGCGGCGGTGCCGATGGCGACCGGCGTCCACATCTGGCGGCGGGCGTAAAAGGCGCGGGTCACCACCTGCGACGCTCCCCATGCCGGAATGGAGAAGGAGTAGAAGAACAGGGCGCTGGCGGTGGCCACGGTGTCGGCCGGCTCGAAGGCGCCCCGCTCGAACAGGGTGCGGACGAACGGCTGGGAGAGAGCGACGATGAGCGCCGTCGCCACCACCGAGGCCGACACCACCGACGCCAGGCTGCGGTCCAGGGTGTCGGCCATCTCCCGCCGCTTCCCCTCGGCGAAGAGCCGGGCCAGGAACGGGTATGCCGCCACAGCCGCCGCCTGGGCCACCACACCGACGGGGACCATCATCGTCCTGCGGGCGTACTGCAACTGGGTGGCCGCCGCCTCGCCCACCTTGTTGCCGAACACCCGCATGAAGGTCTCGTCGAGGACGACGATGGACTGGCCGATCATGAGGGGGAGGGCGATCCTGAGGTACTCGCCCAGGGCCGGATGGCTCCACGACGTCCCCGGGACCCAGCGCATCCCGACTCCCCTGGCCCCCCAGTACTGGAGGGCGAAGTTGCCCACGAAGGCGCCGGCGAGCGCACCCCAGATGAACCCCTCCGGCTCGGGCGTACCGGTGACGAGCGCGAAGCCGACTCCGCCGACGATGATGCCCAGGTTGTAGACGATCGGAGCCAGCGTGGGGATGAAGAACCGGCCCTTGCCGTACTGGACCGCGGTGTAGAGCGCGCCGAGCACGAAGAAGACCTGGGCGGGGAGGACGATGCGGGTGAGCCGTACCGTCTCCGCCACCTGCTCGGCGTCGAAGCGGTCGAAGAGGAGTTCCACCGCCCACGGCGTCGCCACCCATCCCACCACCACCAGGGCGACGATGCCGGCGGTCAGCGGCCGGATCACCGCCGTCAGCGCCGCCCATCCACCTTCCTCGTCGTCGTCCGCCAGGTAGCGGGCGAAGATCGGGATGAAGGTGATGGAGAGGAACCCGCCGGCGAGCAGGTAGTTGAGGAAGTCGGGGAGGGTGAAGGCGGCCACGTAGACATCGGTGTCCCCGCTGGCGCCGAGCAGTCCGGCGAAGATGATCTCCCGCACCTGACCCAGCACCCGCGACAGCAACACCCCGCCCGACACGATGAGCGCGGCGATGCCCACCCGACGATTGATTTGGCCAGGACCGCTAGTCACGGAAGGGACGCTAGCGAGGAGACGACGCAGACACGTACTACGTACTAAGTACTAAGTACTAAGTACTAAGTACTAGGTACTAGGTGCCTGAGGAGCGATACGTGATACGTGATACGTGATACGTGATACGTGATACGTGATACGTACCTCAAGCCAGATCGAGCCTCGTCAGCATCCAGCGTACGATCGCCACCCCGACGATCACTATCACCAGTGCCTTGAGGACGGCGCCGCCGGCTCCGGGGGTGACGGTGCCGAGGGCGAAGTCGGGTATGAACGGGCCGACGTCGTCGGGGGCCATGCCGGCGTAGGCGCTGAAGCCGATCCGCCACGGCGACGTCGGCGCCAGGGCGGGGACGGCCCCGACGATGGCGCTTTCCCAGATGGTGACGTACACCAGACCGATCAGCGTCGCCCGTTCCGCCACGTAGCCGAGGGCGACGAAGGGACCGGCGTAGGCGAGCACGGTGACCAGCCCGCCGACCACCAGCGGGAGCACGTGACCCCAGTCCCCGGTGCGCAGACCCATCAGCACCCCGTAGGCGAGAGTCCCGGTGGTGGCGACCAGCGCCGCAGAGGCTACGGCGCCGCCCACCTTGGCGGCGGCCAGGGTGGTGCGCGACAGCGGTCGCAGCGCGATGAAGGGCAGGGTGCTGTCGCGCTTCTCGTCGCCCAGCGCCGACGTTGCCGGTATCAGGGCGACGATGGGGAGCACCAGTGGGAAGAGCAGGCCCACCGCGCCCCCGGCGAGGACGTCGAGCGAAGACCCGCCGCCCCCGCTGGCCAGGGCCATGATGGCGGCCGGTGCGACGGCGAGGAGGGCCAGGCCGATGAAGCGGCGCAGGCCCAGCACCTGCCGGGTGGTCATGCGGGCGATGAGGAGGGCGGTGCTCACCGGCGGGCCACCAGGTAGCGGAAGACGCTCTCCAGGGAGTCGTCCTCGGGGATGAAGCCGCGCAGGTCGATGTCCATCTCCACGGCCAGGCGCGGCGTGGCGGCCCCGAGGGCCCGCACGTCGTTGGTCTCGACGTGGACGGCGTGGTCGGTGAGGCTGACGCCGTGGACGTCGGTGGAGGCGATCAGTGCAGCCGCCAGCCGCCGCGGCTCGGTGGTCTCCACCATCACCCGGAACGGGATGTCGGCCATGGCGTTGCGGATGGCGCCGACGTCACCGGCGGCGGCCAGCTTGCCGTCCACCATGGCGATGACCCGGTCGCTCATGCGCTCCACCTCCTGCAGCACGTGGGACGACACGATCACGGTGCGACCCTCGTCGCCGAGCCGCCGGAACAGGGCGATGAGGCGGGAGCGCTGCACCGGGTCGGTGCCGTTGAGGGGCTCGTCGAGGATGAGCACGGCGGGCTCGCTGACCAGCGCCGCCGCCACCTTGGCGCGCTGCCGCATGCCCTTGGAGAACCCACCCACTTTGCGATGGGCTGCGTCCTCCAGTTCGACGGCGGCGATCGCCCGGTCCACCGCCGCTTCGACGTCGGTGACGCCGGAGAGCCGGGCGGCGTAGGAGATCAGCTCATGGGCGGTGAGGTGCGGGTACACCGCCGCCTCCTCGGGCACCAGCGCCATGTCCTTGTAGGTGGCCGGGTTGGCCCGGGGGTCGTTGCCGAGCACGGTGACGGTCCCCTCGGAGGGGCGGATGAGACCGGTGAGCATGCGCAGCAGCGTCGTCTTGCCGGCACCGTTGGGTCCCAGCAGGCCGGTTACCCCGGGCCCGAACGAGCAGGTGAGGTCGGAGACGGCCACCTTCTGCCCGAACCACTTGGACACCCCGGTGACCTCCACCGTGGCGTCCGCCACCAGAGCCGGGCCGTTGTCGCGGACGGTCACATCAACCTCCGGTAGCGGCGCACGGTGAGCCAGGCGGTGACGGCGGCGAGGACCGCGATCACCAGTGCCGACACCCACGGGTCGAGCCCGGCTCGTGTCGTGGTGAGGGTCATGCCCTGGTCGAAGAGCCAGTCGCCCACGGCCAGCGGGTGTTCGGCGAGGGCGAGGACGCCGGCCAGGGGGAAGTCCTCGACGAGGGCGTTGGCGGCGACGTTGAGGCCGATCATGCCACCCAGGTAGGTCCCGGCCGCAGCCGACAGCCGGCGCACGTAGGCGGAGATCAGGAACGCCGGCGCTCCCAACCCGAGGACGTAGGCGACGACGGTGAGCGCCGAGCGTCCCAGATCGCCGAGCCCGCCGATCAGGTTGCCGCCCAGGCCCCCTTCCTCCATGGCGGCGAACGCCACCCACATCAAGAGCTGGGGCAACATCATGAAGGCGCCGAGGCTCACCGCCAGCGCCGCGGCCCGTGCCCCCAGGTAGTCGCCGGTGGTGAGCGGCCGCGACGAGTACACCGACAGCACGCCGTCGTTGCGGTCGGGGATGAGCAGCTCGGGGGCTGCCAGGGCGCAGAAGAGGATCATCAGGTTGCCGGTCCAGCCGAAGTAGTCGAGGGCGGACCCGAAGTCCCCCTGGGACATGCCGAGCTGGCTCATGAAGAAGGAGAGCCCCACCATGACCACCGCCGGGATCAGCGCCACTCCGAGCAGCACGAACGGGAGGACCTTGCGCCGGGCCTTGCGGCGGATGCCGAAGACGCGGCGGATGCCGTCGCGCAGGGTGGTCCTGACCGCGGCCCCGCGACCCAGCCGGGGCCCGTCATGGGGCTGGTAGCCCAGGTCGAAGACGGCGCCGGAACCAGTCACGCCTCATTCCTCCCGGTGTCGGACGCCAGGTAGATGCTCTCCAGCGTCTGGGCGCGGCCACCCATGCGCCGCACCGAGGTCCCGGTGGAGGCGAGGGCGTCGCGGACGGCCCGCAAGGGTTCTCCGTCGGTGACCTTGACGGTGATGATGGCCCCGGCGACGGTCACGATGGCGCCGCCGCTGCGCAGGGCTTCGATCATGGGCGCCGGGTCGTCGAACACCTCGACGTCCACCGTCCCCGGGTCGAGCAGGGTGGCGATCGGTCCCTGGCGCAGCAGGTTGCCGCCGTCGAGCATCACCACCCAGTCGCAGGTGCGCTCGATGTCGGAGAGAACGTGCGACGAGGTGATCACGTTGATGCCGAAGCCGCCGAGACGGGAGATGAGGCTCAGCATCTCGTCGCGGCCGTCCGGGTCGAGCCCGGCGGTCGGTTCGTCCAGCAGCACCAGCTCCGGATCGTGGACGATGGCCTGGGCCAGCTTGGCGCGCTGCTTCATGCCGGTGGAGAACTCACCGAGGGGGCGGAACCGCTCCTCGTCGAGGCCGACCAGGGTGAGGACGTCGGAGGCTCGCTGCCGGGCCGCCCGGGGAGGTATCCCGGCCAGCTCGGCGGCGTAGATCATGAAGTCGGCGGCGGTCTGGGTCACCGGGAGGCAGTCCCCCTCGGGCATGTAGCCGATACGGGCCCGCACCTCGATGGGGTGGGCCTGCGGGTCGATGCCGAGGACGGAAGTGGCGCCGGCGGAGGGGTGGAGGATGCCGAGGAGGATGCGCAGGAACGTGGTCTTGCCTGCCCCGTTGGCGCCCACCAGCCCGATGCGGCCCTCGGGGATGTCGAGCGTGACCTCGGACAGCGCGACCACATCGCCGTAGGCGTGCGTCAACCGCTCGGTGGCAACGACGGAGGTCATGCGATGCGCTCAGCCGTCCTCGACGGTGTGGTCATCGGTCCGGCGAGCCTTGTCGATGACCTTTCGTGTCATCCGCCGGACCTTGTCGAGCTGGCGCTCGGCCCAGACGAACTCGACGGCGAGGATGGCCAGGCCGGCGGCGATGAGAGCCACCCCCGGTCCCGGCGTGACCAGCATCACCACGCCGACCAGGAGGACGGGGACGCCGATGAGGGTCAGCACGATGCGGCGTACCCAGCGCCAGATGCCCATGCCGGGTGCGGGGGACCTCTCGAAGTCGGTGACCGGTCGCGCCATGTGCAGGATTGTACGCGAGAACGGCGTTTGCGATATCGGGGATTACCCCGAGGGGAGAAAGCTCAGACCCCGGAAGTAACATGCGCTGATGGTCACATCCACGGCCGCTCTCCCCGTGCTCAGCGGTACGGCCACCACGACGGGGATCCGCACGTACCTCAACGCCACGCCGTCGGTGGACGAGGTCGGTGTGTACGAGCGGGTGGCGTCGCTGTCGACCCGGAGCATCAAGCACGCCTCCAAGATGGCGGCGCTGCTGCTCGCCGTCCGCATGATGGACCTGACCACCCTGGAGGGGCAGGACACCCCGGGCAAGGTGCGCCAGCTGTGCGCCAAGGCGCGCCGCCCCGACCCCACCGACTCGTCGGTGCCGCCGGTGGCGGCCATCTGTGTCTACCCCAATCTGGTGGCCACAGCCGCCGAGGCGCTGCAGGGCTCCGACGTCCACGTCGCCGCCGTTTCCACCTACTTCCCCTCCGGCCAGCTCGACACCGCCAGCAAGGTGGGGGAGGTGTCCGGCGTGGTGGCTCTCGGCGCCGACGAGATCGACATGGTCATCGACCGGGGCGCCTTCCTCCGCGGTGACTTCCTCAAGGTGTACGAGGAGATCGTCGCCGTGAAAGAGGCATGCGGTCCCGCCCATCTCAAGGTCATCCTCGAGACCGGAGAGCTGGGAACCCTGGACAACGTGCGCCGCGCCTCGATGCTGGCGATGGCCGCCGGCGCCGACTTCATCAAGACCTCCACCGGCAAGATCCAACCTGCCGCCACCCTGCCGGTGACGCTGGTCATGCTGGAGGCCATCCGGGACTTCGCCGGCATCACCGGTGTCGAGATCGGCATGAAGCCCGCCGGAGGCATCCGCACCGCCAAGGACTCCATCCGCTACCTGGT
>CAZOGW010000001.1:84190-88270 GCA_964579415.1 uncultured Acidimicrobiaceae bacterium | reverse complement strand
GTCCGCAAGGCGAGCAGGGCCCGCAGGGTGAGCAGGGGCCGCAGGGTGAGGTTGGTCCGGAAGGTCCCACAGGTCCGGTCGGCCCGGTTGGTCCTGAGGGTGAGCCGGGTCCGCAAGGTGACACGGGCGCGACCGGCCCGGTTGGTGCGGAGGGGCCTCAAGGCCCGATAGGTCCGGTCGGTCCTGAGGGTCCGATCGGGCCCGTGGGTCCGCCGGGACCGCAGGGCCCTATCGGCCCGCAGGGTCCCGTGGGGCAGATCGGACAGCTCCTGATCTACCAGCAGGAGGTTCAGCAGAATCTCACCGGCAACCAGACACTCCAGGTCACGGCTAGCTGCCAGGACAACTCGGTGCTGGTCTCCGGAGGCGCCGAGGTCAGCACGGTCCAGTCGGGCACGGTCGCCATCGTCGGCTCCTACCCCCAGGCGACAGGGCCGAGCGGAACCTGGGTGGCCCGTGTCCAGCGGATCACGCTGCCCATCTTCGGCAATCCGACCGTGGGTCTGAAGGCCTACGTCGTCTGCCAGCAGGCTTCCTGAGCGGAACCGGTAGCACGTTGGCGCCACAACCAGGGAGTGATGGGGCTGCCTATGGTGTGGTCGTCGAGGTCTCCTCCGGTGCGGTTGTCGTCGAGATCTCCGGCACCGAGATGGCGGGGTTGAGCTCGACTGCCCGCTCGATCCATCCGGTCCCGTCTTCGACCTGCCCGGCGTCCAGCAGCGCCAGACCGAGATTGAGGGCGGCGTCGGCGTTGTCGGGGTTCACCAGCATCACGCGCTGGTAGATGACGATCGACTCTTCCCTGGCGCCCGCCTGGTCGAGGAGGACGCCGAGGTTGAACAGCGCCGCCTCGAAGTGGGGGTCGATGGTGGTCGCCAGCCGGTAGTGGTAGTCGGCGGTGACCGTGTCGCCCTGGGTACCGGCGATGACGCCCAGGTTGTAGTGGGCGAACTTGTTGCCAGGGTCGAGGTCGAGCGCCTGGCGGTAGAGATCGGCGGCGCCGGTGAGATCGCCTGCTGCGTGAAGCGCCAGCGCCTGTTCCACCAGGGCCGCAGCCTGCTCGACATCTCCGCCCGGCTGCTCGTCTCCCGCGGCGGGCGCCGTGGTAGTGGTCTCGGCGCCGTCCCCTCCTGTGCATGCCGCCAATGAAATGGCGGTCGCCAACACGACCACAAGATACCGGCGGCTGCGCCTGCTCACCCACTCTCCCGTCTCGACCGGATTCCCGGGCACACTAGCGGCGCCCCCGCCCTCTCCTGGTACTGAATACTGAATACTGAATACTCCTCCTCACAAACCTTTCACAAGCAGATCCACCAACGGCTCGGGGCGAGACAGCATCGGCGAGTGATCGGTGTCGATCTCGACGGCCTCGACGCCGAGCCGCTCCCGCGAGCGGACCCGGGACCACTCCGGATCGACGACGCGATCACGCCGGCACACCACCGACACGATCTCGGTGTCGGGCCGGGTATCGAACGGGACCACCCGCCGCCACATCGACGCCTGGAAGCGCAGGCGAAGCGCGGCAGCGGCAGCGACGGCGTCGGGACACTCGTGATAGAGCAGGCGCCGGGCGCCGCCGGAGGTGAACCGGAAGCGGCCGTGACCGTCCTGCTCGTAGTCGTCCGGACGCATCGGCACGTCCCGACCGGCATCGATGTCGCGCAGGTCGCTGAGGCTGGTACCCGGTGAGGCGATGATCCCGGCGACGATGGCCAGCCGGCGGGTGGGCCGGCGCGCCGCCACCGCCGTGGCCGTGACGGCACCGAGGGAATGTCCCACCACCACCAGGCTGTCGTTGCCGCCGCCCAGCGACGCCTCGGCAACATCGACGTAGTCCTCCCACGCGGCGCCCATGTCCTCGCAGGGCAGGTCCGGCGCCGAAGCCGAATGGCCCATGGCGATGAGGAGGGGTGACACCCGCTCCCAGCACCAACCGCCGTGACAGGCTCCATGGACGAGAAGGAAGCGAGCCATGCGTCAGGAGATGACCGGCGGCTCGGGAGGGTTGGGCGGCACCACTCCCGGCGGGGGTGAGCCGTGGCGGGCGGTGTATTCGTCGACGAAGGCCACCACGGCCGTGGGCAGCGTGGCGAAGACGTGGTCGGCCCCGATGCGGTCGACGAAGCCGGCCTGCACGAGCTCTGCGTGCATCTCGTGCTTGACCCGGGCCAGCGCCAGCACCACGTCGCGCCGCTCCAGTGCCTCGCGGATCTCGTCGAGAGCGTCGACCGAGGTCAGATCGATGTGGATGTTGGCCTCGAAGTTGAGCAGCATCCATTCCACCGGCCCCTCGGCCTCGTCGAGCGAGGCCAGCGCACGGCTCTTGAAGTCCTCGGCATTGGCGAAGAACAGCGGCGCGTCGTACCTGTAGACCACAAGCCCGGGGATCTGCCGGGCTGCGGGATGGTCGTCGATGTCGTGCATGCCGGCCACGCCGGGTACGAAGCCGAGGATCCCGTCGTGGGGGCGGGCGACGCGGCGCAGCAGGTCGAGGATGGACAAGCCCACGGCCACCAGCACCCCGTACAGGATGCCGACGACCAGCACCGCAACCGTCGTCGCCAGCGCCAGCACCAACTCGCTGCGGCGGAACCGGGCGATGCGGTGGAGTTCGGCGACGTCGATCAGCTTCACCGCAGCCCAGATCACCACCGCCGCCAGGGCGGTCTCCGGGAACGATGCGAGCACGCCGCCGAGGAACAGCAGCGTGACCACGACGACGGCCACCGCCACCAGCGAGTAGAGCTGGCTGCGGGCTCCCAGGGTGTCCCCGATCACGGTACGGCTACCCGAGCTGCTCACCGGGAATCCCTGCATCAGGCCGGCGGCGACGTTGGCGCCACCGAGGGCGAGCAGCTCCTGGTTGGCGTCCACGGTGTACTCGCCGCGGGAGGCGAAGGCGCGGCCGGTGATGGCGTTGTCGGTGTATGCCACCACCGTGACACCCACCGCGGGGAGGAGCAAGGCTCCCACGTCCGCCAGCGTGGCCGCGGGTAGCCGTGGTACCGGCAGCCCGACGGGGATGGCTCCGACCAGCTCGACACCGTCCTCGCCGAGGTCGAGGAGAGCAGCGGCCACGGCCGCGGCGAGGATGGCGATGAGGGGCACCGGCGCCCGCGGGTAGAGGCGGCTCCCTACGAACAGGAAGGCGAGCACGACACCACCGAGGAGCAGCGTCGGCCCGTGGGCGTCGCCGAGGCTCACGAGGAACGAGCCGATCTCCGCAGGCGGGCTTCCATCCGCCGACTCGAGGCCGGCGAAGGTGTCGAGCTGGCCGGCGATCATTATCACGGCGACGCCGGCCATGTAGCCCACCAGCACCGGTTTGGAGAGCAGGTCGGCGAGGAAGCCGAGCCGGGCCACCCAGGCAACCAGGCACAGGCCCGCCACGATGAGGCACAGCGCCGCCGACAGCATGGCGTACCGTCCCGGGTCGCCCATCGCCAGAGGACCCACCGCGGCCGCCGCCATCAACGCCGTGGTCGACTCGGGACCGACGGACAGCTGCCGGGACGACCCGAGGATGGCGTACACGGTCATCGCCCCCATCGCCGTCCACAGCCCCACCACGGCGGGAAGCCCGGCCACCTCGGCATAGGCCATCGCCTGGGGGATCAGGTAGGCGGCGACGGTGATCCCGGCCACGACGTCGCCTCGCAGCCATCCCCTCTCGTATCGCGACAGCCTGTCCAGCCCCGGCGCCAGCTCGGATCGATGCATCGGGTCAGTATTCAGTATCCGGTATCCGGTATCCAGTGGAGGCCTTCCGTCATCTCCCGTTCAACTATTCCTCATGCACCCGTCGTGGGCGTGGGCTAGCGTTGGCCGAGCGCGGCGCCGGGAGACAGAGGTCGCCGCGGGGTCACACAAAGGGGTAACACATGGGGAACGTTGTGACAGGGAGGCGCTCGCTGCGTGTACTCCTTGCCGGGTTGATGGCGGTTACGATGATCGCCGTGGTCCCGGCGGCGAGCGGGGCCACCTCCGCAGCTGCCGCCGCCACGGACGACCTCGTCATCTCCGAGTACATCGAGGGCTCCAGCTTCAACAAGGCCCTGGAGATCTACAACGGGA
>CAZOGW010000001.1:56918-84090 GCA_964579415.1 uncultured Acidimicrobiaceae bacterium | reverse complement strand
TTCGACGCCTCGGTGGAGTGGATCGTCCACCCGCAGGACACGTTCACGTTCCTCGGCGCCCACGACGCCCCCGACTGCGACGCTCCCACCAACCAGCCCGTGGTCGCCACCTGCGCCCCGCCGCTGGTGGTCACCGTCGGCAACGGCGGCACCGCGCCGCTCAGCGCCACCGACGCCGACGGCATCGTGGTCAACATCGCCGTCACCGCCGTCGACCCCAACCCGGTGGCGGGAACCATCGCCGCCGTCGACGTGGTCCCGGCCGGTGCACCCGGAGGCACGGCAACCGCCACGCTGGCGGTCAGCGCCGACGTGCCCGCCGGCAGCTATGCGGTGACCGTCACCGCCACCAACAACGACGCCACACCACAGACCGGGACATGCGCCCAGTCGGTGACGGTGAGCCCCCCGCTCGAGGTGACCAAGATCCACGCGGTCCAGGGCACCGGCGCGACCAGCCCGCTGGTGGGCCAGCGTGTCCTCATCGAGGGTGTCGTCGTCGGTGATTACGAAGGTGCTGCCCCTGCCATCCGCGGCTTTTACGTCCAGGAGGAGGACGCCGACCGTGACGCCGACCCGCTGACCTCTGAGGGGATCTTCGTCTTCCATGGCAACGAGAACCTCGTCGATCTGGGCGACGTGGTGCGGGTCGCCGGGGTGGTTGCCGAGTTCGAGGGCCAGACCCAGCTCAATTTCCCCGAGAGCCTCAGCGTCGTCGCCGAGGGCGCCACGGTGACCCCGGCGCCGGTGACCCTGCCCGTCGCCGACGTCGCCGACCTCGAGGCCTACGAGGGGATGCTGGTGAGCTTCACCCAGACTCTCTACGTCACCGAGATGTTCCAGCTCGGCCGCTTCGGTCAGGTGGTGGCCTCGGCCGGCGAGACGCTGATGCAGCCCACCAGCGTCGTCGAGCCCGGCGCTCCGGCGGCTGCCCTGCAGGCGGCAAACAACCGTAACCGGATCATCATCGACGACCATCTCAACGACCAGAACCCCGACCCGATCTTGTTCGGGCGTGGCGGCAACCCGCTCTCCGCGGCCAACCCGCTGCGGGGCGGGGACACAGTCACCGGCGCCACCGGCGTGCTCACCTACGGCTGGGCGGGCAACGCCGCCTCGCCCAACAACTACCGGCTCCGCGTCGTTGGCGACCTGAGCGACACCGGTGCCGTTCCCGGTGGGGTGGTGCCCAACTTCGCGCCGGCCAACGCCCGGCCGGAGGGCGCTCCCCAGGTCGGCGGTGTCGGCAAGGTGGCGGCGTTCAACGTCCTCAACTACTTCCTGACCACCAACATCTCCGGTACCAACTGCGGGCCGACCGGGTTCCCGCACCAGTGCCGCGGCGCCGAGTCGGCCTTCGAGCTGCAGCGCCAGCGGGTCAAGCTGCTGCGGGCGCTCGAGCAGATGGACGCCGACATCGTCGGGCTCATCGAGCTGGAGAACACCCAGGGCGTGGAGCCGCTGGCGGACATCGTCGCCGGGCTCAACGAGCTCAGCGAGCCCGGAACCTGGGCGTACATCAACACCGGCACCATCGGCACCGACGCCATCAAGACCGGCTTCATCTACAAGACCGCATCGGCGACGCCGGTGGGGAGCCACGCCATCCTCACCTCGGCGGTCGATCCGCGGTTTGCCGACAACCGGCACCGCCCGGTGCTGGCGCAGACCTTCGACCTCAACGGCGAGGTGCTGACGGTCGCGGTCAACCATCTCAAGTCGAAGGGCTGCGACGGGTCGACCGGCGCCGACACCGATCAGGGCGACGGTCAGGCTTGCTGGAACGCCACCCGGGTCCAGGGTGCTCTTGCCATCGTCGACTGGCTGGCATCCAACCCGACCGGTGCGGAGGACTCCGACTACATGGTGATCGGCGACCTCAATTCGTACGCCAAGGAGGACCCCATCGACGTGTTCCTGGCCGCCGGGTACACCGACCTGGGTCGTGCCTTCGGTGGTGAGCGGACTTACAGCTACGTGTTCGACGGGCAGTGGGGCTACTTGGACTACGCACTGGCGTCGGCCAGCCTGACGCCCAAGATCACGGGTGCAGCCAAGTACCACATCAACGCCGACGAGGCCAGCGTCCTCGACTTCAACACCAACTTCAAGACGGCGGGACAGATCGACTCCCTGTTCGCACCCGACGAGTTCCGCACCTCGGACCACGACCCGGTGATCGTCGGCGTCGCCGGCGACCTGTGCCCGTTGCCGGAGGCGACGGCGACCGCCAACCCGGCGGTGCTGTGGCCGGCCGACTCCAAGATCCTGCCGGTGGAGGTGGCCATCGACGTGGTCGGGGCCACCGGTGAGGTCACGGTGGAGTTGGTCGGGGTCACCTCGAACGAGGAGATCCGGGGTGCCCGGGACATCACCATCATCGACGACACCCACTTCCGCCTCCGCGCCACCCGGGAGAGCCGGGGCGAGGGTCGGGTGTACACCATCACCTACACCATCACGGACGACTGCGGAACCAGCGAGTTCACCGCAACCGTCCTGGTCCCGGTGCATCTCGACGGCGTGCCCACCCCGCCGAGGGATCGCGGCTGACGGCTCCTCGGGACCCCCCGCCTTCGGGCGGGGGGTCCCGGTTCCACTACGCTCACGACCATGGCCACGGTCTTCACGCGGATCATCGACGGGGAGCTGCCGGGGCGGTTCGTCTGGAAGGACGAGTTCTGTGTCGCCTTCCTCTCCATCAACCCGCTCGCCGACGGGCACCTGCTGGTGGTGCCGCGTGAGGAGGTCGACCACTGGGTCGACGCCGACCCGAGCCTGCTTTCGCACCTGTCGCGGGTGTCGCAGATCCTGGCGCAGGCGCTCGACTCCGCATACCGGCCCGCCAAGGTCGGGCTCATGATCGCCGGGCTGGAGGTGCCCCACCTGCACATCCACCTGGTTCCGATCAACGGCGTGTTCGACCTCGACTTCTCCCGGGCCGACCCCAGCCCGGACCCGGACCGGCTCGACGCCGCAGCCGATACCGTCCGGGCCGCCCTCGCCGCGGCCGGCCACTCCCCGGCGCAGTAGCCGCCCCCAACCGTGAGCGGTCCCGCCACCCCGACCGGAGCCTCCCCGGCGCCGCGGGGCGCCCGGGTCGGCAAGGCGGTGCGGTCGTCCTCGCGGGCGGTCGCCGACCGGGTGCGCATAGCCTTCTCCTCGCGGGGCGGGGGCTTCTCCCGGCTCGCCGCAACCCAGGCAGGTGCCGCCGCCGGGGACACCCTGGTGGCGATGGCGTTGGCCGGCACGCTCTTCTTCACCGTTCCCTCCACCGAGGCACGGCAGAACGTCCTCCTCTACCTGCTGCTGACGCTGGCGCCGTTCGCCGTGCTCGGCCCGCTGTTGGGGCGGGTCTACGAGCGGTTCCCGGGCGCCTACCGCGGCGGGCTGGTGCTGGCGTCGGCGCTGCGCGCCGTGCTCGCCGTGCTGCTGGTGCCGTTCATCCACACCGTGTTCCTCTTCCCGCTCGCCTTCACTCTCCTGGTGCTGTCACGCCTCCACGGGATCAGCCGGTCCTCGGTAATGCCGCTGGTCCTGTCCGGGAGCGACGAACTGGTGGCGGCCAACGCCCATCTGGCCCGGCTCGGCGTCTTCGGGAGCGTGGTGGTGGCGCCGGTGGGCGCCCTCTCCATGTGGCTGGAGATCCCCGCCCTGGCTCTGCTGTGCGCCGCCGGCGCCTTCACCTGGTCGGCGCTGTCGGCCCGCTCCCTCCCTGCCCTCGACCCGGCCGAGCTGGCAGCGGTACAACGCCAGCGGCGAGGTGCGCCGCGGCCGCGGTCGGTGGCCAACCCCCGCCCGGTGCGGCTGGCCCGCTTCGCCACCGCCGGGGTGCGCTTCATCAACGGCTTCCTGCTGCTACTGGTGGCCTTCGCCTTCCGAGACGTCGACGCTGCGCTGCTCGACTTCGGGTTCCTCCTCGCCGCCGGCGGCGGCGGATTCCTCCTCGCCGCGGTGGTGACGCCTGTGCTGGCGCGGCGGGTGGCGGAGGAGCCGATGGTGGTTGCCGGCCTCGCCGTGGAGGCGGGCGCAGCCTTCATCGCCGCACTCGCCTTCAACCTCCCCGCCGCCGCCATCCTGGCCCTGGCGGCCGGCTTCGCATGGGGCACGGCCAAGTTCGGGTTCGACGGACTCCTGCAGGCGACCGTGCCCGTCGAGTCCAGGGGCCGGGCATTCACCAACAGTGAGTCGATCTTCCAGATCGCCTGGGTTCTCGGCGCCGTCATCCCGGTCGGGCCGGTGATCCCCATCGAGGTCGGCCTCGCCGTCGCCGGTGTCGCCGCCCTGATGATCCAGGTGGTGTATGTGTCCACGCTCATCCCGCTGGTGAACGAAAGGCGCAGGGGAGAGGAGGAAACCCTGGGCGAGCGCAAGGGGAGGGACGTCTTGGATCTCTTCTAGCAGGGGAGGTACTTGGTACTTGGTACTCGGTAACTGCGCGTACCAAGTACCAAGTACCAAATACCTCCCGCGCCGCGCTACCTCACGTACACCGAGAACCGGTCTGCTTCCCTCTTCGGCAACCTCACCCGCAAGTGCGTGCCCTCGCCGTCGTGGGACTCGGAGAGGACCTCGCCCAGGTCGTGGAGCGAGGAGACGACGTCGCCGCGGGTGTAGGGGATGGTGAGGGCGATCTCGGTGGTGATGCCCTGGAGGCGGTCGGACACGACTGCGAGCAGCTCGTCGATGCCGTCCCCGGTGACGGCGGACACGGCGACGGCGCCGTCGTGGTGGGCCAGCAACCGTGCCACCGCGTGGGCGTCGGCGATGTCCGTCTTGTTCACCACCAGGATCTCGTCGACCCCGGTGGCGCCGATCTCTGCGAGCACCTCGCGCACCGCGGCGATCTGGCCTTCCGGATCGGGGTCGGCGGCGTCCACCACGTGGAGGAGGACGTCGGCCTGGTTCACCTCCTCCAGCGTGGAGCGGAAGGCCTCGATGAGCTGGTGGGGGAGGCGGCGCACGAACCCCACCGTGTCGGACACCAGCAGCGGGCGCCCCACCGGCAGGTCGATGCGGCGCACCGTGGAGTCGAGGGTGGCGAAGAGCTGGTCCTCCACCAGGACACCGGCGTCGGTGAGCCGGTTGAACAGCGTCGACTTGCCTGCGTTGGTGTAACCCACCAGGGACGCCAGCGCCAGATCGCTACGGCGCCGCGCCTTGGTCCGGGTCTGCCGGGAGCGTGCCAGATCCTTCAGCTCCCGCTCCAGTTTGGCGACACGCTCCAAGATGCGCCGGCGGTCGGTCTCCAGCTTGGTCTCGCCGGGGCCGCGGGCCAGCACCCCGGCGCCGAGGCGGGACATCTCGGTGCCCTTGCCGCGCAGGCGGGGAAGGCGGTAGCGGTGCATGGCCAGTTCCACCTGGAGCATGCCCTCACGGGTGGTGGCGTGCTGGGCGAAGATGTCGAGGATGACCGCCACCCGGTCGACCACGTCGACCTCGAAGAGCTTGTTGAGGTTGCGTTGCTGGGCGGGGGAGAGCTCATTGTCGAACACGACCACGTCGACGTCCAGGGCGCGCACCGCGGCCGCCATCTCCTCGGCCTTGCCCCGCCCCACGAACAGCGCCGGGTCGGGGCGATCGCGGCGGGCCAGCACCGCCTCGACGGGATCCGAGCCCGCCGTGTCGGTGAGCAGTTCCAGCTCCTGCAGGGATGCCTCGGCGGAACCCATGTCGTCGCCGCCCACCACCACGCCGACCAGGTAGGCGCGCTGGCGCCTGACCTCGAGGTCGGTCACCGATGCGGTGAGGCGGGTTCGCTGTCGCCCGGTGCTGCGGTCTGTCGTCACGGGACCATCCAAGCACGACTGCACAAGTCCCGTACCGGCAACGTTCCACCGCGTATATTGGGGGGCGTAGTCGGAGGAAGGATCCCTCATGCGAACTGTCTCCCACGTGCTTGCGGGCAAGGGGAGCGACGTCTGGTCGGTGACGCCCTCGACCACGGTGTACCGGGTGTTGGAGGAGATGGCGGCCAAGGGGGTGGGGGCGCTCCTGGTCATGGACGGGGACCACCTGGCCGGCATCGTCTCCGAGCGTGATTACGCCAGGAAGGTGATCCTGCTCGACCGTGTCTCCAAGAACACCCTCGTCGCCGAGATCATGACCACCGACGTGCACACGGTGACTGTCGAGTCCTCGGTGGCCGAGTGCATGGAGTTGATGACCGAGCACCGCATCCGCCACCTGCCCGTCCTCGAGGGTCCCACCGTCGTCGGCATAGTCTCCATCGGTGACATAGTGAAGGCCGTAATCGGCGAGCAGCGGTTCTTGATTGAGCAACTTGAGAGCTACATCAGCACGTGATGGTGGAGCGCTGGCGCGGGCGCAAGGGGTACTTGGTACTTGGTACTTGGTACTTGGTACTTGGTATCCGCAGCTACCAAGTACCAAGTACCAAGTACCCGTCCGGCGAGAGGTCGTGAATGTCCTGGGATGAGATCGGCGACCGGATCTTCCGGCGGCGGTTTGCGCGGCTTGATCAGAACATCGGTGTGGTGGTCACCGAGGACGGGTTGGTGGTCATCGACTCGCGGTCGTCACACGTCGACGCCGACGAGCTCCTGTCCGAGCTGCGGGAGCTCTCGCCGCTGCCGGTGGTGTGGTTGGTCAACACCCACTTCCACTGGGACCACACCTTCGGCAATGCCCGCTTCACCGGCGCCACCGTCATCGGTCACGATCGCTGCCGACATGCGCTGGTGGAGCGGGGAGAGGAGATGCGGAGCCGCATCATGGGGGATCCCGAAGTGTCGGACGACATCCGGCAGCAATTCGCCGACGTGGTGATCACGCCGCCGCAGGTGACCTTCGCCTCGACGATGGCCTTGCACATCGGTGGCCGCCGCATCGAGCTGGGCCATCACGGGCCCGGGCACACCGACTCGGACGTCGTGGTCACGATCGACGGCGTGTGCTTCGCCGGCGACCTGGTTGAGGAAGGCGCCCCGCCGTCCTTCGGTGACTCGTACCCCAGGGCATGGGTAGACACCCTGGAGAGCCTCATGCCGACGCTGCCCGCAACCGTCGTCCCGGGCCACGGCGACGTGGTCGACCCCTCCTTCGTCCGCGCTCAGCGAGAAGAGATCCTGGCAGCAGTGAGAGCCGCCGACGAGCACCAACCCGGCCCTTATCCAACCCAGACGATGGAAACCATCGCCACCCGACTTCTGGTACCTAGTACCTAGTACCAAGTACCGACTAAACGCCCCGCCCGCTCATGATCTCCTCGTCATAAGGCTCAATCATGATGCACTCACCGGGGCATTCGGTGGCGGCCTCGACGACATCGGGGATCAAGCCGTCGGGCACCCTGGCGACGCCCTTGGAACCGTCCGGTCCGTGGCCGTCGCCGGAGGCGTTGTCGAAGACCACGGTCTTGCCGAAGTTGGTCGCCTCCTCCTTCACCACCCACAGGCCGTCGTCACGGCCCACGAACACCGCAGGGGCGATCTCTTCGCAGATGCCGTCACCGGTACAGAGATCCTGGTCGATCCAGACCATCAGTTTCGTAGCGTCAGCCATTCCTGGTCCTCTGGAGTTTCGCCAACGATGCCAACCTAGTCGACCGGCCGATGCTTCCCAAGATGGGCGGCGGCGTCCGGTGGGTCACTCGTACGAGATCGCTTCGAGGACGTTGAGCCTGGAGGCGCGGTGAGCCGGCCAGATGGCGAACAGCACGCCCAGCAACCCGGTGACCACCACTGCCAGCGCCAGTGCCCATCCCGGGATGACCAGGATGCCGAAACCCTCGGCGGCCAGGGCACGGACGATGGCCCAGCCGAAGAAGACCCCGAGCACTACGCCGAGGAGCGCGCCGAACACCGAGACGATGGACGCCTCGAAGCGGATCATGCGCCGTGTCTGACGCTGGTTGAGGCCGACCGCTCGCAGCAGTCCGATCTCGCGTGTCCGCTCGATCACCGCCAGGGCCATCGTGTTGGTCACGCCGATGAGCGCCACCAGGACCGCGATCCCGAGAAGCCCGGTCACCAGGCCGAGGATGGCGTTGACACCGTCGGAGATGCTGGACACCAGTTCTTCCGCCGTCTGCACGTTGGCGGCGGGAACGTCCTCGGCGGCGGCGGCGACGATGTCACGCCCCTCCTCGGGGGTCACCCCGTCGACCAGGCGCACATATATCTGGCTGTCGGCGTCGGTTGCGAAGTTGGTGCTGAAGTCCTCCCGGCCGATCACCAGGGAGCCCAATGCCGGGCTGTCGACGATCCCGCCGACGGTGAACCGCTGTGGCCCTGTCGCCTCGAAGACGATGTCGATGCTGTCGCCGACTCTCCAGTCGTTGCTCTCGGCCTGGCCCGGTGTGACCAGTGCCACCCCCGGTTCCAGGTCGGGTGAGCCGACCACGTCCCTGATCTCGAAGAAGTCGGCGTAGTTGTCGTCGACGGCGACGACGAACGACTCGGTATCGGCGACGAACACCGGTCCGGTGGCCAGGCGGGTGACTTCCTCCACCTCGGGGAGGGCGGCGATGTCGTCAGCCAGCACGGGGGGAAAGCCGGTGATGCTGAACTGGTTGGCCGGCAGCACCACCACTTCGGCACTTATCCCGGTGGCGAAGATCTCGTCGACGGCGGCTCGCAGCGAGAACGACAGCACCAGCGCCAGTGTGATGAGAGCGGTCCCCACCATGATCGCCGCCGCGGTGGCCGATGTCCGCCGCGGGCTGCGCCCGGCGTTGCGCTGCGCCAGCTTCCCGGAGATGCCGAAGAGGCGGGCGAAGGGCGCCCCGACGAAGCTCGACACCGGCCGGGCGGCCAGAGCGCTCAACACGTAGGCACCCAGGATCATCACCAGGGCGCCGGTCCCGACCGAGGACAGCGCCAATGTCGTGTCAGTCGTGTCGCTGCCGAGTCCACCGAGGATGAGTGCGGCGCCGGTCACCAGCACCACGGTGCCGAGGATGGCGCGCCACCGCAGCGAGCGCCGGCGGGGTGCCACCGCCTCGGCGCTCATGGCAGCCACGGGCGGCACCCGTGACGCGGCGATACCGGGGATGGTGGCCGAGATGGCGGTGACCACCACTCCCAGCAGGAGCCCGATGAAGATGGTCCGCGGCGCCAGTATCAGTGACGAGGCGGGAAGGGCGATGCCGATTGCGTCGAAGACGGCGCGCAGCGCGATGGCCAGTCCCAGCCCGGCGAGGATTCCGATGACCGAGGCGATGATCCCCACGATCACCGCTTCGAGCAGGACGGTTCGCAGTACCTGTCCCCGGGTCGACCCGATGGCTCGCATCAGCGCCAGCTCCCGCATCCGCTGGGCGACCACGATCTGGAAGGTGTTGTAGATGATGAAGGTGCCCACGAAGAGGGCGATGAAGGCGAACACCAGCAGGAAGGTGGTGAAGAACCCCAGGCCTTCCTGGATCTCGCCGGCATCCTGCTCGGCGGCCGATTGCGCCGACTGAGCATCGACACCGTCCGGAACCACCGCGCCGATGGCGGCGATCACCGTGTCGAGGTCGGCGTCCGGCTCGATGCCGACGTTGACCTCGCTGATCTCGCCGGGACGGTTGAACAGATCCTGGGCCGTCCCCATCTCGAACACGGCGAAGGTTGCGCCGCCGATGTTGTCCAGCTCCCCGAACCCGAGGATCCCCACCAGGGTGAAGTCCTGGAGGGGAGAGGTGGGGGTTGCGACGGGAACCGGGTCGCCGAGGGCGAACTCCCCGTCGGTGGCGGTGCCGGCGTCGAGGAGCATCTCGCCCGGCCCGGTGGGGACCCGACCCTCCCTGATCTCGATGCCGACGCCCACCTGCTCGGCGCCGGGGTCGATCCCCACTCCGAGGCCGGGCGCTCCGGGGGTGCCGAGCGTGTTCCCGGCGGCATCGATTACCTGCACGCCCATCGTGATCAGCGACGGTTCCACCCGGGCGACGCCATCCACCT
This sequence comes from uncultured Acidimicrobiaceae bacterium, assembly GCA_964579415.1. Lineage (GTDB taxonomy): Bacteria > Actinomycetota > Acidimicrobiia > Spongiisociales > UBA5794 > CAZOGW01. The sequence continues at coordinate 74,182 of CAZOGW010000001.1, read as the reverse complement.
CGGAGATGTCTGCGGCGACGGATTCGTCGAAGAAGACGCCTTCGCCGAGGGTGAACTCGCTGTTGCCGGCGACATGGATGTCGACGCCCTCGTAGGCGGTGGCGAAGATGTCGTCGAAGGCTGCGTTGGTGGTGTCGGTGTAGACATAGGTGCCGGTGACGAAGGCGACCCCGAGCACGATCGACAGGACGGTGAGGGCGAGGCGGCCCTTGTGGGCGAACAGACTCTTCAGCGTCGCCTTGAGCATGCTCACGAGCCGAAGCCCTTCATCCGGTCGAGGACCTTGTCCGGGTTGGGGTCGGTCATCTTGTCGACGACGTCGCCGTCATCGAGGAAGAGGATCTCCTGGGCGTGGCTGGCGGCGATGGGGTCGTGGGTGACCATGACGATGGTCTGCTGGTAGTCGCGCACGGCGCGCTCCATGAAGCCGAGCAACTCTCCGCCGGACTTGGAGTCGAGGTTGCCGCTGGGCTCGTCGGCGAAGACGATCTGTGGCCGGGACACCAGCGCCCGAGCGGCGGCCACCCGTTGCTGCTGGCCGCCGGACAGTTCCGAGGGCCGGTGGTCGAGCCGGTCGCCCAGGCCCAGCGTGGAGATCACCTCGTCCAACCACGCCGGGTCCGGCCGCTTGGAGGCGATCGACAGCGGGAGGACGATGTTCTCCCGGGCGTTGAGTGTGGGCACCAGGTTGAAGGCCTGGAAGATGAAGCCGACCCGTTCCCGGCGCAGCTCGGTGAGCTGCTTGTCCTTGAGGCTCCCCAGCTCGGTGTCACCGATGTAGACCTCGCCGGTGGTGAGGGTGTCGAGGCCGGCGAGGCAGTGGAGCAGGGTGGACTTGCCTGAGCCGGACGGGCCCATGATGGCGGTGAAACGCCCGACGCGGAACTCGGCGCTGACGTTGCGCAGGGCGGTCACCTCGGTGAGGCCCTCGCCGTAGACCTTGACGCCGTTCACGATGCGCGCGGCAAGGTGGGCCGGGGACGGTGTCGTCATGGTGTTCCTCCGGAGCGGGGGGGCAGGCGGTCGGCTCGCAGGATAACGCCGGCCGGGATTCAGCCTGAGAAGGGGAGCGCGGCGAGCCCGGTGACCCCGGGGTAGGCCACGAAGAGGGCGCCGGCCCTGGGCTCGGCGTCCGGAGGGAGGTTCTCCCGGGATGTGGTGACGAACAGCGTGTCGAGGCCGGCGCCACCGAAGACGCAGGCGGTGGGTCGCGAGACGGGGAGGTCGAGCACCGCCTCGAGGGTGCCTTCGGGGGAGTACCGGTGCACCGCGGCTCCTCCGTAGAGGGCCACCCAGACCCCTCCCTCGGCGTCGACGCAGAGGCCGTCGGGAGACCCGGCGTCGCCGGGGATCGTCACCAGCGGACGGCGGCCGGTGAGCCCGGTGGAGGTCTCGTAGTCGAACACGTCGACGCGCCGGGTCGGTGTATCGGTGTAGTACGCCAGAGTGCCGGCCGGGTTCCATGCCAGCCCGTTGGAGATCGTGACTCCTTCGAACAGGCGCGTCGCGGTGAGGCCGGCGTCGAGCCGGTACATCGACCCGGCGGCGGGGGATTGGTCGTACGCCATCGAGCCGCAGTAGAAGCGGCCGTCGGGATCGCACCCACCTTCGTTCATGCGCAGCCGGGGGGAGTCCCAGAGGTCGCCGAGGTAGCTGATCTCGCCACCGGCGCACTCCAGGGCGAAGCCCCGCTCCAAAGCAAGCACCGAGCCCCCGGCCCGGCGGGGTCGCATCGCCGCCACCAGGGTGCCCACGTTGCGGCGCACCACGCTCCCGTCCTGTGCGAGGGAGAGCACGTCGCCAGCGAACATGTCGAGCCAGCGCAGCCCGTCCCACTCCGGCCACCACACCGGTCCCTCGCCGTGGAAGGCGACCGGCCCGGTGAGTTGCTCGGCAAGCATCGTACGTACTAAGTACTACGGACTACGTACTACGTATGATGTTGGGCAGGGTATCTGGGGCGGCATGTTCATCCGTCGGGGGTGATGGTCGTCCCGGGGATGGAGGACGGGGTGACGGGGTTGCCGAACTGGTCGAGGACGGTGGACTCGGTGGTGGACTCGATGGTGTCCAGGATCTCGCCGAGGGTGTCGAAGAGCGCCGGTACCACGCCGGCGAGGATGCGCAGCATGATGAGGATGACCACGATGGTGAGCGCCGTCCTGATCCAGAACAGGTACTTGCGGTCAGGGTCGAACAGGGTCCGCAGGAAGCCGGTCACCGGTTGCAGCGCGCCGCTCATCAGGGTGCTGTCCGCATCGGCTGCCGGACGGGGAGGAGGGGGCACGGTGGCCACCGGTGACGGTGCCGGAGGGGGGGCGACGGTGGCCACCGATTCGGTGGGGAGGTCTTCCAGACGGGGGGCACCGCCGGAGGCCGGTGCCGGCTCCACCGGCGCCGCCGGCGTGGTCGCGGCCACGTCGAGGCCGGTGTCGGCGGCGTCGGAGAAAACCAGGCCGGCTGATACCAGGGCGGTGGTGTCCGGATCCGTCCTCCCGGCGGGCGAAGCCTGCGGCTCCCGTGGCGCCTGCGGCTTGCGGCCGGCCGGCGCAGGGGGAGCCTGCACCGGACTCGCCGCCGCCGCCGCCAGACGGCCGTAATCGAGTTGGAGCACGCCCGACAGGCTGCGCAGCGCCGCTTCTCCGGGCCGGGACTCGTTCTTCTCCCAGGCGCGCAGTTCAGCCGCGGTGACACCGAGCCGATCGGCGAGTTGGCCCAGAGACTGGCCGCGGCCGACCCTGGCGCCGTTGATGATTTGTCCGAGATCGTCGCGCTCAGCCATCGCGCTCCACGGGGTGAATCCTCCCAGGATATCCGATCGCAGCGGTTTGGACGGTTTCGCCGATCATGGACCGTCGCGGCCTGGCCCGCTACGAGCCTTCCCACGCTGCGGCGACGGCGGCGGCGACCCCGGCATGCACGTTGCGGTCGAGAGGGTCGGGGAGCAGGTCTTCGCCGGTGGCAAGCCGGGCCAGGGTCTCGGCGGCGGCGCGACGCATCGGGCCGGTGATGCTGGTCGCGCCGGAGTCGAGCGCTCCCCGCATGATCCCCGGGTAGCCGAGCACGTTGTTGACGATGCTGCCGTCGGTGGCCACCGCGGCACCGGCTGCCAGCGCCTCGGCGCGGGCGATCTCGGGCACCGGGTTGGAGAGCGCCAGGATGATCTGCCCCGGCTGTACCCACTCCGCCGGCATCAGGTCGGCGCGGCCGGTCGTCATCACCAGCACATCGGAGGTGGTCATCACCGACCGCATCGCCTCGGCATCCCCGGAACGGGCCCGGACCCGCGGGTCGGCGGCGAGCGTCGCCAGGCGTCCGGCTGCCGCCGGGTCCGGGTCGTAGGCGGTGATGGCGGCGAAGGGGAACTCGGTGGCGAGGAGGGCGATGGCCGACCCGGCGGCCCCGAGCCCGATCTGGCCGAACCTCAGGTCGGCGAGGTCCTTCCCCACCCGGGCGGCGGCACGGCGCACCGCCGCCAGCACCACCACTGCGGTGCCGTGCTGGTCGTCGTGGAACACCGGAACGTCGAGTGCCTCCTCCAGTGCCCGCTCCACCTCGTAGACGCCCGGCGAGGCGATGTCCTCCAGGTGGATGGCCCCGAAACCGGGGGCGATGTTGACCACGGTCTCGATGATGGCTGCGGTGTCCTGGGTGCCGAGCACGATGGGAACCGCGTTGAGATCGGCGAAGAGGGCGTAGAACATCGCCTTGCCCTCCATGACGGGGAGGCTGGCCTCGGCGCCGACGTTGCCCAGGCCGAGGACACGGCTCCCGTCACTCACCACCGCCACGGTGCGCCCCTTCCAGGTGTAGGCGCGGGCCAGGGACGGGTCCGCGGCGATGGCCGCCGACACCCGGGCCACCCCGGGGGTGTAGATCTCGCGCATGTCCTGCAGCGTCCGCACCTCGATGGAAGGGACCACGTCGATCTTGCCGCCCTCGTGCCGCTCGAAGACCCGATCGATGGGGAGCGCCACCAACTCCACCCCGTCGACGGCCTCGATGGCGGCGGTGATGGCGGGTACCGAGTCGTCGTCGGGAGCGATGACGGTGATCTCGCGGATGTTGTAGTCGGGGTGGATGTGGAGCGTCTCGATCTCGCCGATCTGTGCCCCGTGCGCCGCCACCGCTTCCAGCACTCGTCCCAGCGTCCCGGCACGCCGCAACGTCTTGATGCGGTAGACCTCGTCGCGCTCGACCACTGACATCCCTCCGGCTGCGGTGGATGCAGTATGCCATCCACCCGCGATCCCATTGTGATGTGCGTGGGTTAAGTTGGCGCCCATGCCTCGACCCCCACGCATCCTCGCCCCGGCTCTGCTCGCCCTCGCCCTTCTCGCCGCCTGCGGCGGGGACTCCGGCTCCAGTTCCACGTCCACCTCCGCGGGCGCAGCCGGCGGAGGGGAGCTTCCCGAGGGAGCCCAGGCGATCCGCGCCTCGTCGGACATCGGCCTCGGCTCCGAACGGCTCCTCATCGGCATCGGCGGGCCCGGCGGGGAGCGGCTGGGATCTCCCGATCTGGCGGTCGAGATCGAGGTGACGCCCGAGGGCGGCGGCGAGTCGCAGCGGGCCGATGGGATATGGACCGAGATCGTCCCCGGCAGCGTCGGCCTGTACCGGGCCACCTTCGACTTCGACACCCCCGGGGTCTGGGTGGCCTCGGTCGTGGCCGGCGGCACGGCCCTGGACCCGGTCACATTCCAGGTGCTCGAGGACACCTCGGCGCCCTCGCTCGGTGAGGCGGCGCCGGTGCTGGCCACCCCGACGCTGGCCGACCGCACCCTGGATGAGCTCTCCTCAGACCCGGACCCTGATGAGGCGTTCTACCAGGTCTCCCTGGACGAGGCCATCGCCAGCGGCAGCCCCACCGTGCTCGTGTTCAGCACGCCTGCGTTCTGCCAGACCGCCGCCTGCGGTCCCCTGCTCGAACACGTCAAGTCGATCTCCTCCGACCATCCCGACACCAACTTCGTCCACGTCGAGGTGTACGAGGGGATAGCCGAGCCCGACTTCGTCCCCGACGCCGCCCACCTGTCGCCGGCGGTCACCGCCGAGGGCTACTCCCTTCCCTCCGAGCCCTGGGTGTTCGTCATAGACACCGAAGGCAACATCGCCGGAAGGTTCGAGGGTGTGATGGCCCCCGAGGAGCTTGAGGAAGTCCTCGCAGGACTCTGAGCCCGCGCCGCAGCCAGGTGTACTTGGTAGTTGGTACCTGGTACCCGCGACTACCAAGTACCAAGTACCAAGTACCTCCCCGCTGCGAGATCAGCCGGCAATCACGCGAGATGCCCGGCGCCCGTCCATGATTTCGTCGTGCCCGTCCTCCTCGGTACGATGCGGCCAGCCCCGTTGGACAACCGGAGCCCTGGAGCTGCAGAGACCGTGACAGCGAGATCGGACCGTCCCGCACGCCGCAGGAGGCTGGGCACCGCCATTCGACGGCTCCCCGTGGCGCTGCTGTTGCTGGTCTCGGCCTGCTCCGGCGTAGGCCCGCAGTCCTCGCTCAGCCCCGAGGGACCGGCGGCGCGCGACATCGACCGACTGTGGAACCTGGTCTTCTCCATGGCCGCCGTCGTCTTCGTCCTGGTCAACATCGCCCTCATCGTCAGCCTGGTCCTGTTCCGGGAAAGGAAGGGGGATACCCGGGAGCCGAAGCAGATCCACGGCAACAACAAGATGGAGATCACCTGGACCATCGTCCCCGCCGTTATCCTGGCGGTCCTCGCCGTGCCCACGGTGCGCGGCATCTTCGAGTTCCACGCGGTGCCCGACGACCCGGAGACGGTACAGATCCACGTCACCGGGCACCAGTGGTGGTGGGAGCTCACCTACCCCGACTACGTCGGCGCCGACGGGCGCGAGTTGGTGACCGCCAACGAGGTGCACATCCCGGCCGACCGGCCCGTCTACCTCACCATGACATCGTCGGCGGTGATCCACAGCTTCTGGGTGCCGCCTCTCAACGGCAAGCGCGACGTGGTGCCGGGACGGATCACCAACCTGACCCTGACCGCCGACGGGGAGTCCGTCACCCTCGACCGCGGGTTCGGCCCCGGCGTCATCCTGGGTCAGTGTGCCGAGTTCTGTGGCCTGGCCCACGCCGACATGCGCATCCGCGTGTTCGTGCACACCCCCGAGGACTTCGAAGCGTGGGCGCAGGGCCAGCTCGAGCCGGCGCAGGTCGGCGAGGAGGGCTCGGTCGCCGCAGCCGGGTTCGAGACGTTCAGCGCGGTGTGTACCGCCTGCCACCAGGCCACCGTCGCCCACCCTGACGGGACGGTGGAGACCGTCGGCCCGGACAACCACGTCGAGGTCGACGGGGAACGGTTACGGGCCTCGTACGCCCCGAACCTGACTCACTTCGCCGGCCGCACCACCTTCGGCTCGGCGACCTTCGAGAACACCGCGGAGCACGTGGCCGAGTGGATCGACGACCCGCCGGCGATGAAGCCGATGGACCCCGACCGCAACGACATCCCCAACGGGCGCATACTGGGGATGCCGGACTTCGGCCTCAGCACCGAGGAGATCGACAGCCTGGTGGCACTCCTGGAGACATGGCAATGAGCCGGCAGCGGACGCAGAGGGAGGTGAGCCGTCATGACGGCCACCGCTGAGCAGGGAATCATCCGAACCCCGGGGGACCGGGGGGTGTGGGCGTGGATCACGACCGTCGACCACAAGCGCATCGGGCTGCTCTACGCCATCACCGCCGGCGCCTTCTTCCTCATCGGCGGCCTGGAGGCCCTGCTGGTGCGCACCCAGCTCGCCCAGCCCAACGGCGAGGTCCTCAGCGCCGCCGCCTACAACCAGCTCTTCACCATGCACGGGCTCACCATGGTGTTCCTGGTGGTGATGCCCATCGCCACCGCCTTCACCAACTATCTCCTTCCCATCATGATCGGGGCCCGTGACGTCGCCTTCCCGCGGCTCAACGGTTTCAGCTACTGGCTGTTCCTCTTCTCAGGGATCATGATCTACAGCTCGTTCGTGCTCGGAGGCGCCCCCGACGGCGCCTGGGTGGGCTACTCACCCCTGGCCGGCCAGGTGACCGAGACGGTGCGGATGGACTTCTGGGCGGTCGGCCTCAACCTGCTCGGCGTTGCGTCCATCGTGTCCTCCGCCAACTTCATCGCCACCATCTTCACCATGCGGGCGCCGGGGATGACCATGCTGCGGATGCCGGCGTTCGTGTGGATGTCGTTGGTGGTGGCGTTCCTGCTCATCTTCTCGCTGCCTTCGGTGAGCATCGGGCTGTTCCAGCTCTTCCTCGACCGCAACTTCGGGGGCCTCTTCTACGAGGCAGCCGCCGGGGGTGATCCGCTGCTGTGGCAGCACCTGTTCTGGATATTCGGGCACCCCGAGGTCTACGTCCTGGTGCTGCCGGCGATGGGGATCGTCTCGGAGATCCTGCCGGTGTTCAGCCGCAAACCGCTGTTCGGCTACGAGTTCGTGGTGTTCTCCGGCGCCGCCATCGGGTTCATCGGCTTCGGGGTGTGGTCCCACCACATGTTCACCTCGGGCATGGGCCCGATGGCCGAGGCCGGCTTCGGCGTGGCCACCATGATCATCGCCGTCCCCACCGGGGTGAAGATCTTCAACTGGATCGGCACCACCTGGGGCGGCAGGTTGCGCTTCACGACGCCGATGCTGTTCTCGCTCGGCTTCATATCCATGTTCGTGATCGGGGGCCTTTCCGGCGTCACCCACGCCGTGGTCCCCGCCGACACCCAGCAGCACGACACCTACTACGTGGTGGCCCACTTCCACTACGTGCTCTTCGGCGGCGCCGTCTTCGGGTACGTGGCCGGTATCTACTACTGGTTCCCCAAGTGGACCGGCCGCATGCTCAGCGAGACCATCGGCAAGTGGAACTTCTGGATCATGCTGATCGGGTTCAACCTCACCTTCGGGCCGCAGCACATCCTCGGCCTCAACGGGATGCCCCGCCGCACCTATCAGTACGCCGACGGGCTGGGGTGGAACACCTGGAACCTCATCTCCACCATCGGCTCCTACCTCATCGGTATCTCGGTGCTGATGCTCATCTTCAACATCATCCGCAGCCGCCGGCGGGGTGCCATCGCCGGTCCTGATCCTTGGGACGGGCGCACCCTGGAGTGGGCCATCCCCTCGCCGCCTCCGGTCCACAACTTCGACGAGGTGCCGGTGGTCAACCACCTCGACGACTTCTGGTACCGGAAGTACGCCGAGGACGAGGAGGGCCGGGTGGTGCGGCTACCCGCGGTCACCGGGGGAACCGCCACCATCGACACCGAGGTCACCACCGGCGGCGGCGACGAGGGCGGCGACGGCGAGCATCTCGACATCCACCTGCCCGACCCGTCGTATTATCCGGCGCTGTCCTCGCTGGGCCTGGTCGTGATCGGCTACGGGCTGGTGTACCTGTCTTGGGGCTGGCTTGCGGTCGGCGTCGGTGTCGCCATCGCATTCTGGGGGTTCATCGGATGGTCGCTCGAGCCACCGACGAGGGAGCACTGATACCTGATGTCTGAAGCTTCGGTTCTCGTCGACGAACACGGCGAGCACGGGCACGACATCCAAGCCACCCGCAAGGCGGCGATGTGGGTGTTCCTCGGCTCCGAGTGCATCTTCTTCGGTGCGATGATCTCGACATTCCTGCTCTACCGGACCGTGACCGACGGTGGTCCCGGGCCGGATATCTTCTCCATCCCCTTCACCTCGGCGTCGTCGTTCGTGCTGCTGATGAGCTCGCTGACGATGGTGCTGGCCCACAGCGCCTTCGAGCGGCGGGACCACCGCTCGCTGCGCATCTGGCTGGCCGGCACCGCCTTCCTCGGCGCCACCTTCCTCGCCGGCCAGGTCTTCGAGTTCACCGAGTTCGTCCACCACGGCATGACGATGGGCACCAGCCCCTTTGCCTCGTCGTTCTACATGCTCACCGGCTTCCACGGCCTGCACGTGTTCCTCGGCGTCATCCTGCTGACGACGATGCTGGTCCTGTCCCTCAACGGGAGGCTGTCCCGCGACCACGGCCTCAACGTGGAGCTGATCGGGTTGTACTGGCACTTCGTCGATATCGTCTGGATCGTCATCTTCACCGTTGTCTACCTTCTGCAGGTGTGACCATGACCCAAACCGCCACCCACGTAGCCGCCCCCCCGGACGCCGCCGTCCACGATGCCGCCGCCGGCGGGATGCACCACCCCACCCAGAAGGCGTACTGGCTCATCGCGCTCATCCTGGGCGTGGTCACCGCCCTCGAGGTGGCGGTGGCCTACATCGACGCCCTGCGCCCGGTGCTGGCGCCGCTGCTCATCGCCCTGGGGGCGATCAAGTTCGCCATCGTGGTCGCCTTCTTCATGCATCTGAAGTTCGACCGGCCCCTCTTCCGCAGCCTCTTCCTGATCGGGGTCATCGGCGCCATCATCCTCTTCGGGGTCGTCCTGGCAACCTTCAACGCCTTGTGATGGTTCGACCGGCAACCCTCGGCGCCGGTCGAGTTGCCCGCCTCGGCGGCCCTCGGGCACCGTCTCCGGTGGAACCTAGGATGGCGCGGTGAACCATCCTGCTGCGACGTTGTCGGAGGTGGCGCCGTTCCACGTCCACTGGGACGTGATCGGGCTGGCGGTGGCGCTGGTGGTGGGCTACGTCTACGGGCTGCGGGTGCTTGCGCCGGCCTACGCTCCCCGGGGCGAACCGGCGGTGACCCGGCGGCAGCGGTGGCTCTTCGGCGCCGGTGTCGCCATGCTGCTCCTGGCTTCGTCGTGGCCGCTGCACGACATCGGCGAGAACAGCCTCTATTCGGTGCACATGGTGCAGCACCTGCTCATCAGCTTCGCGATGGCGCCGCTGCTCATCTACGGCACGCCGTGGTGGCTGATGCGCCAGCTCCTGTTGCCGGTGATGCCGGTGGTCCGGGTACTCACCCGACCACTGGTGGCCTTGTTCCTGTTCAACGCGGTGCTGGGCCTGCTCCACGTTCCCGGCGTCGTCGAGGCCATGGTGACCTCCCGGCCGCTGCACGCCATCGCCCACCTCACCCTCTTCGTCACCTCGGTCCTGATGTGGTTCCCGGTGATCGGCCCCATCCCCGACCTTCCCCGCCTCCCCCCGTTCATGCGGATGGGCTACCTGTTCCTCCAGTCGCTGGTGCCCACCATCCCCGCCAGCTTCCTCACCCTGGGGGAGACCCCGCTGTACAAGGTGTACGAGACCCTGCCCCGGCTGTGGGGCCTCGACCCGCTCACCGACCAGATCGTGGCGGGCCTCATCATGAAGATCTTCGGCGGGTTCGTTCTGTGGGGCTTCATCGCCGCGGTCTTCTTCACCTGGTGGTCGGACGAGAAGGCACTCAACCGGCCCGAGCGCATGGTCAAACCCTCGGCGTGAAGGCCCGCGCCGCCGCCCTGATGCTGATTGCCGCCCTCGGCGTGACCGCGTGCAGCGGCACCGACGACGACACCGTCACCGGGGTGGTCATCGACGTGGTGGGGGACCTCACCAACGTCGAGTCGTTCGTGCTCAGGCTTCCCGACGGCACCGACCACACCTTCCACCCGGCGGCGGGCGTGCTCTTCCACGGCACCGCCAACCTGAGCCATCTGCGCGACCACCTCCGCTCCGGCGAGCCGGTAGAAGTGCGCTACGAAGAATTGGACGACGGCACCTGGTCGGCGCTGGCGGTAGACGACGCTTAGGAAGTACTAAGTACTACGCCAAACCTAGTACCTAGTACCTAGTACATACTACGTTCTCGCCCAGGGGCGGTAGGCGGCGAGGGCGGCTACTCCCAGGATGAGGGCCGCCACCACGGAGAAGATCGCCACCGCCACGTTGCCCCCGACGGCGAGAAGAAGCTGGGCCAGGCTGATGGCGAACCCTGCGATGAGGATCAGGGACACCACCGGCGTCCCCATCGCCCGCACCACCTCGCCCATCAGTGCCGTCGGGCTGGTCGGCCACGCCTTGCCTCCGAGCCCGAGCAGGCTGGGACGCGCCAGGCGATCGACCACATCGGCGGTGACGGCGCCGGCGACGGCGCCTGCGACGGCGAGGACGAGGACCAGCGAGATGATGGGGATGGTCAACACGCCCGCCTGGATGTCACCCCAGCCGCCCAGCCCCGCCCTGAGGATCACATAGCCGGCTGCGCCGCTGACGAAGGCGGCAGCGGGGAGCAGGTAGCGGAGCGGGAAGCGCTCGGACTCCGGTTCGCTCTCGGTGCCTATGGCGAAGGTGGCCCCGGCCACGAGGAGGCCGCCCAGTGCCGCGACCACGATCACGATGAGGTACAGCCCGCCGGTGGAGGCTACGAAGACGCCCCGTGCCAGCGTCCCCCCGGCCACGGGCACCGCCACCGCCGCCCCCAGCCCGAAGCGGCCCCCGGCCACGGCCATGCCCACCAGTCCCAGCACGGCTCCAGCGGTGGCGCCGTACATCACGGCCCGGATGCGGTTCTTCATGGAGGGTGAGCTTAGCCGGTGGCCCGTGGGGCGATCTTGATGGGAAGCGTACTACGTATTATGTACTACGTATCACGTATCACGTATCACGGGAAGAAGGGTGAACGCGTTGCGGGTGCTTTGGCAGGGAGGGTGGCGGTTGGATCAGGTCGGGAGGGTCCGAGACTCGGCGTTGGGACGCTAGGCGTAATACGTGATACGGAATACGGAATACGGAATACGTCAGAACCGTCCACAGGCGTCGGGCGCGTAGATGCCTCTCACGGTTTCTTCGGCGGTGAGAGGTCCCCAGAGGAGGAGGTTGCCGGTGTTGGTGCTGCTCAGCTTCCACACCAGGCCGCCGAGGTCGTCGTCCTGTTCCTGGGTGATCTCGAAACCTTCGTAGATCTGGCCGAGGCGGCGGTAGGACTCGCCCGCCTGCAGGCCGCTCAGGGTCGCCATGTCCACCGCCGGCTGGCTCAGCCCGTAGGAGAGGTCGAAGCGGTAGCCGGCGAACGTCTCGGTGCCGTCGGGGTCGACGGCGACGATGGCGGCGAACGGTCCCCAGCGCACGATGCGCTCGCTCTCCCCGGCGCACGTTCCCCAGGTACCGTCGGAGACCTGGACCCCGGTGTCGGACTCGGGTTCGCCCAGGCTGGACACCAGGCGCCCGATGGCGGACTCGGCCGGGGTACCGAACTGGATCTCGCCGACGCCGTCGACCGCGAGCTGCAGGTTGGCCACGGGGATGGGGTCGCCTACGGCCTCGTAGGGCTGGCCGGCGCCGGTCTCCACAGACGTCCCGCCATTGCCATCGGCCAGCGTGGATTCGGTCTCGGTCGTCTCGGCACCTGAGTCGTCGGGGGCGGTGGTGGAGCCGTCACCTTCCTCGCCGGCGAGCGTGGTGCCGGGGACGCCCGTGTCGGCGGGGGGCTGGGTGGATCCGGCGACCTCGTCGCCGTCGGCCCCGAGGAGTTGGAAGAGGGCGATGCTCACCACCACCAGCAGCAGCGCCAGCACCAGGCCGGTCAGCAGCGGCGACCGGTTGGGCGTGGTGCCGTAGCCCCCACCGTGGGCCGGTTGGTGCTGCGGGGTCTGCCGCACCGGGCCGGTCTGGTAGGGCTCGATGTCGGCGAGCGGATCGTTGGGGTCGTAGCGGTCTGTCACTCTGTCTCCACGTCGGGCCGCCCACTTCAAGGAGGCCCCGGCTCCTCGGGTACCGCTGCATTGTACGGAAGTACCGGGACTGAGCACGTGCCCGCCGCCCTGGCCCGAAGCGGACACCACACGCGACTATGCGCGGCGGGTCCGCGGCGATTAGCGTGATGGTGAGCGAACGCGCGACTCTGCCCAACCGAGTCGCGAGATCGTCACCCTTAACAGGAGAGAAGGAAGGGATCTTTTATGAAGCGATTCCGCTGGCTAGTGGTAATGATGCTGCTAGCGCTCGTTGCCGCCGCCTGTGGCGGCGAGGACGAGCCGACAGACACCACTGGCACCCCCGAAGCGACGACCGCGGCGCCCGATACGACCGCGGCCGCCGACACCACCGCGGCTCCTGACACGACGGCCGGAACCGACGACACCGAGGCCCCGCCCACCGAGTCGCTCGCCTCCGTCGGGGTCGAGAGCTGCGACTACGGCGGCAAGATCCAGTCGATCGAGGCCACCGGCGAGTTCGAGGTCGTGTTCACCCTGTGCTCGCCCGACCCGGCATTCCTCGCCAAGTTGGCGTTCATCCCGTTCGCCATCCAGCCGTCCGAGCACCTCGAGGCATCCGGCGGCTCCCCGCTGGAGAACCCGATCGGTACCGGTCCGTGGAAGCTGGATAGCTGGTCCCGCGGCTCGGAGATCGTCTTCACCGCCAACGAGGACTACTGGGGAACTCCGCCGTCGTTCTCGACGCTGGTGTTCCGCTGGGCCACGGAGAGCACGGCCCGAATCCTGGAGCTCCAGAGCGGCACGTCGCAGTTCGTCACCAACCTGGCGGCAAGCGACTACCCCACCATCGAGGGTGACCCCAACCTGGTGCTGCTGCCCGACCTGAACCCGAACGTGTTCTACGTGGGCATGAACAACACGCACCCGCCGTTCGACGACCTCCGCGTCCGTCAGGCGATTGCCATGGGCATCGACCGGCAGCGGATCATCGACACCTACTACCCGACCGGGTCGACGGTGTCCGATTTCTTCACGCCGTGCTCGATCGAGAACGCCTGCGTCGGTGAACCGTGGTACCAGTTCGATCCCGAGGCTGGGCGCGCCCTGCTCGCAGAGGCCGGCTTCCCCGACGGGTTCGAGACCACCATCTTCCTGCGTGACGTGTTCCGGGTCTACCTGCCCGAGCCGCCCGTGGTGGCCCAGGAGATCCAGACCCAGCTCGCTGAGAACCTCGGCATCACCGCCGAGATCGAGATCCAGGAGTCCGGTGCGTTCCTCGAGAACAACGCCGCGGGCCTGCACGACGGTCTCCACCTCCTCGGGTGGGGCGCCGACTACCCGCACGTCACCAACTTCCTCGACTTCCACTTCGGTGGTCAGAACATCCAGTTCGGCGAGATGGACCCGTCCATCACCGAGCCGCTGGCTCTGGGTGGCGCCACTCCCGACCCGGCGGATGCCGAGCCGATCTACGTGGAGGCCAACAACGCCATCCGTGAGCTGGTGCCGATGGTCCCGATCGCCAACGGCGCCGCCGCCGACGCCGCCGTGGCCACCGTGGGCAACGCCCAGGTGCCGCCGGTCGGTGCTCCGCAGTTCGCCTCGATGCAGCCTGAGGGCGACACGCTGGTGTTCACCCAGAACGCCGAGCCCATCTCCCTGTTCTGCGCCGACGAGACCGACGGCGAGTCGCTGTCGGCCTGCGAGCAGGTCCTCGAGTCCCTGTACGGCTACGGCCTCGACGGGGCCGTGATCCCGAAGCTGGCCGAGTCCTGCGAACCGAACGACGACGGCACCGTGTGGACCTGCACCCTGCGTCAGGGTGTCAGCTTCCATGACGGGTCGGCCTTCGACGCCATCGACGTCGTCGCCTCGTGGTCGCTCGGTATCGACGCATCGAACCCGCTGCACGTGGGCAACACCGGTGTGTTCGAGTACTTCGGCTACCTGTGGGGTGGGTTGATGAACGCAGAGGGGTAGGCGCCGAGGCGCACCCCGCGTGAACCAGTGGGGGTGGCCGGTCCTCCGGCCACCCCCACATCCACACCATGATCGCTTACATCATCCGCCGCCTGTTGATCGCCATCCCGGTGCTCCTCGGAGTGCTGGTAGCGGTCTTCATCCTCATCCGCCTGCTCCCGGGGGAACCGTGCACCGCCATGCTGGGCGAGCGGGCCACCGCCGAGCAGTGTGAGCAGTTCAATGCGGCCAACGGGCTGGACCGCTCCATCCCGGTCCAACTGGGCCTCTACCTCGGCGACGTCTTCACGGGGAACTTCGGGGAATCGATCCGCTTCTCCCGCCCCATCTCCACCATGCTCCTCGAGCGCCTCCCGGTGACCCTGGAGCTCACCATGGCGGCGCTCACCATCGCCATCATCATCGGCATCCCGCTCGGCATCGTCGCCGCCCGCCGCCACAACTCCGCCGTCGACATGGGAGCCATGGCGGTCGCCAACGTGGGAGTCTCCATGCCCATCTTCTGGCTGGGGATGCTCCTCGCCTACCTCTTTTCCAGCATCCTGCGCGACACACCGTTCTTCTTACCCCCCACCGGACGGCTCACCGCCGGGATGCGGCCGCTGCCGTTCTACGAGGTGTGGGGATGGGAGCTGTCGGAGAACGGCGTCGTCGCTTCCGGCCAGCAGTTCGTGGCCAACATGGTGACCACCAACGCCATGATCAGTTTCCAGTGGGAGGTGTGGACGGATTCCATCAGGCACCTCATCCTGCCCGCCATCACCCTGGCCACCATCCCGATGGCGATTATCGCCCGCATGACCCGCTCCTCCCTGCTCGACGTGACCCAGAAGGACTACATCCGCACCGCGCGGGCCAAGGGCGCCAGTGAGCGTCGCGTGGTACGGTCCCACGCCCTGCGCAACGCCATGCTCCCCGTCGTCACCATCATCGGCCTCCAGTTGGGCGGCCTGCTCGGCGGGGCAGTGCTCACCGAGACGGTCTTCGGGCTCGCCGGTGTCGGCACCGCCCTGTTCGAGGGCATATCGGCACGTGACTTCCCCATCATCCAAGGCTTCACCGTGGTGATCGCGGCCACCTACGTGCTGGTCAACCTCGTCGTCGACGTCTCCTACGGCTACCTCGACCCGAGGGTGCGCATCGAATGACCCCGCAAGAAGTCCCCATCCCGCCCGTTCCCGACCCCATCGAGGCCGCCGAGACCAACGAGGCCGAGGCAGAGGCCGCCGGCCTGCTGTCCCGCCCGACGTCGGTCTGGCGGATCGCCCTGCGCCGCTTCTACCGCCGCAAGCTGGGCATGGTCGGCCTCGGGCTGGTCACCTTCATGATCCTGGTGGCCGTCTTCGCCCCGCTTATCGCCCCCTACCCGATGGATCTCCAGTTCATCGGCGAGCCGGGCGCCGAACGGTGGGCGCCGCCGTGCGTGAACGCCTTCGGCTGCGAGACCACCCAGCACCTGATGGGCCTCGACGGCAACGTGCGCGACATGTTCAGCCGGGTGGTCCTCGGCGCCCGGGTGAGCCTGCCGCTGGGGTTCAGCACCGTGCTCCTGGCGATCCTGGTGGGCGCCACCCTCGGTGCCGTCGCCGGGTTCGTCAGCGGCTGGATCGACAACACCCTGATGCGCATCATGGACGTGGTGCTCGGGTTCCCCTCGCTGATCCTCGCCATCGCCATCGTGTTCGTGCTCGGTCCCGGCATCCGCAACGCCCTGCTCGCCATCGCCATCGTCGCCATCCCGCAGTACGCCAGAGTGATGCGCGCCTCGGTGCTGTCCATCAAGGAGATCGACTACGTGGCCGCGTCGCTGGCGCTGGGAGCCTCGGGGTGGCGCATCCTCTTCGGCCGCATCATCCCCAACGCACTCACCCCCCTGGTGGTCCTCGGCACGCTGGGCATCGCCGGCGCCATCCTCGAAGCTGCGGCTCTGGGGTTCCTCGGCCTGGGCGCCCAGCCCCCGACCCCGGAATGGGGAGCCATGCTGGCCCAGGAGCGGGCGCGGGTGTTCACCGCCCCCCACCTGATGATCTTCCCCGGTCTCGCCATCATCATCACCGTGCTCGGCTTCAACCTTCTCGGTGACGGCCTCCGTGACGCCCTCGATCCCTCGCTCAACGAATGACAGTCGAAACCCCCACCCCGCAGCCGGCGACGGCACCCGACCCCTCCGAGGGCCACCTGCTCGAGGTCACCGACCTCAAGACGCACTTCTTCACCCGCTCCGGCGTGGTCCAGGCGGTGGACGGCGTCGACTTTCACGTCGATCGCGGGGAAGTGCTCGGCGTGGTCGGTGAGTCGGGCTGCGGCAAGTCGGTGACGTCGCTGTCGATCATGGGCCTGGTACCCAAGCCGGGTCGCATCGTCTCCGGCTCGGTGCGCTTCGACGGGCGGGAGATCAGCGACCTCTCGCAGAAGGAGCTCTCCAAGCTGCGCGGCGAGCACATGTCGATGATCTTCCAGCAACCCACCTCCTCGCTGAACCCGGTGGTTCGGGTCGGGGCACAGATCTCCGAGGTGTTCGAACTGCACCGCGACTGGAAGAAGGAGATGCGCGACGAGCGCACCGCCGAGATGTTGAAGGCGGTGGGGATCCCCGACCCGCAGCGCCGGGCGCGGGCCTACCCGCACGAGATGTCTGGAGGGATGGCGCAGCGGGTGATGATCGCCATGGCGCTCGCCTGCGACCCGGCGCTCCTC
>CAZOGW010000001.1:40984-56908 GCA_964579415.1 uncultured Acidimicrobiaceae bacterium | reverse complement strand
AACAGAAGCGGCGCACCGCTGTCATCCTCATCACCCACGACCTCGGCGTCGTCGCCGAGATGGCGCACCGGGTGGCGGTCATGTACGCCGGTCAGATCGTGGAGGAGGCCGACGTCCGCGAGCTGTTCGCCGACCCCAAGCACCCCTACACGCAGGGGCTGATCGGCTCCATCCCCGTACTGGGCGCGGTCAAGGACGAGCTCGCCGTCATCCCGGGCACGGTGCCCAATCTCATCGACGTGGGCAAGGGATGCCGCTTCGCCGACCGGTGCGCCGCCCGGGTCCAGGCCGGGCTCGAAGTCTGCCTCACCGAGGACCCCCAGCTCGCCGAGGTCTCCCCCCGGCACAAGGTGCGTTGCTTCCTCTACGAGGAGTCGTACGGATGAGCCTGGTCCAGATGTCGGACGTCACCAAGAAGTTCCCCGTCAAGGGTGGCATCCTGCAACGCACGGTGGCCACCGTCGACGCCGTCGCCGGCGTCACCCTCGACATCGAAGAGGGCGAGACGGTGGGCCTGGTAGGGGAGTCGGGGTGCGGCAAGACCACCCTGGGCCGCATGCTGGTGCGGCTCCTGGAGCCCACGTCGGGGTCGATCATATTCGACGGCACCGACGTCACCCACCTCTCAGGCAAGGACCTGGGCACCTTCCGCCAGAACGTGCAGTACATCTTCCAGGACCCCTACTCCTCGCTCGACCCCCGCACCACGGTGGGCAACTCGATCGCAGAGGGGTTACGTATCCACCGCATCGGCGATGCCAAGGAACGGCGCCGGCGGGTCCACCGCATGCTGGACCTGGTCGGCCTGAGGCCCCAGCACGCCGACCGCTACCCGCACGAGTTCTCCGGGGGCCAGCGGCAGCGCATCGGCATCGC
The DNA here is from genome assembly GCA_964579415.1 of uncultured Acidimicrobiaceae bacterium. Lineage (GTDB taxonomy): Bacteria > Actinomycetota > Acidimicrobiia > Spongiisociales > UBA5794 > CAZOGW01. Next base: position 56,032 of record CAZOGW010000001.1, on the reverse strand, counting down.
CCGCGCCCTGGTCCTCGAGCCTCGCTTCGTGGTTGCCGACGAGCCGGTCTCGGCTCTGGACGTCTCGGTGCAGGCCCAGGTGCTCAACCTTCTCCGTGAACTGCAACAGGAGCTGAGGCTCACGTTGCTGTTCGTGGCGCACAACCTGGCGGTGGTGGAGCACGTCTCCGACCGGGTCCTGGTCATGTACCTGGGACGCATCGTCGAGTCGACCGATCGCAACACCCTGTACGCCTCCCCCGCCCACCCCTACACCGAGGCGCTGCTCCGGGCCATACCCGTTCCCGACCCGACCCGGCCCCGTAACCGCCAGCACCTGCAGGGAGAGATCCCCTCCCCGCTCAACCCACCCCCCGGTTGCCGGTTCCATCCCCGCTGCCCCATCGCCCGCCCCGGCCTGTGCGACATCGAGGACCCCGACCTGATGAAGGTCCCCGGCGAATCCTCCCACACCGCCGCCTGCCATCTCAGGGCCGGTCCCTTGGCGGAGCAGCCATACCAGCCGGTGTGAGGTTGCGGGCGTTCCCCAAGGTGACCGAGGTCCTAAGAGTTGCGTCGTAGCGGGGAGGTACTTGGTACTTGGTAGGCGGAGCAGCCTGATCCGGTGACTTGGGACGGAGGCTCCTGCAGTGGTCGCCAGATACCAAGTACCAAGTACCAAGTACGGCGCCGACCAGGACGAACTGAGGGGCCGGAACGGCCCTCAGTTCGTCCTGGTCGGCGCTAAGTCGGGATACACCTCGGCGAGAACCTGGTCGAAGGGAACGGTGTTGATCAGGACCAGGGCGCCGGAGGCGGTACGGTCGTCGGCGACGGGGATCTCCAGCCTCACGATGTCGGAGGGCTGCATGTCCCGCAGATCCCAGGCCAGGTTGACGGCGGCGGCCAGGCCGAGCTGGTCGTCGAGGGCGAAGGCGCTGGTGAGGCTCCGCACCGTGTTGGTGAGGTCCTGCGGCGACTGGAAGTCGCCCAACTTGCCCAGCATGTCGAGGATCACCTCCTGCTGGCGCTGGTTGCGGGTGAGGTCGCTCACCCTGGACATGGTCCGCCAGCGCCCGTCGACCAGCTCCTGGGTGCTGCGGGAGCGCACCCAGGACAGTGTCTGCTCCCCGGTGGCCTGGGTGCAGCCGGCGGGAAGGTCGAGGTGGGCCTTGCTGTCCCGTACCGGATAGTCGAGGCAGATCTCGTAGCCGCCGACGGCGTCGATGATCTCGGCGAAGCCCTCGAAATCGAAGATGGCGAGGTGATCGATCTTGATGCCGGTGAAGTCCTGCACCGCCAGGGCGGTCTGGGTGGGGCCGTCCACGCTGGTACCGCAGCCGGCCATGTTCGAGTTGATCTTGTCCAGTCTGCCGCTACAACGGTTGGGCACGTAGAGGTCGCGAGGGATCGACACGATGGAGGGCGGGTCCTCGGTGGAGGGGATGATGAGCAGGGTGATGACGTCCGCCAGGGATCCCGACAGGTCGGTCCCGATGACGAGCACGGCCAGGTAGTCGCCGTCGGGGCTGGGCACCGCGGTCATGGCGGTGGCGGCCTCCTGGGGGAGTCCCTCGTCGGGAACGCCACCCTCGGGAAGGGGAAGGAACTCGCTGGCGGCGGCGATATCGACGCGATGCCGCTCCACGCTGGTCCACGACTGCCAGAGCTGGACGCCGTTGAAGGCACCGTAGGCGACCAGCACCAGGAGAGAGGTGGCCACCGCCCGCTTCAGGCTGCGGAAGACCGGGTGCTGGTGGGCCGAAGGCGGGCTCGGCGCCGCCTCGTTGACCACGTAGCCGATTGCCGGGGCGCCGGCCTCGTCGAGCCGCTGGGTGAGCGCCTCGACGGTGGAGCGGTGGGCCGCCTTGGGCATCACCATGAGCGTGCCGTCGGCGAGCGTCCCCAGGGCGTCGATCGAGGACTGGGCCAGGTCGCCGGCGTCGATGAGGACCAGGTCGGCGGCGGTGGTGATGTCGTCGAGCGCCTCGGTGACGGCTCGCCGGGAGAGCTGCACGTCGGCTCCGAGAGGCGTGCCGGCAGGGATGAAGGGGAGGCGGCTCCGCTCGTCGATGGTCCACAGGCGGGCGGCGGCGGCGACGGTGGCATCCCCGGAAGCGATCTCGGTGAGGCCTGGGCTGATGCCGCTGCGCCCGAAGTGGCTCAACCTCGCCGAGGCGATATCGCCGTCGACGAGCAGGGTGCGCCGCCCGGTCCGGGTCGCCGCCACCGCCAGGTTCAGCGCGGCGGTGGTGGCCCCCTGCCCCGAGCCCATGCCGGCGACGAGCAGGACCCGGCCCCGCGTCGACGCCTCGAGGCGGGCCGCGGCCCGGTGGTAGGCGGTGGAGGCGGGGGAGTCGGGCGCGACCAGCGTGGGGGCGGGCGAGCCCGGCGTCGAGGGGATGGCACCGACGGAGGGGACCCCGACCAGCTTGGCCACCGGCCGGAGCCCGGCGATGCGGTCCCAGATCAGCCAGACCGCAGCCGTCACCACACCCCCCACCGCGGCGGCGATGAGGGCGCCCCGGTTGGTCTGGTAGCTCTGTACGACCGCCCAGAAGGCGGCGATGCCGACGAGCACCGCGACGATGTTGGGAAGCGCGAACAGGCGTCGCCAGAATCGATGGGTTCGGCGGTGGGGTGTCACATCGGTCATCAGGGGGTTCTTGTCCAGAGCGGCGTCATGTTACGCAGGGTCGGTTGATTGTGAGTCATCAGCCGTCCGCCCCGGGCCCGCCGTCGCAGCTGCGCGGTGAGTTGATGCCGGCGATCACCGCTTCCTCACCCTCGCCGGAGAGGGGTCCCCACAGCAGCGTCACGCCGTCGGAGGGACGCACCAGGACGTAGCCGGCGCCGCCGTCGATCGCGGAAAGGTCGAAGCTGGGGTAGATGGCCTCCCATGCGGCCACGGTGTCGCCCACCCTTCCTCCGGAGAGGGTGGCGATCCCGCCTGTAGCGTGCCCGGCGACGTCCGGTCCCACCCGGAACCCGACCAGCTCGGACGCCACTGTGTCGCCGCGGAAGATCGCTTCGAGCGGTCCCCATGCGGCGACGAACCCGGCCTCGGCGGGGCAGAGGCCGTCGGCCTCGCCGGCAGGCGAGATCCGGTCCGGTTGGTCGAAGGTGGCGACCAGGCGTCCCAGCGCCTCGCCGGAACCGAAGCCGAGCTCGCCGAGGGAGACGTAGCTGAGGCCGAGATCCGTTGCCGGCTCGCCGACCGGGTCGATCGGCGCCGCCGTGGTGGTGGTCTCAGGGGTGGTGGTTGTCGTCGGAGGTGCCGTGGTGGTGGTCTCGGGTGGTGCCGATGTCGATGTGTCCGGGGCGGCGGTGGTGGAGGGGGCGGCGAAGCCGGGCTCGTCGTCGCCCTGACGGGAGATCAGGAAGAGGGCGACGATCCATGCCACGACCACGGCCAGCACGGCGCCGGTGAGGAGCAGCCGTTCCCGGCGTCGGGCCTTCTTGAGGTCTTCCTCGGTGGGTTCGGCCGGCGGCTCCTCCACCGGGGAGTCCGCCGGCGCGGCGTCCATGACGGCCGTCGGCTCGGCAGCATCGTCGACCGCGGGTTCCGCCGCGCCATCGGCTTCTCCCTCATCCTTGGGCTCGTTCTCGGTCTGGGGCCCGTTGTCGGCGGCAGGCTCGGTGCCCGGTTCTGCGGTCGCCGCCGCGCCGGCGACCCATCCGGCGGCGACCAGTGCAGTCTGATCCTCGGTGTGCTCCGCAGGCTCCTCTGCTCCCGGTGCCTCCTCTACTGCGACGGGCTCTGCGGCCGGGGGCTCCTGTTGCGCCGGGGGCGGCTCGTCCACCACCGTTCCTCCAGGGGGCGGCGGTTCCTCTGCGGGCTCCGGTCCTCGCTCTTCCGCCGGATCGTCTGCGGTGATGGCAGCCGCGGCGTCCATCGCAGGTTCGTCTCCTGGAGACCCCTCCTGTGCCGCCGGGATCTCCTCGCTGGTGGGCGGTGGAGCATCGGGAGCGGCTTCCGGCGGGCCTGCAGCTTCAGGTCCGTCATCCGGCGAAGCCTCCGGGCCCGTCTCCGTCGGAGGCGCCCCGGTGATCCAGGGCCGGCTGAAGGCGCCGGCGGTCACGCCCGGAGCCGGCTGAGCGGCGTCCTCGTCGGCATCGGCCACACCGGTCGGTCCGCCTTCGTGCTCGTCGGCGACGGCGCCTTGTTCCACCGGATCCGGCTCGCCGGGGGCCGGCTCGTCCCCGCCTCCGGCAACCACTGCAGCCATCACCGCGGTGGCGTCGCCTGCTTCCTCGGCATCCCCGGGCGACTCACCGGCGGCGGCTTCCTCCTCGGGTTCCTCAGGTTCAGCATCCTCAGGTTCAGCCCGGTCCGGTTCAGCCTCTTGCAGCGCGGCTTCATGCGGTTCAGCCCCCTTGGGCCCAGCCTCCGATGGGGCAGCGTCGCTGGCGGCCTCGGGCGCGCGGAACCATCCCGGCGGGGGTGCCGGGACCGGCTCGGGCGACGCCGGGGACTCTGCCGCCGGCTGGACGATGTGGTTGTCCAGCCAGCCGCGTTTGCAGTTGGGGCAGGTGTCCTGGTCCAGTGGGCGGTCGGCCCCGCAATAGATGCAGATGGTCGATGACGGGTCCATGTGAACCCGGACAGCTTACGTTTACCTGGTCAGCAGCCCGTCATTTCGGGTTGAGCCCGGCGTCAGAGAAGCCCTCAGGGCGTCGGGGTCGGGAACCGGGAGGTTGCACACGAAGCCGCGGCAGACGTACGCCAGCGGGGCGGGCGGCGTGTCGTGGCGGTTGTCGAGGAGTGGTACGACCCCGTCCGGACCGGTGCCGGCGGCGACGACGCAGCCGGGCCGGAATGTCTCCCACACCACGTCCTCCAGGTCCCGGCGCAGCTCGGGGTCGCCCACCACGGCCACCTCGTCAGGCCCGTCGAGCCCGGCGGCGAGGACGCCGACCATGCCCCCGACGGCGGTGGGGTGAAGCTCGATGAGACGTCCGGCGGCGCGATAGGTGCCCTCGAGGAGCCGGCCCCAGCGTTCGTCGCCGGTGTAGGCCAGCAGCATCTGGAGCGCCTCGGCCATGAGGGTGTTGTCCGACGGGGTCGGGTTGTCGTACAGGCTGCGGGGCCGGGAGATGAGGTGGGGCGTCCCCTCGGCGGTGGAGTAGAAGCCGCCGTCGGGGTCGCCGAACAGGGCGGCGGCGGTATCCACCAGGTCACGGGCGTGGGAGAACCATCCGGTCTCGCCGGTGGCGGCGTACAGGGTGAGCAGCCCCACCGCGGTGGCGGCATAGTCATCGCAGTAGCCGTCCGGACCGCGCCGGCCCTGCCGCCAGGTCCGCGCCAGCCGCCCACCGGCGAGTACCTCGCCGACGAGGAATCCCGCCAGTCGCCGCGCACCCTCCCGGTAGCGGGGATCTCCGAGTATCCGTCCCGCCTCGGCGAGGCTGCGGAGCGCCAGCCCGTTCCACGCGGTGACCACCTTGTCGTCGAGCGAGGGCCGTTCCCGCATCTCCCGGTGGGCGAGGAGGCGGCGGCGCAGGGCGCCGAGACGGCCGCGGGCCGCCTCGGGGGTGATGTGGAGCCGGGCGGCCACCCCCTCGATGGACTGGGCGCGCTGGAGCACGTTGGTCCCCTCGAAGCCGCCGTCCGGCGTAGCCCCGAAGGCGGCGGCAGCCAGTGGTAACTCGTCGCCGGCGGCGGCGGCAAGGTCCTCCCATTCCCAGACGTAGAACTTGCCCTCCACCCCCTCGGAATCGGCGTCCTCCCCCGAGTAGAGGCCTCCGCCGGGGTCGGCGAGCCACCTCAACATGTAGTCGAGGGTCTCGGTGGCGACCGATCGGTACCGGGCCTCCCCGGTGACCTGCCAGGCGCGCAGGTAGATCCGGCTCAGCAGGGCGTTGTCATAGAGCATCTTCTCGAAGTGGGGTACCCGCCATCCGGCATCCACCGAGTACCGGCTGAACCCGCCGCCGAGGTGGTCGTAGATGCCCCCGGCCGCCATCCGATCGAGGGTCAGCCGCAGCATCGGCTCCGCGGTGCCGCCCGGGTCGATGCCGAGGGCGGTCACCCGCAGCAGCAGTTCCAGGTCGGGAGCCTGAGGGAACTTGGGGGCGCCCCCGAACCCGCCGTTGACCGCGTCGAAGCGGCCGTACAGGGCGGCGACCGCGCCGTCCACGGCGCCGGCACCGGGGACCGACTCGCCGGGAGGGATGCGAGCGCGGACCGCCGCCGTCAGGCGACCGGCCTGCTCGACCACGGCGTCTCGTCTGGTGCGCCAGGCGTCGTCCACCGCCGCCATCACATCCCGGAACGAGGGGTGGTCGCCGCGCCGTTCCCCGGGGAAGTAGGTTCCGGCGAAGAACGGCTCCCCGGTGGGGGCGAGGAAGACGGTCATCGGCCAGCCTCCATGGCCCGACATGGCCTGTACCGCCTCCATGTAGATGCGGTCGACGTCGGGCCGCTCCTCACGGTCCACCTTGACGCTGACGAACAGGTCGTTCATGACGCGTGCGGTGTCGGGGTCCTCGAACGACTCGTGCGCCATCACGTGGCACCAGTGGCAGGTGGCGTAACCCACCGACAGCAGGATGGGGCGATCCGTGGCGGCGGCCTCGGCGAACGCCTCGTCACCCCACTCCCACCAGTCCACCGGGTTGCCGGCGTGCTGGCGCAGGTACGGGCTGGACGCATTTCCCAGGCGATTGGGCATAGTCAGCACGGTACCGGGGTTGTACTGTCAGTCGGGTCGAGCCGATCCGTCGGGGGACGGTCTGTGATCGAACCGGAAACGTCACTCTGTGGAGAAATTGGGTTCACAACCGCGTCGATCTGTGTGATATTGAGGCGTGCCGGTTCTTGTGCGCCGATTCACGAGCCCATCTCCCCCGACCGGCGACTTATGACCTGGTTCCAACCCGCCAGTCTTTGGAGGACCGCGCTAGATGGCAACGAGTAGCAAGACGCGTGACAAGACGCTTGACCGCGCCCTACGTGAGCGCCAGGAGGCGAAGGAGCGTATCGAGCGTGACACCCTGACACGCTCGCGACGAGAGAAGGATCGCAACAAGCTGACCGACGAGCGCGGCCGGCTCACCACCGATCTCGTCAGCCAGTACCTCACCGCCATCGGCGAATACGAGCTGCTCACCGCTGAGAAGGAAGTCGACTACGCCCAGAAGATCGAGTCGGGCCAGTCCGCAGCCGAGAAGCTGGAGGCCGGCAACTTCAAGGGCAAGTCCGAGGAAATGGTCCTCCGCCGTCGGGTACGGCAGGGCCGTGAGGCCAAGGACGCCTTCCTCACCGCCAACCTGCGCCTCGTCGTGGCCAACGCCCGCCGCTACGCCAACACCTCCGGCATCGATTTCCTCGACCTGATCCAGGAGGGGAACCTCGGCCTCATCCGCGCCGTGGAGAAGTTCGACTGGCGCAAGGGCTTCAAGTTCTCCACCTATGCCACCTGGTGGATCCGCCAGGCCATCACCCGCGCCATCGCCGACAAGTCCCGCACCGTCCGTATCCCGGTGCACCTCCACGACACCCTGGCCGCGGTGCGCGCCGCCCAGGCAAGCCTCAAGGCCGAGCTGGGTCGGGAGCCGCGCCCCGAAGAGATCGCCGAGGAGGCCGGCGTCAACGTCGACAAGGTCGAGCTGGCGCTCGGTGTCGCCGACACCGTCTCGCTGGAGCAGCCCGTCGGTGAGGATGGCGCCCAGCTCGGCGACTTCATCGAGGACGAGGACGCCGTCGACCCGGTGCGCGTCACCGAAGAGCTCGACATCGCCAACTCGCTGCGCCGCTCCATCGAGCGCCTCCCCGATCGGGAGGGCCGCATCCTGGCGCTGCGCTACGGCTTCTACGACGGGGTGCCCCGCACCCTGGAGGAGATCGGCGAGGAGTTCAACCTCACCCGCGAGCGCATCCGCCAGCTCGAGAAGCTGGCGCTGTGCCGCCTGCGCCACCCCTCCTTCGGCATCCGCGAGCAGGATCTGCTCTAGGCAGTACCCGTACCAAAGTACCGAGGCGTTTCCCCGCTCCGCGGCGACCCGAAGTCATGTCAGGTTGTCGGTCGAAGCACTATGTGGCGAAGTGCTCGGCGATGGCGGCGGCTTCCTGTTCCACCGTGGCGGCGTCGACGAGGTCGGAGGCGTGGGTGGTGAGGACGCTGCTCCACCGCTGCAGGATCTCGGCGGCGGTGCCACTCTCATAGAGCTGCTCGCTCAACTCGGCCAGCTTTGCCTCGTAGAGGGCGGCGAAGTCGGTGTCGGCCATGAACCGCTCCACCAGAGGGTTGGAGCGTCCCCTCCGGCCCCGCCCGCCGCCGTCCTGGAAGCCCTCGGGGGGCTGCCAGTCGCCGGTGGGGGTCTCCCCGTCGCCGGTCGGGGGTTGGAAGTCGGAGGGTGGCTCCCAACCGGCGGGCGGCTCCCCGCCGGGTGGCATCCCTCCCGGCGGAGGCTCGCCGTCGCGACCGCCGCCCCCGGGGAAGCCGCCGTCGCCACTGGGAAAGCCTGACCCGCCGAAGCCGCCGAAGGCGAGGTTGTGGTCCCATGCCACCACCGTGAAGAGGTCCGCGTCGGCGTCGTAGCGGAGGTAGGAGTTGTTGCCGGGGCCGTCGATGTCGTCGCCGTTGTCGATGAGCTCCTGCACGGCCAGATAGGTGGCGAAGGCGTCGACGTCGAGGTGCTCACCCAGCTCGGCGGCGAAGGTGGCGTCGTCGCTGTTGTTGACGAAGTCGAGCAAGCCGATCAGTGGTGACAGGTCCTCGACCGCGCCGGTCTCCTGGTCGAAGACGTCCACATATGATTCGGGATCCTCCCCCCGGTAGGTGTAGTCGCCACTCGCCTCGGCCTTGTAGAGCACACCGTCGCCGGAGAAGTTGGCGTCCTCCCAGGTGTCGTCGGGGTTCTCGATGACGAGGCGCAGCACCGGCTCCCCGTCATTGACGCTGAACCGCACCGGCGTGGCGTCCTGGGTGGCGAGGCCGGCGGCATCGAGGAGCTCGAGAGCGACCGCCTCGTTGAGCGAAGTGGAGCTGGTGTTGGAGCGGACTACGAAAGAGGTGTAACCCTCGTACTGCTGCCCGTCGACCAACTTGTCGAGGCGCACCAGCCAGGGAAGCGACTCGGGCTCCTCGGCCGACACCGAACCTCCGGGCCCGCCGCCGAACCCGCCTTCCCGGCCCTCGCCTCCGCCAAGGCCGCGTAGCGAGGAGTTGCCCTTGAGACGCAGGCCCACCTCGGTGAGCTCGGTGCCGTCGATGGTGACGGTTCCCGTGATCCAGTCTTTGTCACCGGTGTCGGCGTAGGTCTCGATCATCGCCTCGTACTCGGCCTGGTCGTAGCTGATGGAGATGTCGTGGACCTGGCTGCTGTCGAAGAGTGACGAAGCCGCCCCGGTGGTTTCGGCTGCGGAGGTGGCGGGCACCTCGTTCGAGCCGGTTTCGGTGGTCTCGGTGGCGTCGAGGCTGTCACCTCCGCACGCCGCTACGGCGATGGTGAGAGCGAGGGCGGCGGCCATGCCCCGGAGGGGACGGGATGAGGTGGAGGTACGGGGGAACAGGGTCTGCTCCGTCGATTCGATGATTTTCATCCCGGCATAGGACCACCCCGTGCTGGGACGGCGCTGCGCCGACCCTGGCAAGTCGCTGGCAGCGGCCCCGGCCGGGATTCACAGGATTCTTGAAGGTTCCTCCCACCTGCGCCTCATGGTGGCGCGGTGAGATGGCGGCGTCCGGTAGCAGACCCGGAAACGGAGCACCCCTATGACCATCGTCCAGGCCGTCGTCGTCGACGTCATCGCCATCGCCGCTCTCGTCTTCGGCGTCTACTTCCGCCGTCACCGGCGCCGCGACATGTTGCTGGCCTACACCCTGCTCAACATCGGGGTGCTCTCGGTGGCGATCGCCATGTCCTCGGCGACGCTCGGTCTCGGTCTCGGTCTCGGCATCTTCGGCGTGCTCTCCATCATCCGTCTCCGCTCCTGGGAGCTGACCCAGGAGGAGGTGGCCTACTACCTCACCGCACTCGCCATCGGCCTGGTCGCCGGGGTGCGACCCTCGCCCTCCTGGCTGGCGCCGGCGCTGGCGGCGGCGATGGTGGCCGTCGCCTGGGTCGTCGACCACCCGGCGCTGCTGCAGGGATACCGCCAGCAGATCCTCACCCTGGACGCCGCCTACACCGACGAGGCAGTGCTTACGGCCCGGATCGAGGCACTGCTGGGCGCCGAGGTGAAGCGGATCTCGTCGGTCCAGACCGACCTGGTCCGCGACCAGACCGTCGTCGATGTTCGCTACCGCCTCCGCTCCGTTCCCCGGGGCGAGGTCGGCGTCACCGCCGCCGACCTCGCCTCCTCCCCGGGGGTTAGGCGCTGGTGAGCGACCCCGCCGACGCCATCCTGGAGCGGATGGCGGTGGTCGGCCTCGACGAGATCGAGCGCATCGCCGCCCTCGACACCCGCAACGACCGCAAGTACGTCGTCGGCCCGGCGGGCGCCACCGCGCTTCTCGCCGGCCTCTCCGAGCAGGTGGCGGTCCTCGAGATCGAGGGCCGGCGCCGCTTCCGCTACCGCTCCGTCTACTACGACACCCCGGGCCTGGACTGCTTCCGCGCCGCGGCGCACCGCAGGCGGCGGCGGGCCAAAGTGCGCACCCGCAGCTACCTCGACAGCGCCACCGCCACCGTCGAGGTCAAGGTCCGCGGCGGGCGAGGGGAGACGGTCAAGTCCCGGCTGCCCGTTCCCGGCGGGAACCCGCGGCTCGTCTACCCGGCGGCATACCGTTTCGTGGAGGAGGCGTTGGGCGGCCTGGTCCCGGTTGAAAGCCTGGCGCCCGCCCTGGTTGTCACCTACCTGCGGGCGACTTTGCTCGACCGCGAGATGGGCCACCGCGTCACCATCGACTGTGACGTGATGTGGGAGTCGCCTGGCGGGCATACCGCCGGGTTGCCCGGCCTCGTCGTGGTGGAGACCAAATCGCCCGGCGGTACCGGGCCGGCGGACCGCCTGCTGTGGCAGGCGGGACACCGTCCCGTCCCGCTGAGCAAGTACGGAGTGGGCATGGCAATGCTCCATCCCGATCTGCCCGCCAACCGCTGGAACCGGGTGCTGCAGACGCTGCGCCAACCGGTGGGCTGACCCAGCCACTCCAGACCCTGTCCGAGCCGGTCCCGGCGTGGTGCCGCGGGTTGGCCACTACAGACCCGAAAGGAAACACCCATGACCAACGACACGAGTTCCCCCGAACCGCCGCGGCGCTGGCGGTGGGTCGCCGCCGGCGCCGTCCTGCTCGGCGGCGCCGCCGTTTGGGGAGCCCTCTGGTTCCTCGGCGGGGACGCACCTGAGGAAGCCGACTTGGGGGCGACCATATCCTCAGTGGTCGGCGGGGCGGAGACCACCGCGGCGGCGCCCCCCGACGGCGCCACCGACTCCACGGCCGGCGGCGGAGACACCGCGGCGGGCATCGAGGGCACCTGGACCGTCGATCCCGGCATCGGCGAGTTCACCGTCGAGGACGGGACCACGGCCACTTTCGCCGGCTTCCGCATCGACGAGGAGCTGCGTGGCATCGGCTCCACCGTGGCGGTGGGCCGCACCCCCGGCGTCACCGGCAGCGTCACCATCGAGGGCACCACGCTCACTGCTGCCGAGCTCACCGTCGACATGACCGCCATCGACAGCAACGAGGAGCGGCGGGAGCGGCCCATTCAGCAGGCTCTCGGCACCGGGACCAACCCCGAGGCCACCTTCGTGCTCGCCGCCCCGGTGGAGCTGGGTGAGGGAGCCGCCTCGGGAGATCCGGTGGAAGTGACCGTGACCGGCGTCCTCACCATCAACGGCGTCACCAACCCGGTGACCATCCCGCTCGAGGCGCAGATCGTCGAGGACATGATCCTCGTGGTCGGATCGACCGACATCGTCTTCGCCGACTACGACGTCAGCGTCCCCAGCGCACCGGTGGTGCTCGCCGTAGAGGACCACGGCGTCGTCGAGGTGCAGATCTGGTTGGCCCGCTGAGGTTCGGAGCGAGTTGTGCGGGCATTCTGAGCCGGTTGCCAGGTGCCTGCCCCATCGTGTCCCCGGCAAGGCACACCGAACCGAGGAGGCCCGATGCCTGAGACCACGACGAAGAAGCCACTGATGGCATGGGCGGTGGGTGGGGCACTCGCCCTCGCTCTGAGCGCCGCCGCCATCCTCACCACGGTCCCGGAGGCGTCCGCCCAGGACACCACCACCCAGGTCGAGGAGGGCACCACCGAGGCGCCCGACCAGACCACGCCCACACCGGGCGACGACGACACGACCGGGACGGATGACGGGACCGGGGATCGCGGTCGGCGGGGTGGCCGCTCCGGTGCTCCCGGCTGTGACGACCGCGGTGACAGAGGCGATGCCGGTGACGGCGACACCGGAGAGGAGTCCTCCAACCGCATCTGACAACCGCACCGGCGGCACCGGCAGGCGGCGAGGCGGCCCGGGATCACCGGGCCGCCTCGCTTTGCTCTCCGGGCCGTGACGAGCGGGGCATGCCATGCGGGAGACGCCGGCGTTCATCCCGTCCCGCACCGGCTCGCATCGACCTGGCATGAAGCTCACAGGGAACTCCCAGGGCGAGGGCTTACGCTGACGTGTATGTCGACCGAAGACACCGAAGGCGCCTCGATCCTGGTCGTCGACGACGAGGAGGGACTGGCCGACCTCGTCGCCAGCGCCCTCCGCTTCGCCGGCTACCGGGCGCAGACGGAGGCGAATGGCTTTGACGCCCTGCGCCACATCAAGGCCGATCCCCCCGACCTCATCGTGCTCGATGTCAACATGCCTGAGCTGGACGGTTTCGAGGTGTGCCGCCGCATCCGCCGCGACGGCATCCAGACACCGGTGATCTTCCTCACCGCCCGTGACGACATCGACGACCTCCGCACCGGCTTCCGGCAGGGCGGCGACGACTACCTCACCAAGCCATTCAGCCTCGAAGAGCTGGGCCTGCGCATCGAGGCCCTGCTGCGCCGCTCCCGCCGCGACTCGCCCTCGCCCCGCATCACCGTAGGTGACGTGGTCCTCGACGAGGACGCCCACCAGGTGACGCGCAACGGTGAGGCGGTGGAGCTGTCCCCCACCGAGTTCCGCCTGCTGAGGTTCCTGCTCCTCAACCGGGGCCGGGTCATGTCGAAGGGCCAGATCGTGGACAACGTCTGGGAGTACGACTTCGACGGCCGCTACGGCGTAGTCGAGACGTACATCTCCTACCTGCGACGCAAGCTGGGGGACCACGACGGCTCGCTGATCCAGACCGTCCGCGGCGTCGGGTACGTCGTCCGCGGCGCCACACCGCCGTGACCCTGCGCACCACCCTGGTGGTGTCCTTCACGGTCCTGCTGCTGGTGGCGATCGCCGCCATCGGCCTGGTGGCCTCACAGTCGGTCACCGCCATCCTGGTCGACCAGGCCGACCAGTCCCTCCTCGGCTTCGCTCGCGGCCCCGGTCCCGGCGGCCCCGGGCACGGGCCCGGACCGGGCGACGGCGGGTTGTTCCTGAGGCCCGTAGCCGAGGTCCTCGTCGGTCCCGACGGCGCCGTCGTCTGGTCGCGGCCCTCCGGGTTCGCCGACACCCCCGACCCGCTCCCCGACGTGACCGGCATCGCCGGCGGCGTAGGCATCGTCGACGCCGCCGGGGGCGGCCTCGACTACCGCGCCCTGGCCGTCACCCTCGACGACGGGTCGGTGCTGGTGCGGGCCGTACCGCTGGGCGAGGTCGCCAGCGCTAGGGCGGCGCTGGCCCGGGTGCTCCTGGTGGCGGGCGGGGCCGTTCTCCTCCTCGGCGCCGCCGCCACCTGGTGGTCGGTGCGGCGTGCGATGCGGCCCGTGGACGAGATGGTCGACACCGCCACCGCCATCGCAGGCGGCGACCTGGGCCGGCGGGTGCCCGACACCGGCGCCGGCACCGAGCTGGGTCGGCTCGGGGGCGCCCTCAACCAGATGCTGATCCACATCGAGGAATCGGTGGAGACCGAGCGGCAAGGTCAGCAGCGGCTGCGCCAGTTCGTCGCCGATGCCTCCCACGAGCTGCGTACGCCTCTCGCCACCATCTCCGGCTATGCCGAGTTGCACCGCCAGGGCGGTCTGGCGGCGCCGGAGGACGACGAGAAGGCATGGGGCAGGATCGAGAGCGAGAGCGCCCGCATGGCCAGCCTGGTCCAGGATCTGCTCACCCTGGCGCGGCTCGGCCAGAGTCAACCGCTGCGGTACGAGGACGTCGACGTGGTCGCCCTCGCCGAGAATGCCGCCGCCGATCACCGTGTAGCCGACCCGTCCCGGCCGGTCACCGTGCACGCGCCGGCGTCCGGGCTGGTGGTGCGTGCCGACCCCGAGCGCCTTCATCAGGTGGTGGCCAACCTGCTCTCCAACGTCAGGGTCCATACCCCGCCGGGAACCGCGGTGGAGATCGATCTGATGACCGCCGGCGGGAGCGGCGCCCGCATCGACGTCACCGACGACGGCCCCGGCATCCGCCCCGACGCCCTGCCTCACGTCTTCGACCGCTTCTACCGCGCCGACTCCTCCCGGTGGCGCCGCTCCGGAGGCAGCGGCCTCGGCCTTGCCATCGTCGAGGCGATCGTCACCGCCCACGGCGGCACTGTCACCGCTGCCAACCCTCCCGGTGGTGGCGCCCGGATCACCGTCACGCTGCCGTGACCACCGCCTTATGGCCCTGGACGCCGTCACCGGAACGTGTAGGGTCAGGGTCATGCAACTGGCTTCACTGGTGAGCGGCAGCGCCGAGGTGACCGGGCCTGAGGCCACCTTGGCCGAGGCGGCCGAATGGATGGTGTCGCACGGTGTGGACGCCCTTGCCGTCATCTCCGACCGCTCTCTGGTAGGCCTGTTCACCGAGCATGACCTGGCCCGGGCCGTGGCCGGCGGCGCCGACGTGGAAGGGGATGTCGTCAGCGAGTGGATGACCGAAGGCCCGGACACCTTCTCGCCGGACACATCGGTGTACGACGCCCTCGCCTGGCTCCTGGAAACCGGCTACCGCCACCTCCCCGTCACCGGCGACGGCGAGCTGCTCGGAGTAGTCGGAGTCCGCGACCTCATGTGGGCAATGGCGCAAAGCACGTA
>CAZOGW010000001.1:12768-40884 GCA_964579415.1 uncultured Acidimicrobiaceae bacterium | reverse complement strand
CTTTCAGGCAACCGGAAGCCAGAGAAGAACCAGCCCCGTCACTGCGATGTCGTTCTTCTCCAACCGGATGTCGACCTGCTCGGTCTCGTCGATGAGGGCTTCCCAGCGGTCGTTGATCTCCTCCAGTTCGGCAGTGAGTTCCGCTTCCAGCTCGGCCATCTCCTCCCATTCCGACATGGCCTTGTCCTTGGCGGACTCGAGGCGCTGCTGCTTGGAGGCGGTCTGCCGGCGGCGGCGCAGCGTGCCGGTGGCGGATCTGGTGCTGCGCTTCCCGGTGAAGATGTCGAGGAGAGCCTCGGCGCCGCTGAGCAGCTCGTTGCTCTGCGAGCCGGACACGTCCACCTCCAGTTCGGAGACCCGCCGGTCTGCAGTCTCGAACCGTTTGCGGGCGGCGTTGATCCTGGTGGTGTACCGGTCGCGCAGCTTGGCGGTCTCGGCGTCGGCCTTGTCCTGGGCGGCGGCGTCGCAGCGGGTACGGAACTCTTCGGGGGACTCGCCGGGACGGGACCACAACTTGAGGGCGGTGTTGCGCTGCAGCGTGAGGGCGAGGTTGCGGTAGAGGTGGTCCACCAGGTCCTGCTGGGCGCCGGTGAAGAAGCTCTTCTCGTCGAGGCGGGCGCCGACGATGCGGTAGGCGGCCGCCTCCGGGACGGCGTCGACGAAGTCGCGGTCGTCGTAGTCGACGTTGACCATGCCGGCGAGATCGGCGCCGCTATCGCCGACGGGGATGATCGCTTCCCACTCCTCGGTGTGGGCCAGCCCGGCGGAAGTGTCGTCGTAGAGCAGGTTGACCCGGGCCGCCAAGGCCGGTGTCAGCGATGCGGCTCCGGGCGTGGCCCCGGCATCGGCGCCCCACGGCGCTGCCGGGTGCAGCCACCGCACCGGGACGCCCGGGGCGACGGCCGGCATCACCGGGGTCTCGTCGTCGCCGAGGGCGGGCGCCGGCTGCGCCGTTGCCGTGGTCGCCGCATCCTCCGGGGCTGTGGTAGCCGGTGCGGCCACCTCGGCGGGGGGAGTTGCGGGCTCCCCTCCAGGCTTGAGGGAGGCGAGTTGGGCGCGGGTCAGCGGGCCTGCCAGGTAGGACATGGCCCAGCGGGTGGTGAACAGCGTCGGTGCCGGCTCGGACGTGTCGTGGAGCACGAACTGGCGCTTGCCGAGCCCGCTGATGGTGGAGTCGAGGGCGGACATGTCGGCGTCGCCCGAAGCCGACTGCAGGGCTTCGAGGATGCGCGCCTTGTCCCGCTCGGTCTGCAGGCGGCCGATGCACCAGGTGCCGGCGTTGGACATGGACTTGTAGTCGAGGTCGACCGGGTTCTGGGTGGACAGCAGCATGCCCACGCCGAAGGCCCGGCCCTGCTTCATGATGGTGAGGATGGGGAGTTTCGCCGGCGGGTTGGCGGTGGGTGGGACGAAGCCGAACACCTCGTCCATGTAGATCAGCGCCCGCAGGTCCCCGGTGCCCGACTGGCGCCTCATCCAGGTGATGACCTTGGACAGCAGCAGGGTCACGATGAACTGCCGCTCCTCGTCGGAGAGGTGCGCCAGGTAGACGATCGCCGCTCGGGGCGCACCGCCGGGGCCGCGCAGCATCGCTCCGATGTCGAGCGGCTCTCCCGAGACCCACTCGGCGAACGACGCCGACGCCAGCAGGCCGTTGAGCTTCATGGCCAGGGCGGTCCGGTCCTTCACGGGAAAGAAGGTGTCGACGTCGAATACTCCCATCTTGCGTAGCGGCGGGGATTGGATCTGTCCGAGCAGCGCGGCCAGGTCGAGGTCGTTGCCCTGGCGCCAGGCGTGCTCCACCAGGTTGGCGATGAGGATGTGCTCCCGGGACGACACCGGGTCGGCGTCGACGCCGATGAGGCCGAGCAGGCCGGAGGCGAAGCCCTGGATCTCCTCACGGAGCGTCTCGGCCTCGCTGTCCCAGTCGAGTCCAGGGTTGGCCAGGGAGCCGACGATGTTGACCGGGACCCCGGCGCGGGAGCCGGGTGTGTAGATGGTGAACCCGGCGCCCTCCTTGAGTGCCCGGATGTCGGCGCCGCCGAGGCCCCACGACGCGAGCCCGTTGCGCCACAGGTCCGCCTTCTCCGCCGCCAGGTCCTGCGCCGAGTTGCCCGAGGATGTCACTTCGGCCGGGTCCAGCCACGGCTCGAAGTCGGCGGGTGCCAGTTCGGGGAAGGTGAGCAACAGGTTGGTCATGTCCCCCTTGGGGTCGATGACGAGCGTGGGGATCCCGGAGCGCAGCGCCTCCTCGAGGTAGATGATCCCCAGGCCGGTCTTTCCCGACCCGGTCATCCCGACGATGACTCCGTGGGTGGTGAGGTGGGACCCGTCGTACGCCACGTTGGCCCCGGTGCGCTCGCCTGCCTCGTCGAGCAAGCCGCCGAGGAAGAAGTCGCTCGCTGGCAACGTAGATCTCCTGGTCGCGTCCGGCGAGTGTAGATGGAGCCTGTCGCGGCGATGATTGCCGGTTGCCTGATCTAGTCTCAGGAAGGTGACGTCGTCGACACAGCGCATCGCCACCCGGACGACGCCCGCCGTGGAGGCCTGGCGGGGGTTGCTCGCCGCTCACGCCTCGTTGGTGGGGCGCCTGGAGCAGGAACTGCTGGAAGAGGTGGGCATACCGCTCACCTGGTACGAGGTGCTGTTGATCCTGGGGTCGACACCCGACGGGCGGCTCCGCATGCACGCGCTGGCGGAGCGGCGCCTCCTCAGCCGCAGCGCCGCCACCCGACTGGTGGACCGCATGGAGAGGGCCGGCCTGGTGGGCCGGTCGCAGAGCCCCGGTGATCGCCGTGGCACCTACGTCGAGATGACAGGGGAGGGCAGGGACGTGTTCCGCCGCAGCGCCCCCATCCACCGCCGGGGCATCCAGGAACATTTCGCCGCCCACCTCGACGACGAAGAGATCGCCACACTGATCGAAGTCACCACCCGCCTCACCAGCGCTTCGGGCCCTCCCGAAGCCTGTACCTGATACGTAGTACCCACCAAAGGAAAAGGCCCCTCTTGCGAGGGGCCGATTCCCGGAAGGGGAGGATGAGGCTCGGGAATTGGTCCCTTGTCTCATAAGCGAGACGCACCACCCCCACTCCGGGTTCCATGATTTCTTTCTTCCCCGCACGGGCCCGTGGCCACCCGTCTCCGGGCTCTATGGCCGGGTGGCGTCGCAGACGAGATGGGTGGTCTCGACGGTGGCTTCCGAGGGGTCGGTGTGGGCGGTGAGGGTGAACCTGAGGTGGGACTCGTCGCACTCACCGAGGCCGGGCCGGTCCCGGTGGTAGACCTTGAGCCGCACCGGCAAAGGGATACCGCCGGCGCCGGTGATGCGGTCGACGCCGGTCTCCTCGACCTCCTCGGCGAGGAGCTGCTCGAGCGTCTTGGGGGTGGGGTCGGGTGGCAGCATGGCCACAATCTGCTGCTGCTTCCGGGTGAGGCGCCTGCCCTCGGTGTTCCCGTTCGGTGTGCCCGGGGAACGCGGAGGCTGGCTGGTGCGGCGACCCAGCAGCCAGCCGAGGACGACGCCGGCGGCGAGGAACACCACCTCCGTCACGGCACCCCGTCCTCCGGGAGGCGCACCGCCAGCATGATCAGGTCGCCGCCGCCCGCATTGGCGAGCCGGATGGAATCCCCGTCGGCGACATCCAGCGAACCGCCCGGGCCCAGCCGGCGCCCGCCGTCGGAGGCGGACCCGTCGAGCACGACCCAGTGACCCGGCCAGACCGCGACCTGATGGCCGGGCCGCACCGTCACCGTCTCGACCGTGGCGTCGCCGTGGCGTACCACCACCGTCACCCGGCCCCACAGGTGGTGCTGAGAGGTGGCCATGTCGACCTCGGCCCGCCCTTCGGTGACGAGTCCTTCCACCAGCGGCTTGACCTCCTCGGTGCGGTCGAGCGAGGTGATCAGGGTGGCGTCGGGCGTGGTGATGGCGGCGATGCCGTCGACGCCGATCACCGCCAGCAGGCCATGCTCGCTGCGCAGGTACGAGTTGCTGGTGTCGAGGGTGACCACGTCGCCGACGACGGTGTTGCCGGCCTCGTCGGCAGGGGCGATGTCGTTGACGGAGGCCCAGGAACCGAGGTCGGTCCAGGCGGCGTCGAGCGGCACCACGATCCCGGCGTCGGTGTGCTCCATGACGGCGTAGTCGATCGAGTCTGCCGGGGCTGCGGCGAAGGCCTCAGGGTCGAGGTGGAGGTTGCCCGCCTCGTCGATCCGGGCCCGGTCGACGGCGCTCTCGCACGCCGCCAGCATGGCCGGGTGGAGCCGGCCCAACTCCCCGAGGTACCTGCTCGCCTGGAACAGGTACATGCCGCTGTTCCACAGGTGCGTGCCGCCGGCGACGAAGGCGTCGGCGGTCTCCTGATCCGGCTTCTCCACGAACCTTGCGATGCGGTGGGCGCCGCCGGCTGCTTCCCCCACCTCGATGTAGCCGTAGCCGGTGGCCCCGTAGGCGGGCACGACGCCGAACGTCACCAACGCCCCGCCGGCGGCGGGCTGCATGCCGGCGATGACGGCGGCGAGGAAGGCCTCTACGTCTCCGATGACATGGTCGGCAGGCATCACCAGCAACAGGTCGCCGCGATCTTCGACCACCAGGGCGGCGGCAGCGATGGCGGGTGCGGTGTTGCGGCCCACCGGCTCGATGACGAGCCGGCCTCCCTCGCCGGCCAGCGCCACCTCGACGGCGACGGCCTCGGCCTGGATCTCGTTGCACACCACCAGCGGCGGCCGGCGCCCCTCCAATCCGCTGACCCGCCGCAATGTGTCGTGGAGCACGGTGCGGTTCCCGGCCAGCGGGAGGAGCTGCTTGGGCGACTCCTTCCGCGACGAGGGCCACAAACGGGTCCCCGAGCCGCCAGAGAGCACGACCGGCACGACGTGCGTTGTGGTCATGGCCCGGAATCTAGCGGGAGCGGCACATCCGCCCTCAAGCGGGGGAGACGGGAGGTAGCGTGCCCGCCATGTTCGACATCACCGCCATCCGCTCCCGCTTCCCCGCCCTGTCCCGCATGCTCGACGGCCGGCCCGTGGTCTATGCCGACGGTCCCGGCGGGACCCAGGTGCCCGACACCGTCGTCGAGGCCGTCGCCGGCTTCCTGCGGCGGGGTGGCTCCAACCTCGGTGGCCCGTTCGTCACCAGCGAGGAGACCGGCGCCGTGGTCGAGGCGGCGCGAAGCGCCGTGGCCGACCTGTTCGGGGCCGCCGATCCGAGGGAGATCTCCTTCGGGCAGAACATGACGTCGCTGACCCTGGCGCTGGGCCGGGCGCTGGCGCGGACCTGGGGCCCGGGCGACGAGGTGGTGTGCACCCGGCTCGACCACGACGCCAACATCTCGTCGTGGATGCAGGCCGCCGGGGAGGCGGGCGCCACGGTACGCCTGGTCGACTTCGACACCACCACCGGCCGGCTCGTCCCCGACGCCGTCGCTGCCGCTGTCACCGACCGCACCCGGCTCGTCGCCGTCACCCACGCCTCCAACGCCATCGGCACCGTGGTCGACGTCGCCGCCATCGCCGCCGCAGCCCACGACGCCGGGGCGCTGTGCTACGTGGACGCGGTGCACTACACGCCACACGGTCCCGTCGACGTCGCCGCACTCGGCTGTGACTTCCTGGCGGCCTCGGCGTACAAGTTCTTCGGCCCTCACACCGGCGCCCTGTGGGGCCGGCTGGAGCTGATGGCATCCCTGGACGCGGTGAAGATCCGCCCGGCGCCCGCCGATCCGCCGGGGAAGTGGGAGTCGGGCACGCAGAGTTTCGAGAGCCTCGCCGGAGTCACCGCCGCCGTCGACTACATCGCCTCACTGGGGGAGGGCGACTCCCGCCGCTCCCGCATCTCGGCGGCGATGGCCGGCATCGTCGGGTACGAGCGGCTCCTCTCGGAGCGGTTCCTCGCCGGCATCGCCGGGCTCGACCACGTCACCCTCCACGGGATCGGCGAGGCCGGTGGGCGCACCCCCACCTTCGCGGTGGCTGTGGCGGGCATGACCCCGCGGCAGGTCGCCGAGCGCCTCGGGGCGGCCGGGATCTTCACCTGGGACGGCCACTACTACGCCCTCGAGGTGATGCGCTCGCTGGGGACACTCGATCACGGTGGGCTGGTCCGCATCGGCTTCGTGCATTACAACAGCGTGGAGGAAGTGGATCGGGTACTCGACGAGTTGCGTGCTCTGGGAGGTACTTAGTACTTGGTGCCTGGTACTTGGTATTCGCGACTCCAAGTACCAAGTACCAAGTACCTCCCGTCTACGCGCCATGTTCGAGCACGTGCGCAACTTCGAGCCGCGCTTCCGAGGTGCCAAAGGCGGTCACGGTGTCACCGCTCATCAGCACCGTGTCGCCCTGGGGGATGATCACGCGGTCGTCGCGCCGCACCGAGACCAGGGTTACCTCTTCCGGCCACGTCACCTCCCGCACCGCCTTGCCGTGCACCGGCGACCGCGCCGGGATGGGCAGCTCGAAGAAGCCGGCGCCGGGCTGGCGGCGTGCCCGCAGCCGCTCCCGGTACATCGCCCGGTCGGTCGTCCCGGCGAGGGCTTCGTGGTAGGCGTGGACCACGCTCTCACGGCGGAACATTCCCACCAGCCGGTCGCGGCTGCCCTCGGCGACGACAGGCAGGCGTCCGATGCCGAGTGACGCCATGCGTGCCAGGGCTGCCGAGACCGCCATGCGCGGTTCCACGGTGATCACCGAAGTGGTCATCACGTCTCCGACGGAGAGACTCGGATCCTGTCGTGCCGCCGCCAGGTCGGTGGCGGTGGCGATCCCCACCAGCCGGCCGTCACGCACCACCGCGGCACCGTGGTGACGCTCCGCCTCCAGCGCGGCGGCGGCCTCGAGAGCCAGGTTGGCCGGGTCGAGGACGGTGCCCGGCGGCGTCATCACCTCACCCACCTGGACGGTGTCGAGGAGGTCGATGTCTTCGGTGCGCTGCAGGTGGATGCCCCGGCGCACCAGCGGGAGGGTGTAGTCGCTCTCGGACTGGAACCGGTCATAGACGAAGGTCGCCAGCGACGACGCCAGCATCAGGGGCAGCACCAGGTTGTAGTCGCCGGTGATCTCGAACACGATGATGATCGAGGTGAGCGGTGCCTTCCCGGTGGCGGCGAACGTGGCGGCCATCCCCACCACGGCGAAGGCGCCGATGTTCAGGTCCGACAACCCCCATACCGGCGCCACCGCCAGGGCGAGTGCGGCGCCGAGGCAACCCCCGATGACCAGGCTGGGCATCATCGATCCACCCGACCCGCCGGTGTTGTTGGTGGTGGTGGCGGCGAGGAGCTTGACGGCGGCGATGCCGAGGAAGGCGTACCAGGCGATCGAGGAGGTGTCGACCAGGCGCAGCACCGCCGAGAGGAAGGCCTGACCGGTTCCCAGCGCGGTCGGTTCGACCATCACCAGAAGTGCCACCACCAACCCGCCGGCGAGGGGTCGCAGGACGCCGCGCAGCCGCCGCGACAGTGGTTCGATGTGGTCGGCGGCCCAGACGTAGGCGAGCCCGGCGCCGGCGGCGAGCACGCCCAGCGCCACGTAGATCGCCAGCTCGGCGGGGTGGCCCAAGCTGTGCGACGGCGAGCTGAGGATCGCCTCCTCGCCGAGCAACTCGCGTGCCGTCACCGAGGCGGCGACGGAGGCGACCACGACCGCGTTGATGTGGCGCAGGGCGAAGTTGCCCAGGATCACCTCCATGGCGAACAGCATCCCGGCGATGGGGGCGTTGAAGGCGGCACCGATGCCGGCGCCGGCTCCGGCGGCGACCAGGCTGCGTATCTGGTCCTCGCCGAAACGGGTGTAGCGGGCGAACGACGACCCGATGGCGGCCCCGATCTGCACGATCGGGCCCTCGCGCCCGGCCGAGCCGCCAGCCCCCAGCGTCGCCGCGGTGGCGGCCAGCTTGGCCCCGATTGAGCGGGTAGGCAGGTAGCCGGCGCGCATCGAGATCCCCACCAGGGTTTCGGAGACACCGCCTCCCTCGATGCCGGGCCCGAATCGCCGGTCGATGAGCCACGAGGCGGTGATGCCCAGCGGGATGGTGAGCAGCACGCCCCACAGCCCCCACGGCAGCGCCTGGCGCAGCGACACCGCCACCCGGGTGACCGCCTCGATGGCGACCACCAGCACCACGGCGCCGAGGCCGACGAGGACCCCCACCACCAGCGAGGCGGCGAGGAAGGCCGCCGTCCCCCGCGCCTCCACCATCGCCACCAGGGCCCGCCTCAGGGCGGCCAGCATCCGTGTCTCCCGATTCGTCGGCGCCTGTCCCGGTAGTGTCGCACCATGCTCACCGCCGAGCCGACTTTCAGCGTTTCCGAGCTGGGCGAGGTCATCTCCATGGCCATGGCCCGTGCCTTCCCCGACCAGGTGTGGGTGGCCGGGGAGATACGCGACCTCGCCCGGGCCCGCAGCGGTCACGTCTACTTCTCGCTGGTCGACGCGACGCCCGACGGCTCCGCCGTCGCCGCCAGGCTCCCCGTCGTCCTGTTCGCCTCCGACCGCGATGCGGTCAACCGCCTCCTGGTCCGCTCCGGGGCGGTGCGGATGACCGACGGGGTCCGCATCCGCATCCGTTGTCGCGTCGGCTTCTACGCCGGGCGCGGCGAGCTGCAACTCCAGATGACCTGGATCGATCCCGCCTACACGCTGGGGCAGCTCGAGGCCGCCCGGAGGGAGTTGATGCAGCGCCTCGATGCCGAGGGACTGCTCGGCGCCAACGCCTCCCTGGCGCCACCCCTGGTGCCGCTGCGGGTGGGGGTGGTCACCAGCCGGGGGAGCGCCGCCCACGCCGACTTCGTCGACGAGTTGCGCCGCTCCGGCTTCGGGTTCACTGTGTCGGTCGCCGACGCCAGGGTCCAGGGTGTCGACGCCGCCGCTTCGGTGGTCGCCGCGCTGGAGGCGTTGGCGGGGCGGGGGCTGGACCTCCTCGCCGTGGTCCGCGGTGGCGGGGCCCGCACCGACCTGGCCGCCTTCGACGACGAGCGGGTGGCCCGGGCGATCGCCGCCTGCCCTGTACCGGTGTGGACCGGCATCGGTCACGAGATCGACACCTCGGTGGCGGACGCGGTGGCGGCCAGGTCGCTGAAGACGCCGACGGCGTGCGCCGCCGAACTGGTCGCCGAGGTGGAGACGTTCGTCACCGGCCTCGACCATGCTGCCCGCCGGGTGACAACGGCGGCCACCAGCGGCCTAGCGCGGGCCGGCACTTTCGTGGAGTCGACGGCACACCGCCTCTCCGGGAGCACGCACCGCAGGCTGGGTGGAGCGGTGAGGCGCGCCGACCTGGCGGCACACACGCTCCAGCGCGGCCTGGGGATGCGGTGGGCGAGAGAGGCGGACCGGTACGAGCAAGCCACGGCGCGCCTCGAGCGTGAGAGCCGGCGGGCGCTGGCCGACGCCGAGCGGCGCCTGGCGCACGTCGACGGTGTCGTCCGCGCTGTCGACCCGGTGCGGACCCTCGCCCGCGGGTGGACGCTGACCCGGGACTCCTCGGGCCTGCTGGTCCGGACGCCACTGGACGTCTCGCCCGGAGACGCCATCACGACCGAAACCGCCGGAGGGCGCATCACGAGCGTGGTCGAAGCTGCCACCATGGAGAGCGATGACCGAGCCTGAGATCGGCTACGCCGAAGCGATGAGCGAGCTGGAGGCGATCCTCGCCGAGATCGAGGCGCCCGACGTCGACATCGACGTCCTTTCGCAGAAGGTCCGCCGCGCCGCCCAGCTCATCGAGTTGTGCCGCACCCGCATCGCCGCCACCCGCTTCGAGGTGGACGAGATCGTCACCGGTCTAACCAACCCGGAAGCGTGACCGTCGTGGCAAGTGGGTCACCAGATGCCCGATCCGTTTGCGCAGGGCTCCAGGGCATGGTCACAGGTCACTGGAACGAGATTGACAGGGGTACGGGTCTCAGAATACGGTAACCCGTATGAAAACGACGATCGAGATTCCCGATGAGCTGTCACGTCAAGCGCGCGACTACGCGCGGAGGCACGGGTTGACATTGCGCGAGCTGGTCGAGCGCGGGTTGCGCAGCCAGATCAGAGCAGGAGCGGCTGGCTCCGAGTGGGAGTGGAAGCCGATCTTCAGTGGAGTGGTAGGTGACCCGGTGCCGGACCGTCCCCCGCATGAACTCGCCTACGACGATCCGACGTGATCGCGGTCGACACCAACCTGCTGGTCTATGCCCATCGTCTGGACGCGCCGCTCCATGTCCGCGCAGTAGAGGTGCTGACGCCACTGATCGAGGGGAAGCTGGGTGACTGGGCGCTTCCCTGGCCCTGCGTCCATGAGTTCCTCGGCGCCGTCACGCGCCCGCTCTGGAGCCGGCCCGCCACGATGCGCGACGCCTGCGGATTCGTCGAGAGCCTGATGGAAGCCCCGTCGCTAACGATGATCGGTGAGACCCGGCGGCACTGGACCGTGCTCCGATCGGCTGTGGACCACGTGGTCGGTCCCAAGGTGCACGACGCCCGCATCGCCGGGCTCTGCATCGAGCACGGGGTGAGGGAGTTGTGGACTGCGGATCGGGACTTCTCCTACTTCCCGGCTCTGGCGACGCGCAATCCCCTGGTGCCGTAGGATCGCCGGGTGATTCCGCAGACACTCGACGAGGTCACCAAGGCCCTGGCCGGGGAGCGTTATGTCGCCGACCGGTCGCTGGTGGTGGCGGTGCACCTGGCGCTCCAGTTGGGGCGGCCGCTGTTCCTCGAAGGAGAGGCAGGGGTGGGCAAGACCGAGGTGGCCAAGACGCTGGCCGCCATCCTCGGCGAGGATCTGATCCGGCTGCAGTGCTACGAGGGCCTCGACGTGGCGCAGGCGCTCTACGAGTGGGACTATGCCCGGCAGATGCTCGCCATCCGCCTCATCGAGGCCCGCGGCGACGGCTCCCACCCGGATGTCCACGACATCATGTCCCGCGACTACCTGGTGGCGCGCCCGCTGCTGCAGGCGATCGAACGGGGCGCCGCCGGGCACCGCAGCGTGCTGCTCATCGACGAGCTGGACCGGGCCGACGAGGAGTTCGAGGCCTACCTGCTCGAGCTGCTCTCCGACTTCCAGGTGACCATCCCCGAGGTGGCCACGGTGCGGGCCGAGGTGCCGCCGGTGGTGGTCATCACCTCCAACCGCACCCGGGAGATCCACGACGCTCTGAAGCGTCGCTGCATCTACCACTGGATCGACTACCCGGACTTCGAACGGGAGCTGGCCATCCTGAGGGAGAAGGCCCCCGACGCCCCGGAGCGGCTGGCCCGGCAGCTGGCGGCCACGATGCAGCGCCTGCGCGACCTCGACCTGTTCAAGCCTCCCGGCGTCGCCGAGACCCTCGACTGGGCGGCGGCGCTGCAGGTCCTGGGGGCCCACGAGCTCACCGCTCCCGTGGTCGGCGACACCCTCGGCGTCGTCCTCAAGTACCAGGAGGACATCGCCCGGGTCCGTGCCCTGGGGCTCGACGACCTGCTCGATGCGGCGAGCTGACGCCGGGCCCGGCGCCGCCCTTCCCGCCAACCTGGTTCACTTCGTCCGCTACCTGCGCCACCGCGGGCTGCCGGTGGGGCCGGCGACGACCGCCGACCTGGCCGCCGTCGTCGACGCCCTCGGCCTCGACGACCGCGCCGACCTCTATCTCGGCTTCCGCTCCCTGGTCATCGCCCGGCCCTCACAGCAACCCGCTTTCGATGAGGCGTTCGAGATGTTCTTCGGCTACGGGCGCATGGGTACCGACGACATCGGGCTCCCCGCACCTCCTCCGGACTCCGCTCCCGCACCGATCATGCACGGCAAAGTGCCGGTCCTCGCTCCGGACCGCCCCGCCACCGAGGACCTGGCGGAGCGCCTGGCCGACACCGTGGGCGGGTCCTACGCCGAACGGCTCGGTGACCGCGACTTCGGTGATCTCACACCGGAGGAGCAGGACCAGGTGCGCCGCCTGATCGACCGCATGGTGTGGCACCCGGCAGAGGCGATGTCCCGGCGCCGTGCCCCCAACCGCCGTGGCGACCGTCCCGACCTGCGCCGCACGCTGCGCGGCGTGTCCGGTCCCCACGGGGACCTGATGCCGCTGTCCTGGTCGCGGCCCCGCCGCCGCCGCCGGCCCCTCGTCGTCGTCGCCGACGTCAGCGGCTCCATGGAGCGCTACACCGAGATGTTTCTCTACTTCGTCCACGCCGCCCAGGGTCGCCTGGGGCGGGTGGAGGCCTTCGTGTTCTCCACCCGGCTCAGCCGCATCACCCGCGAGCTGCGCATCCGCCAGCCCGAGGCGGCGCTGCACAAGGTCGCGGCGACGGTGCCGGACTGGTCCGGCGGAACCCGCATCGGCGAGGTGCTGGAGGCGTTCAACCGGGACTGGAGCCGCCGCGTCACCGCCGGCGGGGCGGTGGGCCTGGTGATCTCCGACGGCTGGGACACCGGAGACACCGGGCTGCTCGACACCGAGATGGCCCGCTTCGCCCGCTCGATGCACCGGGTGGTGTGGCTTAACCCGCTGGCGGGACGCACCGGGTTCGCCCCCGAGACCCGGGGCATGCGCACCGTGCTGCCCTACGTCGACGACTTCCTTCCCGCCGCCAGCCTGGCCGACCTGCGTTCCGTGGTGAGTCTTCTAGAGTCGGTACCGGCAAGAAGGGGGTCTGCACCGCGATGACGAGCGATCTGGACGTTTACCGCCGCTGGTCGTCCCAGGGGAAAGATGTCGCCGTCGCCACCGTGGTGCGCGTGGTGGGCTCGGCGCCGCGGCCTGAGGGATCCAAGCTGCTGGTCTCTTCCGACGGCGAGATGGAAGGCTCGGTGAGCGGGGGATGCGTCGAGAACGACGTGGCCCTCCACGCCAAGGACGTCCTCGAGGGCGGGGAGCCACGGTTGGTGACCTACGGGATCGCCGACGACGAGGCGTTCGAGGTGGGGCTCACCTGCGGCGGCACCATCCAGGTGTTCATCGAGAAGTGGTGAGCGTTCTCGACGCCCTGGCCAGCCTCGTGGCGGAGGAGCGGCTCGGTGCCGTCGCCACCATCGTCGCCGGTCCCGGGACCGGAACCAAGGCGGTGATCGACACCGTAGAGGGGGTCGTCGCCGGCAGCTTCCCCGACGACCTTGCCGCCGACGTGCTCTCCGATGCGGCGCAACTCATGGACCACGAGCAGTCCCGTACCCTGGACTACGGCGACCGGTCGGTGTTCATCGAGACGGTCGCCCCGCAGCCGGTGATGCTGATCTTCGGAGCCGGCCACGTCGCCCAGCCGCTGTCGCGCATGGCGCCCGAACTGGGGTTCAAGGTGGTCGTCGCCGATGCCCGCGCCACCTGGGCGACTCCGGAGCGGTTCCCCCACGTCGCCGACCTGGTGGTGGCCTGGCCGCAGAAGGTGATCGACGACATCGGCCTCGACCGGCGTACCTATGTCGTGCTCCTCAGCCACGACCAGCGTTTCGAGGATCCCGTGCTCGCCGCGGTGCGCCAAGCCCCGGTGCGCTACATCGGCGCTCTGGGGAGCCGCCGCACCCACCGCAGCCGGGTGGAGCGCCTGCTGGCGGTGGGCTGGAGCGACGATGAGGTCGCCCGAATCCACGCCCCCATCGGCATCGACATCGGCGCCGAGCAGCCCGCCGAGACGGCGATCTCCATCCTCGCCGAGGTGATCCGGGTCCGCTACGGCGCCGGCACCGGCATCTCCCTGCGCGGCACCGACGGCCGCATCCACGCCCAACGCGGCGACGAGCCCGGCACTGCGTAGGCTCCTTGCATCCTGCATGCAATAGCAGCATAATGGCTGCATGGCTGTGTCGATCACGATAAGGGACGTACCGGAGGCGACGCGCGACGAACTGGCGGCACGCGCCGCGGGAAGCGGAAGGTCGCTGCAGGAGTATCTGCGTGGCGAGCTCATCGAGCTGGCCCGCCGCCCGGACGTGGAGGCCTGGCTGGAGCGGGTCCGCGGCCGGAAGCGGCGCACCGGCACCAGACTTGCGGCAGAGGACATCCTCGTCCACAGGGACGCCGACCGCAGGTGACGACCGTCGTCGACGCGTCCGTGGTGGTGGCGGCGCTGATCGACGGGGGCCCGGACGGGGTCTGGGCCGAGTCGGTGATAGGCACCGACGATCTGGCGTCCCCGCATCTGATGCCGGTCGAAGCTACCAACATCCTGCGGAGGGCCGTCCTGGCCGGGTCGGTGTCGCCCGACAGCGCTACCCTGGCGCTCGACGACCTTCGCGATCTGCGCGTCGCCCTCTTCGCCTTCGAGCCTTTCGTCGATCGCGTGTGGGAGGTTCATCAGAACGTGACGGCATACGACGCGTGGTACGTCGCGCTGGCCGAGATGCTCGAAGCCCCGTTGGCGACGCTCGACGGGCGGCTGGTCGGGGCAGCAGGGCCACGATGCCGGTTCATCACCCGATGACCTCCATTCCATACGCATACCGCGAGCCCGCCGGTGTGACATCGCGCTGCTCGAGACCGGTGGCTACGCTCAGCTGGTCGGATCCGAACACAGGGGAGCTTCCGTGAGGATCGAAGAGACGGTCGAGGTCGGTCGCAGCGTCGAGCAGGTGTGGGCGCTGTTCACCGACGTCCCCGAGCTGGCCCGATGCCTTCCCGGCGCCGAGCTGACAGAGGACAAAGGCGACGGCGTCTACGCCGGCTCGGTGTCGGCCAAGCTGGGCCCGATGACCGCCAAGTTCGAGGGTGAGGCCACCGTCGCCTCCGACGAGGCATCCCGCTCCGGGTCGGTCAAGGGTCGTGGCACGGACCGCAGCGGCGGGAGCGTCGGCCAGGTGGCGATGGCCTACAGCCTGGTGCCGGGTGAGGCCGGCGGTACCACCATCAACGTCGAGGCCGACGTCATCCTGTCGGGCGCCGCTGCCCAGTTCGGCCGCACCGGGCTGGTGAAGGAGATGTCGAGCCGCCTCATCGGCGAGTTCGTCCGCTGCGTCGAGGCGAAACTTGCCGCCGAGACCCCCGAGGAAGCCGCAGAGGTACAGGCCGAGGAGGTCAAGGGCTTCAGCCTGTTCCTGTCGAGCCTGGCCGGCACCATCGCGAGGTTCTTCAGAGGACTCTTCCGCAAGGACTGAAGTCCGTACTGCGTACTAGGTACTAGGTACTAGGTACTAGGTACTAAGGAAGAAGTTGCCAGAGGCTTGGGGCGGCACTCCGAAAATTGGTGGACGCTCGCACTGGTGGTCTGTGTGGAGCCCCTGATGATGTAGGCCCAGCGATCACCCCTGGGAAGCTTTTCGCCAGACGTAGTACATAGTACGTAGTACGGTTTCGCCGACATCCTGTCGACCACTTCCGCTACCTTGCCCCCAGGACCTATACCGCGAGAGATAGGGGTCACGCATGGAGGTATCCATGACCGTGAACGGCTCTGCCGTGGCGGGGGATGTGGAGCCACGAACGCTGCTCGTCCACTTCCTGCGGGAGAATCTTGGGCTCACCGGCACCCATGTCGGTTGCGACACCGGCTACTGCGGCGCCTGTACCGTCCATGTCGACGGCATCTCGGTGAAGTCGTGCTCGATGTTGGCCGTCCAGGCCGACGGGGCGTCGGTGACGACCATCGAGGGCTTGGCGACCAACGGTGATCTCCATCCGGTGCAGGAGGGCTTCTGGGAGCGCCACGGCCTCCAGTGCGGCTTCTGCACGCCGGGGATGATCATGCAGTCGGCGTACCTGCTCAGCCAGGACAATGACCCGACCGAGGACGAGATCCGCCACGGCCTCGAGGGCAACCTGTGCCGCTGCACCGGCTACCACAACATCGTGAGGGCGGTGGAGTTCGCCGGTGCCCGAGTGCGCGGCGAGGAGCCGGCACCGGCCGAGTGGGAGGTGACGTCATGACCACCACGACCAGCGCACTCGGTGGGGTGGTGAGGCGCAAGGAGGATCCCGCTCTCATCCAGGGTACCGGCGTCTACGTCGACGACGTCAAGATGGCCGGTGAGCGGGCGGCGGCGTTCACCCGCAGCCCCTTTGCCCATGCCCGCATCAACTCCATCGACACTTCAGCGGCCGAGGCCTTGCCGGGAGTGCACGCGGTGTACACGATCGATGACGTCCGGCATCTGGGGAGCCTGCTGGCCCAGGTTCCCGTCGGTGTGCTGCGCCCGCTGCTTGCCGACGGCGTGGTCAGGCACGTCGGTGAGGCGGTTGCCATGGTGGTCGCCTCGGACCGTTACGTCGCCCGCGACGCCGCCGACCTCGTCTTCGTGGACTACGACCCGCTGCCGGCCGTGGTCGACCTCAAGGATGCTCTCTCCGACGAGAGCCTGGTCCACGAGGGCGCCGAGTCGAACACGCTCATCTCCTGGGTAGGCCCTTTCGGCAAGGACGCCGACGAGCAGGCCGCCGTCAAGGCCGAGATCGACGCTCTCAAGGAACGCCAGGACACGGTGGTGGTGAGCCAGGAGATGGTGAACCAGCGCCTCATCCCCACCGCCATCGAGCCGCGGGCAGTCATCGCCGACTACAACCACGGTTACGGCCAGATCACCATCTACAGCAGCACCCAGATCCCCCACGCCCTCGCCGGCGCCATCGGCAAGACGTTCGGTCTCCCTGCCAACCAGGTACACGCCATCGCCCCCGAGGTGGGCGGCGGGTTCGGCGCCAAGCTGAACGTCTACGCCGAGGAGGTGCTGGTGACCTTCGCCTCCCAGCAACTGCGCCGCCCGGTGCGGTGGACGGAGATGCGGCGGGAGGCAGCCACCGCCACCATCCAGGGCCGGGGCTGGATCGGGACCGCCACCCTGGTGGGCACCCGCGACGGCGAGATCCTCGGGTACCAGTTCGAGGGCATCGCCGACATGGGGGCGTACACCCAGAACTTCACCGTGGCCATCCCCTTCCTGGGGCTGTTCGTGGCTTCCGGGCAGTACAAGTTCCCCACCTGGTGGAAGATCGACTGCGTCAACACGCACACGGCTACCACCGACGCCTATCGGGGCGCCGGGCGGCCCGAGGCCGCCTACTACCTGGAGCGCATCATCGACATGTTCGCCAGGGAGATCGACGTCGACCCGGCCGAGGTGCGCCGCAAGGCGTACATCCCCAACGACGAGTTCCCCGGGGCGGTGTCGCCGGTGGGGTTCGCCATGGATACGGGGGACTACGAGACCAACCTCGACGCCCTGCTGGAGTTCGCCGGCTGGCAAGACCTGCTCGCCGAGCGTGACGCCGCTCGTGCCGAGGGTCGCCTGGTGGGTGTCGGGCTGGCCACCTATGTGGAGGTGTGCGGCTTCGCCCCGGCGGGCCTCGCCGAGCTGGGGTTCTCCTGGTCCGAGTTCGGGCTGCCTGCCTCGTTCAACGGCTCCGGCCTGGTGCGGGTCAACCCCGACGGCACCGCCACGGTGAGCATCGGGACCGGTCCCACCGGCCAGGGTCACCAGACGACGTGGGCGCAGATCGTCAACGACCGCCTCGGCATCCCCGTGGAGAACATCCGGGTGCGCCACGGCGACACCGCCGAGTCCCCCATGGGCATCGGTACCTTCGGGTCCCGCTCGGCGGCCGTGGACGGTCCCGCCACCTACAACGCCGCCGACCAGGTACGAGCCAAGGCGGCGAAGATGGCGGCCCACCTGCTGGAGGCCAGTGCCGAGGACATCGTGTTCGCCGACGGGCGGGCCCACGTCGCCGGGTCCCCGGACTCCAGTGTGAGCTGGGCCGAGATCGCCAACATCGCCTACATGTCGCACAAGCTGCCCGACGACATCGAGCCGGGCCTGGAGGCACAGGTGGTGTTCAGCCCGGCCAACGCCACCTGGCCCTTCGGCGCCCACATCGCCGTGGTCGAGGTCGACGCCGAGACCGGCAATGTGGACCTGTTGCGCTACATCACCATGGACGACTGCGGCAACGTCATCAACCCGATGATCGTCGACGGCCAGATCCACGGTGGCATCGCCCAGGGGGTGGGCCAGGCGCTGTTCGAGGAGGCCCGCTACGACGCCGACGGCAACCTGCTCACCGGCACCCTCATCGACTATCCGCTGCCCACGGCGTCGGACCTGCCCAGCTACGAACTGGCACGGACGGTGACTCCCACCGACATCAACCCGATGGGGGTGAAAGGCATCGGCGAGGCGGGAACCATCGGCTCGGCACAGACGGTGGTCAACGCCGTGGTCGATGCCCTGGCGCCGCTCGGGGTGAAGCACATCGACATGCCGCTGCGGCCCCGCAAGGTGTGGCAGGCGATCCAGGAAGCGAGGGGCTGATGGTCTATCCCAGGCAGTTCGACTACATCGCAGCCACCAGCCTCGACGAGGCGGTGGAGGCGCTGGCGGCCAACGAGGGCGCCAAGGTGCTGGCGGGAGGGATGAGCCTTCTCAACCTGATGAAGCTCCGCCTCTTCTCGCCTCCGACCCTTGTCGACATCGGGCGCATCCCCGGGCTCGACGCCGTCGAGGATCGGGGCGACCGCATCGCCATCGGCGCCCTGGTACGGCATGGTCAGACGGCGACCAACCCGCTGGTCAACCAGTACGCCACCGCGCTGGCGCAGGCGGCGTCGTGGACCGGCGACGTCCAGGTTCGCAACCGGGGCACCACCTGCGGTGCGCTGGCGCATGCCGACACCGCCGCCGACCAGACCGCCGCCGCCATCGCCGTGGGTGCCACCATGGTGGCCCGCTCGGTGCGGGGCACCAGGGAGGTCGCCGCCGCCGACTTCTTCGTGGATCCACTCACCTCGGCGCTGGAACCCGACGAGATCCTGATCGAGGTGACCATCCCCAAGGGAGACGGGGCGTCGGCCTACGACAAGCTGGGCCGGCGCGGCGGGCATACCGACTATGCCGTCGCCGGCGCCGGGGCGTGGGTGCGGCGGGCCGGCGGCAGCGTCGCCGACGCCCGCATCGGGCTTACCGGGGTGGGGATCATCCCGACCGCGGCGTCGGCTGCGGCCCAGGCGGTCATCGGCAGCGACGGCTCACCCGGTGCGGTGGCGGCCGCGGCGGAACTCGCCGTCGAGGGTGTCACCGTCATCGAGGACCTCTACGGCACAGAGGAGTACAAGACCCACCTGGCCAAGGTGTTCGTGCGCCGTGCCCTGGAGCAGGCGCTGGCCGCCGCCTGAATCACGACAGGAGGGGACTGGTCCCGAGGGGGCGCCGCGGTTCTGGCGCCCCCTCGGTCGCGTCACCCGGGCGCGACTGGGATGTCTTCACTCGATGGCTACCAGGTTTTGGTGGACATAGGCCCGATGGCGCGCCTAGTGTCGCCCGCACATAGTCCCGGGGGCTGGACCTCGGGGGGGAATCGGGACTGAGCGAGGGGGGACTTCGTGATGCGCACCACGTCTGGTCGGGGTCTGGGGCGGCGTCTACGCAAGGGGATCACCGGTAGGCGGCTGGTCCTCGCCGGCGTCATGGGCGCCATCGCCGTCTTCTTCCTGATGCCGCTCGCCCTCGGGCAGACCTGTGCCTCGGGCGCGGTAAGTTGGGTGGGCGGCAGCGGCAACTGGAATCTGGCCACCAACTGGCAGGATGCCCAGGGCATCAACCGCATCCCCGGCCCCGCCGACGACGTGTGCATCGACGTGGGCGCCGGTGTCACCGTGACCCTGAACTCCCCCCAGTCGGTCCGCAGTTTCGTCGTCAAGGGCGGCCTCACCATCGCCGCCGACTTGACCTTCACCCAGCCCTCCATCCTCGCCGGCGCCAACACCTGGTCGTCGGGTCGTTTGGGTGGGTCGGTGGTGAATGAGGGGTCGTTGTCGTTGGTGTCGTCGGGCTCCAAGACGGTGGGTGGGGTGTTGACGAATGCGGTGTCGGGGACGGTGACGCAGGCGGCCCATGCCGGCTGTTGTTTCGCCAGTACGTGGTTGGATGCGTCGACGGGTGGGTCGGTGGTCAACGACGGGGTGTGGAACGTCGGCGACCACGACTCGATCGAGGTGACGGGGGCCGGCGCCGACCCGGTGTTCGTCAACAACGGCACGTTCCGTAAGGGTATGGCGAGCGGGTCGTTCTCGCTTGCTTCCGGTGTGGCTTTCGTCAACGACGGTGGCACGGTGGCGGTGGAGTCGGGGACGTTGACCATCTCGCATGTGGCGGAGGTGGACGGAGCGGTGTTCGAGGTGGCTGAGAGTGGCGCGCTTGGTTGGAATGCCGGGTCGGGCAACGTGACGGCGGGGGCGCTGTCGGGTTCGGGTGGGGGTGCGGTCAACTTCCAAGGGAACTTCGTCGGCGATGGCGCCGTGCTCGACTTCCCTGATGGGTTGTTGCGCTGGATGTCGGGACGATGGGACGGTTCGTGGACGAATGTCGGTCACGTGTCATTGCCGACGTCGAACTCCAAGACGGTGGGTGGGGTGTTGACGAATGCGGTGTCGGGGACGGTGACGCAGGCGGCCCATGCCGGCTGTTGTTTCGCCAGTACGTGGTTGGATGCGTCGACGGGTGGGTCGGTGGTCAACGACGGGGTGTGGAACGTCGGCGACCACGACTCGATCGAGGTGACGGGGGCCGGCGCCGACCCGGTGTTCGTCAACAACGGCACCCTCAACAAGAACAACGGCACCGGAACATTCAGGATCGGCTCCAACGTCGATCTCGACAACACCGGCACGGTCGCGGTCGCCACCGGCACATTCCAGATGGCGTCACAGGACGTGGTGCAGCGCACCGGGACGACGTTGACGGGCGGCACATGGCGGGCGGGCGCGGGATCGACCGTGAGCCTGTCGGGCGGGCCCAACCTCACCGGGATCGGGACTGGCGCCACCGTGGAGCTGCTCGGCGTCAACGCCAACCTCCCGCAGCTGGCGGCGCTGGCGACCAACGCCGGGACGTTGCGGCTCGACGCCGGCAAGGTCCTCACCACGGGTGCCCTCACCACGACAGGTGACCTCGTGCTCGGTCCGGAGAGCCGCCTCGTCGTCAACGGCGCCTTCACCGAGGACAGCACCGACAGCCTGCACATCCAGATCGCCGACGTGTCCGCATCGGGGAGGTACGGCAGCGTCACCGTGAACGGGACCGCCAACCTCCACGGCGTGCTCGACATCGACCTCATCGGCGACTTCGAGCCGGCAGGCGGCGACACCTACGACATCATCCTCTACAACGACCGGGTGGGGTCCTTCTCGCAGATCCGCGACCTGGCACCGTTCGGAGCCGAATACATGGCCGACCGCCTCCGCCTGGTCGAGGGGTCGACCAACAACCCGCCGGTGCTCGGTCACATCGCCGACCAGAGCGGGAACGAGGGGACCACCTTCGGGTTCACCGCCACCGCGACCGATCCCGACGGCGACCAGCTCACCTACTCGCTGGCGGGCACACCCCCGCCGGGCGCCGCCATCAACCCACAGAGCGGGGCGTTCACCTGGCCCACCGGCGAGGCCGACGGGCCCGGTGTCTACGAGATCGCCGTCCGCGTCACCGACGACGCCGACACCCCCGGAGTCGACGAGCAGACCCTCACCATCACGGTGCACGAGGTGAACCAGGCCCCGGTGATGGGTGCCGTGGCCGACGCCACCGTCGCCGAGGGCAGCCCGCTCGCCTTCACCGTCACCGCCACCGACACCGACATCCCCGCCAACGACCTCACCTTCTCGCTGGGGACCCCCAAGCCGGGGGCCTCCGTCCATCCCTCCACCGGGCACTTCAGCTGGACCCCGGTCGACGACGCCGCATCCGGCCCGATCACCTTCGTGGTCACCGACAACGGCGTTCCGCAGCTCTCCCACGAACGTACGGCGACCATCACCGTCAACAACGTCGCTCCCGCCGTGAGCGCCGGCGCCGACCGTACCGAGGAGGCCGGCACCACCATCGCGCTGGCCCCGGCGACCTTCACCGACCCCGGCACTGCCGACACACACACCGCCACCATCAACTGGGGTGACGGCTCGCCGACGGCGGCAGGCACCGTCAACCAGGCGGCACGGACCGTGTCGGGAAGCCACCTCTACTCCACTGCAGGGGTGTTCACCGTCACCGTGACCGTCACCGACGACGACGGCGGCTCCGGCTCCGACACCTTCACCGCCACCATCGTCGCCAACGAGCCGCCCACCGCCGAGGCGGGCGGCCCCTACAGCGTGTTCGAAGGCTCCAGCGTCACCCTCAACGGCACCGGCTCCACGGACAGCGATGGCGACATCGTCGCCTACCAGTGGTCGCCGGCGACGTTCCTCGACGACCCGACCTCGGCGCAACCGCATTTCTCCGGCGTCGATGACACCCAGGTGGAGATGACCCTGCAGGTGACCGACGACGACGGGTCCACCGACACCGACACCGCCACGGTGACGGTGCTCAACCGCGCCCCGGTCGTCGACGCCGGGCCCAACCGCCAGGTCGAGGCCGGTGACACGGTGAGCCTGCCGCCGGCGACGTTCACCGACGCCGGTACCGCCGACACGCACACCGCCACCATCAACTGGGGTGACGGATCGGCGATCGCCACCGGCGCCGTCGACCAGGCCGCCCGGACCGTCGCCGGCAGTCACGTCTACCCGAGCGGAGGCGTGTTCACCGTAACCGTGACCGTCACCGATGACGACGGTGGCCTCGGATCGGACAGCTTCACCGTGACCGCCGGCGCCAACACGCCCCCCGTCGCCGTCGACGACGCCTTCGTGGTGCCAGCAGGCAGCCCTGCTG
This sequence comes from uncultured Acidimicrobiaceae bacterium, assembly GCA_964579415.1. Lineage (GTDB taxonomy): Bacteria > Actinomycetota > Acidimicrobiia > Spongiisociales > UBA5794 > CAZOGW01. Next base: position 18,278 of record CAZOGW010000001.1, on the reverse strand, counting down.
TGGAACTCGATGTCCTCGACAACGACACGGATGCCAACGGCGACGACATCACCATCACGTCGAGCACGCCCCCTTCGCAGGGCGGTTCGGCCGATTGCTCCGGAGGAGCGTCGTGCCTGTACACCCCCGCCCCCGGTTTCGACGGCGTCGAGACGTTCTCCTACACCATCTCCGACGGCAACGGCGGCACCGACTCGGCCACGGTGACCATCACCGTCGAGCCGGTCGTCACCAACGAGCCCCCCACCCTCGAGATGACCGTCGGCGCCACCGCCGGGGCTGCCCCGTTCGCCGTGGACGTCGACCTCGACGCCGCCGACCCCGACGGCGATGCCCTCACCTTCTCCGTCGACTTCGGCGACGGCACCGTCGTCAGCGGCGATATCCCCACCGGCACCGTGTCGCACACCTACACCGTCCCCGGGATGTACATGATCCGCGCCCAGGTCAGCGACGGCCACTTGGCCGCCAGCGCCCTCCGCGCCATCACCGTGATCCTGTCCGAGCCGGTTACGGCGGCGGCCGGAGACGACCGCGCCGCCGTCGTCGGCGAGGACGTGGCGTTCGACGGCGCCGGCTCGCGCCCGTCCGGGCTCATCACCTCCTACGAGTGGGACTTCGGCGACGGCAGCAGCGGGCAGGGGCGTGCTATCTCCCACGCCTACACCCACCCCGGCACCTACGTCGCCTCGCTCACCGTGCGCGTCGGCGGCGCCTCGTCGACGGACACGGCGACGATCGTCGTCTCGCCGGTCCCCACCAGCCCGGGGCTGGCGGTGACGGTCACCAGCACCGCCGGGGGCCCGGTGCCGAGCGCCGACGTGCTCGTCGTCGACCCCTTCGGGACGCGTTACGCCGCCGTCACCGACACCCAGGGCAAGACCACTCTGCCGACCCTCCCCGACGGGACTCACACCGTGTACGCCTACGCCGACGGCTACCGGCCGGGAGCCGTTGACGCCACCGTCGCCGACGGCTCGGGCCAGGTGACGGTCGCCCTGGAGCCGGGTGAGATCGTCACCACCTCGGTGGACACGCGACGGCTGAGCCGGCAGGAGATCATCGATCTGGGGATCGACCCCGACGCCCCGGAGAACCAGAACATCTACACGTTCGAGATCTGGCTGGCGGTGCGCGACTTCCCCCTCGGCTTCGTCGGGATCGCCGCCGGCGGTGAGGGAGAGGCGGCCAGGTTCGTCGGCGAGCCACAGATCATCTCCGGCGGGGGGCCGTGCACCAACCCCTGCCGGACCCCGGAAGGGGGGAGTGCCCATCTCAGCGTGGCGTCCGCCGGCGGGTTCCCCGTGCTCACCTACATCGTGCTGCCGGGGGAGGCGCGGTTCTTGAAGGAGTTCTTCGAGATCGAGATGATGGTGCAGAACCTCACCGGTCCCGCCTTCACCATCGAGAACCTCTCGGTGGCGCTCTCGCTGCCGCCGGGCCTGGCGCTGGCGCCCACCGCCGAGCCGCAGGCCACCGTCGTCGACCTGCCTGACATACCCGGCGGTAGCTCCGCCAAGGCGCGTTGGGTGGTCCGCGGCGACGAGGAAGGCGAGTACGACATCAACGTCTTCGGCTCGGGCACCCTGGAGCCTGTCGGCGTCCCCGTGTCCATCGAGGCGTCGACCCTGGAGCCGCTGGTGGTGTACGGCGGCTCGGCGCTGGAGATGATCGTCGACGTCGAGGACTCGGTGTGGGTCACCCACCCCTTCCGAGTCCGGGTCGGCCTCCACAACGTCGTCGACGTGCCCGTCTACAACGCCGCCATCGAGATGTTCGAGGACGGTACGGTGAACGCCATCTACCAGCCGCGGGAGCGTCTGGTGCAGACCACCGCCACTATCCAGCCCGGTGAGACCTTCTGGGCCGATTACATCGTGGTCCCGGCGGTGTCCGGGCTCATCGACCTGGAGCACTCGTTCGTCAAATGGACCGGGGGCAACGTCGACCTGGTGGACCACATCGTCTCCCACCAGCCGCTGCTGACACCGGCGACGGCACCGGCGCTGGAGGCGTACGGCTACAGCGACCGCGTCGTGCTGCGTTGGGAGCCGACCGCCGGGGCCGACGACTACGCCGTCTACTCCACGCCGGACATCGACACCCGCTTCGGCGACGAACCTGAGCCTGCCACGTTCGTGGCGCCCAACATCGCCGCCGTCGACACGCTCGGTGAAGACGTCGAGGCGTGGTTCGCGGTGAGCCCACTCGTCGACGGCGTCCCCGACATGCGCCACCCGGTGGAGATGGCGGGCGAAACCGGTGATTGGCCCCGCCTCGATGTGTCCACCTCGTGCTGGGTGGGCCCGGGCGGCGTCGAGATGCGGTCGATCGCGGTCGCCGGGGAGGACCCGGTCTTCGAGCTGGACGAGCTCGAGATCGACTGGACGCTCGGCTCCGCGGTCGTGGGCGACATCGGGAAGCGCAAGTACGTCCACCCCGGCATCGACATTCCGGCGAGCTCATTCCCGCCCGAAGGGCTCCCGGTGACGGCGACCCTGGTCAACGACGCGGGGGACGAGGCGCGCTCCATCGCCACCACGCTCTCCGCCGATTGCCCCCGCGACAAGGCGGTGGTGTTGGTGCCGGGGCTGGGCTCAAGCCTCGACGACACCCGCGCCTCGTACGCGGCCTACTTCGGTTCGCCCGGGGTCTTCGACGGAGCGCCCGCGGTTGACGAGTCGGTCCTGGGCGCGCTCGTCGATCTGGGCTACGACCCCGGCGGCGCGGTGACCGACCCCAACCGCACCCTGCTGGAGTACACCTATGGCAAGGGAGGTGTCCAGGTGTCGTCGACGGACGCCGGGCCGACCTTCGTCCCCACCCCGTACTCCTCGCTGGAGACCTGGCTCGAGCTGGCCGAGCGCAACCTGTGCCTGGGCCACCCCTACCAGCCCTGCGCCGCCCGTCGCACCGACCGTCCCCAGAACTTCCTGGCCGCCCTGGACGCCTACGACGAGGCATGGTTCGCCGCCCACGGGCGCCACCTCGAGTTCCACCTGGTGGGACACTCCACCGGGGCCATGGAAGCGCTCGCGGTGGCCAGCTACGCCGAGTACGGCGGGCCTGCCTACGACGGGCTCATCGGCTCGGTGACATCCATCGACGGCGCGGTCCACCCGGCCACGGCCGTGGGCGACCTCGAGCCCTCCCAGTGCTCCCTCACCGGCGATCCCTGGTGGGACGACCCGGTGACCACGGTGAGCAACGGGATCGTCGGCGCCTTCGGGATGTTCCTCCCCACCGACGCGCTGGCGTGGATGGAGTGGAGCACGGTGGCAAACGACGTGGCGCGCATCCGCGATGCCGGGATCCCCGTCGCCACCGTCACCAACTCGCACGACCTGTGCATGTCGCGGTTGGCGACGGTCACCACCGCCACCGCGGACGCCCACACGGACGTGTTCGACGTCCCCGCCTCGCCGGGGACGTCGGGCCATCGCGCCCTGCTGGGCGCCGTCGCCGGCCAGACGGCAGGCGACCGCTTCCCGATACGCACCTACCTCGACCGGCTGATCGGTCCGGCTGTCGGCCGGAGCGTCAGCTCGTCGCCGGCCCGTGCGGCAGGTCTCGATGGGCTCGGCGGCGTGCGCGGCCACCTGGCCAGCCCTCATTCCGGTCAGATCGCCGGGCAGGTCGTGCTCGAATCGGCGGTCGGCACCGTTCGGTCGGTGGCCGTCAGCGACACCGGGTGGTTCGATGTCGCCGACCTCGAGCCCGGCCCCTACAGCGTGTACGCCAACCCGTTCGGCGGCGCCGTCACCGGTCGGTCCCTGGCCGGGACCGTCACCGTCGTGGCTGGAGATACCGTCGATCTCGGCGTGGTGAAGGGCGCCCCCTCGTATGACATCGAGGTCACGCTCGAGGCCGCCGGGGACCCGGTCGACGGCGTGGTCGGGATCGCCGACTCCGCAGGGAACCTGGTCCACGTGGTGGCGACCGAGGACGGCCGCGCCTTTGTGGAAGACCTGTCACTGGGGGAGTACGCCGTCTACGGTGTCGCACCCGGAGCCGCCGCCCAGGCGGCGACAGTCGACCTGACTTCCGATCTGGAGCTGACGGTGGCGCTTGCCCCTGCAGGTGACCTCGTTGTCACTGTCACCGATCTTGAGGACGAGCCGGTGATGGCCGCCATCGTGCGCGTGACTCTGCCCGACGGTGAGGTCCGTGGCGCCCTAAGCGACGGCGAAGGGCGTGCCCGCTTCGCCTCGCTTGCCGCCGGGACCTATGCCGCTTCGGTGGCGTCTGTCGCCGATCCGGCGAAGGTTCTTGATGCATCTCCGGTCGTGGTCACATCGGGCGGGGGCGCCGTCACCCTCAAGGGAGACTTCGCGCCGACATCCGACAACGCTCCCGTGGCCGTCGACGACGAGGTGACGATCGACGAGGACCAGCCCGTCACCATCGACGTCCTGGCCAATGACACAGACGCCGACGGGGACCCGCTCGCCGTCGCATCGGTGACAGAACCGGCTCACGGGACGACGTCCACCGACGGTGACGTCGTCGAGTACGTGCCGGCGCCGAACTTCAACGGCGTCGACACCTTCAAGTATGTGGTGTCGGACGGCGGGCTCCAGTCGGAGGCGACGGTGACGGTCGACGTGACTCCTGTCAACGATGCGCCCGTGGCGGTGAACGACACCGCCACGACGCCGGCCAACACACTGCTCAGCCTCCCTGTCGCCGCGGTACTGGCCAACGACTCCGATGTCGACGGCGATGTGTTGTCGGTCACGGCGGTCGGTGCGCCCACGTCGGGCACCGTGACGCTCGCCGCCGGCACGATCCGGTTCACGCCGTCGGCGGGCTTCGCAGGTGCCGCGTCGTTCACCTACACGGTAAGTGACGGGTCGGCGACCGCGGTGGGGACGGTGACGGTCTCGGTGGTGCGGCCTTTGTGCAACGGTGAACCGGCGACGATTGTCGGCACGGGCGGTAACGACACTCTCACCGGTACGTCGGGTAAGGATGTGATCTTCGCTGGGGCGGGGAACGACACCGTCAACGGTGGTGGTGGCAACGACGTGATCTGTGGCGGGCCTGGTGTTGACACTCTCAACGGGGGTGCCGGCAACGACTCCATCTTCGGTGGGGACGGTAACGACAAGTTGAGTGGTGGTGCCGGCAACGATGAGTTGCGTGGTGATGCGGGTGCCGATGAGTTGCGTGGTGGTGACGGTACCGACACGTTGTTCGGTGGTGCCGGGGTGGACAAGTTGTGGGGTGATGCCGGTAATGACACGCTCAATGGTGACGCCGATGGCGATGAGTTGCGTGGGGGTGCCGGGAACGACACTCTCAATGGTGGTGCCGGGGTGGACAAGTTGTGGGGTGAGGCGGGCAACGACAAGTTGAACGGCGGTGCCGGCAACGATGAGTTGCGTGGTGATGCGGGTGCCGATGAGTTGCGTGGTGGTGACGGTACCGACACGTTGTTCGGTGGTGCCGGGGTGGACAAGTTGTGGGGTGATGCCGGCAACGACAAGTTGAACGGTGATGCCGGCAAC
>CAZOGW010000001.1:0-12668 GCA_964579415.1 uncultured Acidimicrobiaceae bacterium | reverse complement strand
GGACAAGTTGTGGGGTGATGCCGGCAACGACAAGTTGAACGGTGATGCCGGCAACGACGAGCTCCGTGGGGGTGCCGGCAACGACACCCTGGACGGCGGCGCCGGGGCGGACAAGCTGTTCGGGGAAGCCGGTGCCGACAAGCTCACCGGCGGTGCCGGCAGCGACAACTGCGACGGCGGTGCCGGTACCGACACGGCCTCCACCTGCGAAGTCAGAGTGGGTATCCCGTGACGGCCCGCTGATCTGTCACCGGGCCGCCACGACGCCCTTCAGCCTTTTCGGGCCCAGGTGGGGATGGCGCCGGTGAGGAGGTCGGCGATGCCTTCGTTGAAGGCGCCGAAGTCATCGGCGAGGCGGCGCCGCACCTCGGTCGGCATCTCGGGATAGGGCTCGGTCCTGACCTGGTTGAGCCGGCCCACCACGGAACGCAGCTGCGGCGGGAGCCGCTTGGCCGCGGTGCGCACCCGGGTGGAGCGGAACCGCACATACGAGTTGATAGGCCGGCCCAGGCTCTCGGGGACGAACCCGGTGTCGACGCCGAGGAACGCCAGGGTGCGGGCGTAGATGGCCTGGGGCCGGTCCTCCAACTCGTCGAATGACTGGATCAGCACCCGATCGTCCGGGAAGGCGTCCAGCAGCCGGCGCAGCTGCGGCAGGTAGCGACCCCGTTCCGCATAGGAGTAGATCGCCCGGCTCTCCGGCCCGGCGGCGAGCCGTGACGGCTCGGCCGCCACCGCTTCGGCGAAGGTCAGCCGCTCCTTGTCGCGGGCGACGTTGTGCCAGTAGTGCGAGTAGGCGCGGTCGACCGGGTCTCGCAGCATGACGAGGATCTTCGCCCCGGGCAGCGTCGCCGCGATGCGGCCCGGCGCCTGTGGATCGAACAGGTAATCCGGCGTCGCCTCGCCGACCGCGGTGGCGGCCTCGGCACCGTCGAAGTGACCGGAGTACCAGTCCAGGCCCTTGTCGTAGTGGACGTCGAAGAAGTGGACCTCCTTCGGCTGTGACATCACGATGTCGGGGTGCTCGCGCAGGTACCCGTTGAGGGAGGTGGTGCCGGAACGCATCGCCCCGGCGATGACGAAGGTGGGAAGGGAGTTCACCGCCGGCGATCGTAGACCCGGCCGTGCCGGAAGACCATCCGAGGACCTATGGGCCCGCTGCCTATGCTCCGGCGGCGGAGGGAGACCGATGGCACAAGTTGAAAACCGGGTGACGGCGTCGCCGCGGCCCCTCTCGGTGGTGGCCGCCCTGGTGGCGGTGGCGGCGGCGTTCGGTGCCGGGTTCTACCTCGGCGACCGGGCGGCCCGTCCCGACACCTCCTCGATGGAGGGCATCGTGACGATGCTCTCCGAGCAGCAGCGAGAGGAGCACGCCGGAATGACGGAGACGCTCGCCGCGGCGGCAGTGGATGCGCACGCCGGACTGATGCCGGTTCTGGCCGCCATGGCGGCGGCGATGCCGCTGGAGGCCGGTGCCGACGCGGTGCCGGCTTCGGCGGACGAGGCTGAGCGCTGGCGGCGGATCGCCGGGGAGGCGCTCGACGGATTCGCCGGGTTCGGCACCGGCACCACCGACTTCAACGGCACCCTTGCCGCCCTGAAGGGCGCGGTGCGGCAGGTCGACGGGGCCGCCGCCCTCTACCTGGCGGCCCTCTCCCCATCCGGCATGACGCCGGGCATGGTCGAGCTGGCCGCCACCCGGCGCAACGAGGCGGTTGACCTGTGGGCCGCCGGTGCCGAGATGCTCGACGAGCTCTCCGTCGAGGCCGGGCTGGACCACATCCACCTGTTCCTCCCCGTCACCGGAGATCCCGATGCCGTGCCGCTGGAGTTCCGCGAGCCCGGCGGGTATTGACGGCGTTCGGCAATATCCGTGCGGCTTTTGACTTTCGCGCTCCATACTTTTGGTTGATCGTCGCACGCCCGAGTCGTATGCTCGGGGCCGGGAGGAAGGTTGCGCGCCTCTCACTCGTGCCGGATCGGCAATCTGGCTCCCGGTCCGGCGAACGTACGCGCCGCAGCACCAGGGAGGGTGCCATGAGTCGCAGGCTTCGTAGATTGATGATCGCGGCCCTGGCCGTCGGGCTGTTCACGGCCCTGCTGGGCCCGCTGAACGCACAGGAACAAGAACCGTACAAGGTGCTGGTGGTGGGCAAGACCAGCGGTTTCCGTCACGGCAGCATCCGGCCCGCCACCACCGCCATCATGGCGCTGGGTGACGTGCACGGCTTCACCGTGGACGTGTGGGATCCCCAGGTCACCGGGACGCCGGGTTACAACTCTGCCGGTCAGCCGGACCGGACGTTGCCGAGCACACCGTTCACCACTGCCGAGAGCCTGGCGCAGTACGCGACGCTGGTGTTCGTGTCGACGGTGGACAACACCAACAACCTCAGCCCGACGCGCCAGACGCTGCTCAACCCCGACGAGTTGGCGGCGCTGCAAGGCTATATCCGCGGCGGCGGCGGCTTTGTCGGCATCCACGCCGCCACCGACTCGATGCACACCGTCCCCTGGTACGGGCAGCTCACCGGCGGTGGGGCACGGTTCCGCAACCACCCGGCCAACCAGTTCGCCGACGAGGTGGTGGAGGATCCGACCCACCCCTCCACGGAGTTCCTGCCGGAGCGGTGGCGCCGTTTCGACGAGTGGTACAACTTCTTCGTCAGCCCGCGCCCGGTGGTTCGGGTGCTGCTCAACCTGGACGAGACGTCCTATAGCGGCGCCGGGCCCGGCAGCGGGGCGATGGGCGCCGATCATCCCATCGCCTGGTGCCACAACTTCGAGGGGGGGCGCTCCTGGTACACCGCGGCGGGGCACACCAACGAGTCGTTCACCCAGGACGCCGCCTACCTCGAACACCTGCTGGCCGGCATCGAATGGTCTGCGGGGATCGTGGACGGCGGCGGCGACTGCGCCACCTTCTACGAGGTGGGAGGCATCGTCGGCGGGCTCACCGGCGGGGACCGCACCGAGCAGGAGGCGGCGGCCCGTATCGAGCCGATCCTGGACGCGGCCGAGGCCAGCTCCGACGCCGGCGACCACCGTGACTCGGCCCGCCTGCTCGCGTCGGCGGCTTCATTGGCGCGGAGCACCATCCGCGATGTCGACACCAGGGCTGCGGTGGCGAGCAAGATCGACGACCTGGTGGAGTGGCAGCAGGGTCTCGTCGAGGCCGCCTTCCCGGGAGATCCGGAAGAGGTGGCTGCCGCCAGGGAGGCGCTGGGTGCGGCGGTAGCGGACATCGATGAGCTGGTGCCGGCTTTCGACCGTATCGTCCGCGAGATCGCCGACTTCCAGCCCGCCAACTCCTGCGCAGCCGTTGCCGCCTTCGTGGCGGAGGTCGACGCCCTGGCCAACCAGCGCCCCGATCCGTTGCCGGCGGACACCGCGGCCCAACTCACGGCATTGGCGAACGATCTGGCGGCTGCGCTCACGTGCGCGTGATCACGGCATCCAGTATCCAGTAGCCAGTATCCGGTACCTGGCCAGGCGTCAGCCAGGTACCGGACGCCCCTCTTCACGTAGTACGTAGTACGTAGTACGGTTCTGGAAGCGGGGCTCGCCGTCAGGCGAGTGCCACATCCAGAACCTGATCGATACTCTCCAACGTGTGGAAGGTCATCTCGGCCTTGACGTCCTCGGGGATGTCATCGAGGTCGTCGCCGTTGCGGGCGGGGATGATCACCTGGCGCAGGCCCGCCCGGTGGGCGGCCAGCACCTTCTGCTTGACGCCGCCGATGGGCAGCACCCGACCCTGGAGCGTGACCTCGCCGGTCATGCCCACCGAGTCGTCGACCTGGCGGTCGGTGAGCAGGCTCACCAGGGCCGTGGTCATGGTGACCCCGGCGGACGGCCCGTCCTTGGGGATGGCGCCGGCAGGCACGTGGACGTGGAACCGCCGTGCCAGCTTGTCGGGGTCGATACCCAACTCCCCGGCGTGCGATCGCACGTAGGAGAGGGCGATCTGCGCCGACTCCTTCATCACGTCGCCGAGCTGGCCGGTGAGGGTGAGCCCGGGCTCGCCGTCCATGGCGGTCGCCTCGATGAAGAGGACATCTCCGCCGGCGCCGGTCACTGCCAGCCCGGTGGCCACGCCGGGGACCTCGGTGCGATCCTTGGCCTCGTCGTGATGGACCTTTGGCTTCCCCAGCAGCTCCCGCACCTCGTTGGTGCCGACCGCCACCGGCGTCGCCTCCGGGTCCGAGGCGACCTTGGTGACGACCTTGCGCACCAGCTTGCCGAGCTGCCGCTCCAGGCCGCGGACGCCGGCTTCCCGGGTGTAGCCGTCGATGACGGCGGTGAGGGCCTCGTCGGTGACGTCCACCTCGTCGGGGCGCAGGCCGGAGCGCTCCACCTGGCGCTGCAGCAGGTGGTCGCGGGCGATGGCGACCTTCTCCCGGTCGGTGTAGCCGTCCAGGGTGAGCACCTCGGTGCGGTCCAGCAGCGGGGCGGGGATGGTGTCGAGCAGGTTGGCGGTGGCGATGAACATCACGTCGGACAGGTCGAGGTCGACCTCCAGGTAGTGGTCCCGGAAGGTGTGGTTCTGCGCCGGGTCGAGCACCTCGAGCAGTGCCGATGAGGGGTCGCCGCGCCAGTCGTTACCCACCTTGTCCATCTCGTCGAGGAGGAACACCGGGTTCATCGAGCCGGCCTCGGTGAGGGCGCGGGCGATGCGGCCGGGGCGGGCCCCGACGTAGGTGCGGCGGTGGCCACGGATCTCGGCCTCGTCACGGACGCCGCCGAGGGCGACCCTGACGAACTTGCGGTCCAGGGCTCGCGCCACCGACTCGCCCAGCGAGGTCTTGCCCACACCGGGTGGTCCCACCAGCAGCAGGATGGCGCCGCCGCGGCGGCCCTCCTCGGCTGCGGTGAGGCCCCGCTCGGTGCGCAGCTTGCGCACCGCCAGGTGCTCCACGATGCGGTCCTTCACCTCGCCGAGGCCGGTGTGGTCGGCGTCGAGGACCTCCCGGGCGGCGGTGAGGTCGAGGTGGTCCTCGGTGACGACGTTCCACGGCAACTCGAAGACCGTGTCCAGCCAGGTGCGGATCCAGGAGTGCTCCGGGCTCTGCTCGCTCATCCGCTCCAGGCGGTCGAGCTCGCGCTCCACCGCCTCTGCGACCGCCGTAGGCAGGTCGGCGTCGGCCAGCTTCTGGCGATACTCCGAGACCACGTCACCCGATCCCTCGCCCAGCTCGGAGCGGATCGACTCCATCTGCTGGCGCAGCAGGTACTCGCGCTGGTTCTTGTCGATGCGCTCGGTGGCGTCGTCGCGCACCTTCTGGCGCAGGGTTAGGTCGGCCAGCGTCTCGTTCATCCAGCCGAGGACGAGGCGGAGGCGGTCGCCGACGTCGATCGTCTCCAGCACCTGGATCTTCTGGGCCAGACTGAGGTCGGGGGAGTACACGGCGAGGTCGGCGAGTTGGCCGGGCTCGTCGATGTCGAGGATGCGGTCGGCGACGGGGCCGATGCCGCGGTGCTGCATGATCTCGCCGACCACGGCCCGGAACTCCGCCATGGCCTCGTCCAGGTGGGGCGCCTCGTCGTCCTCGATGGGGTAGGCGGTCACCCAGAGCACGTCGCCGCCGGCCGGGATGCCGCTGGTGATGGTGGCGCGGGTGATGCCGGCGATGATGGCGGTGACGGCGCCGTCGCGGCTGACTTCCTGGATGGCGGCGATGGTGCCCACCGTGGCCCACTGGCCGTCGAGTTGGGGCACCAGGAGAAGGCGGCCGCCGGATCCTTCGGCGGCAGCCAGGGCGCTGCGCGCCTCGTCGGACTCGATGTTCACGGTCACCACCATGTGCGGGAACACCACGCCGTTGCGCAGCGGCAGTACAGGCAGCGTTGTCGTCGCTAGCTCGGCCAACGGATGTCCTTTCGGTTCGTCAGGAACTTCGCAGGGAGTTCAAGTGTGGGAGGGTAGTGGCTATTCCCGCGGGTTCCGAGAAACTTTAGCGTGCGTCGCTCAGATCATCTGCAGAGGAGGTACTTAGTGCTTGGTGGTTGGCACCAGGTGCGAGAACCGGACGGGGCTTCCTGCGGTACCCTCGCTGCGTCATGGCGCTGAACGTCCCGGAGAAGCCGGCCCTGGAGGGGTTGGAGGCGAGGTGGGCCGCCGCTTGGGAGGAGGGGGGCGTCTACCGGTTCGACCGGAGCCGTCCACGCCACGAGGTCTACAGCATCGACACGCCGCCGCCGACGGTGAGCGGGTCGCTGCATGTGGGACATGTGTTCTCGTACGTGCACACCGACATCGTCGCCCGCTACATGAGGATGCGGGGTCGGGAGGTGTTCTACCCGATCGGGTGGGACGACAACGGGCTTCCCACCGAGCGGCGGGTGCAGAACTACTACGGGGTGCGCTGCGACCCGTCATTGCCCTACGACCCCGCCCTGGTCGCGCCCGAGCAGCCCTTCGACCCGCCGCAGGCCGTGTCCCGGCGCAACTTCATCGAGATGTGCATCGGGCTCACCGTCGAGGACGAGAAGGTCTACGAGGAGCTGTGGCGCCATGTCGGGCTGTCGTTCGACTGGACGCACGGCTACGCCACCATCGGCGACCGGTCCCGCCGCACCGCCCAGCGAGGCTTCCTGCGCAACCTGGCTCGGGGTGAGGCCTACCAGCAGGAGGCCCCGGTGCTGTGGGACATCGACTTCGGCACCGCGGTCGCCCAGGCCGAACTGGAGGACCGGGAGCGTCCCGGGGCACTGCACCGGGTCACCTTCCACGCCGCCGACGGCCCGGTCGAGATCGAGACCACCCGACCCGAGCTCATCGCCTCCTGTGTCGCCCTGGTGGCCCACCCCGACGACTCGCGGTACACATCGCGGGTGGGGACCACGGTGCGCTCGCCGCTGTTCGACGTCGAGGTGCCGGTCGTCGCCCACCCCCTGGCCGTCCCCGACAAGGGCACCGGCATCGCCATGGTGTGCACCTTCGGCGACATGAACGACGTCACCTGGTGGCGGGAGCTCGACCTGCCCGCCCGCGTCGTCGTCCAGCGCAACGGCCGCCTCGCCGCCGAGGTGCCGCCCTGGATCACCGACCCCCAGGGCCGGGAGCGCTACGGCGAGATCGCCGGCGCCACCGTCAACGCCGCCCGGCGGGCCGTCGTCACCCTCCTCGCCGGCAGCGGCGACCTGGTGGGGGAGCCGCAGCCGATCACGCATGCGGTCAAGTTCTACGAGAAGGGGGACCGCCCGCTGGAGATCGTGTCCAGCCGCCAGTGGTACCTCCGCAACGGCGGCCGCGACCCGGCCTTGCGCCAGGCGCTGCTGGCCCGCGGCGCCGAGCTGGAGTGGATCCCCGGTTACATGCAGGTGCGCTACCAGCACTGGGTGGAAGGCCTCACCGGCGACTGGGTGGTGTCCCGCCAGAGGTTCTTCGGGGTGCCTATCCCGGTGTGGTACCGCCTCGGCGGCGACGGCCTGCCCCTGTGGGACGAGCCGATCGTCCCCGACGAGGCAGACCTGCCCGTCGATCCCGCCTCACAGCCCCCGCCGGGGTACGACGAGTCGCAGCGCGGCGTGCCCGGCGGGTTCGCCGGCGACCCCGACATCCTCGACACGTGGGCCACCTCGTCGCTCTCGCCGCAGATCGTATGCGGGTGGGAGGAGGACCAGGACCTTTTCGCCCGCACCTTCCCCATGGACCTGCGCCCCCAGGCCCACGAGATCATCCGCACCTGGCTGTTCTCCTCCGTGGTGCGCGCCCATCTGGAGCACGGCACGCTGCCGTGGAAGACGGCGGCGATCTCGGGTTGGATCGTCGACCCGGAGCGCAAGAAGATGTCGAAGTCGAAGGGCAACGTGGTCACGCCGATGGGCCTGCTGGAGGCGCACGGCTCCGACGGCGTCCGCTACTGGGCGGCGAGCGGCCGGCCCGGCACCGACACCGCCTTCGACGAGGGTCAGATGAAGGTGGGACGGCGCCTCGCGCTAAAGATCCTCAACGCCTCCCGCTTTACTCTCGGCTTCGCCCACCCCGAGGCCGTCCAGGCTCCTGTCACCGAGCCGGTCGACGTCGCCTACCTGGCCCGCCTCGCCGCCGTCATCGACCGCTGTACCGAGAGCTTCGACCGGCTCGACTACGCCGCGGCGCTGACGCACGCCGAGACCGAGTTCTGGTGGTGGACCGACAACTACGTCGAGCTGGTGAAAGGCCGCGCCTACGGCGAGGGTCAGCCGGCCGCATCGGCGCACGCCGCCCTGGCGTCGGCGTTGGCGACGTTCCTGCGCCTCTTCGCCCCGTTCCTCCCCTTCGTCACCGAAGAGGTGTGGTCCTGGTGGCAGCATGGCTCGGTCCACCGCGCCCCCTGGCCCTCGGCGGCGGCACTGCGCCAGGACCCCGGCGCCGACGTTGTCCTCACCGACCTCGCCGCCGCCGTCCTCGCCGCCGTCCGCAAAGCCAAGACCGACGCCAAGCTCTCCATGCGCGCCCCTGTCGCAATGGTCGCCGTCGCCGTCCCCGAGGACCAGGTCCCGCTGGTGGAGTCGGTGGCGGCGGACCTTGCCACAGCCGGGAACGCGAAAAGGCTTCAAGTCGCCGCTGCCGCGGAGTTCAAGGTGTCGGTGGACATGGGGAGTACTTAGTACTTGGTACTTGGTACTGCGACTACCAAGTACCAAGTACCAAGTACCAAGTACCCCTCACGCCAATGCTAAATATCAGCTCCGAGAAGACGTAGGGCCACGGCTTCCGCGATCGTGCCCTTGCGCAGCTCTTCGAGATCGAGGCTCTCGTCGGGGCCGTGAGCCTGGCTGGTGGGGTCGGCGACGCCGGTGAGGAGGATGGAGGCTTCGGGGAAGGCGTCGCGGAACTCGGCGACGAAGGGGATGGACCCGCCGACGCCCATCTCGACGGGCTCGGCGCTCCAGGCCTCGCGGAACGCCTCCCGCCACACGTCGTAGGCATGTCCCTCGGTGCCGAGCGCGATCGCTTCGCCGGCGGCGCCGGGAGTGACCGTCACCTCGCCACCCCAGGGAACGTTGGCCTCCAGGTGGGCTTTGAGCAGCGCCGTCGCCGCCGCCGGATCCTGTCCCGGTGCGAGGCGCAGGCTCACCTTGGCCCGGGCGGAGGGGAGGAGTTGGTTGATGGCGTGGCTCACCGCCGGGGCGTCGACGGCGAGCACCGAGATCGCCGGCATGGTCCAGGTGCGGGCGGTGATGGAACCCTCGCCGATGAGGTGGACGCCGGGGAGGGCGCCCGCCTGCTCGCGCAGTTCCTTCTCGGTGAGGTCGAGCGGGTCGGTGTCGTAAGAGACCAGACCGGCGACGGCGACGGTGCCGTCGTCGTGGTGCAGGGTCGCCAGCACCCGGCACAGCGTGGTGAGAGCGTCCGGGAAGGCGCCGCCGAACTGACCGCTGTGGACGCCCCGCTCCAGGGTGCGTACCTCGACGACGCAGTCGACCAGGCCCCGCAGGGAGGTGGTGAGCGCCGGGGTGCCCACCCGCCAGTTCCCCGAGTCGGCGATGACGAAGACATCGGCGGCGAGCAGGTCGCGGTACTCGGCCAGGAACCGGCCCAGGTGGAGCGAGCCGATCTCCTCCTCGCCCTCGACGAACATCTTCACCGTCACCGGTGGCTTGCCGTGGTGGGCGCGGACCGCGCCGAGGTGTATGGCGATCCCGGCCTTGTCGTCGGAGGTGCCCCGCCCGTAGAGGCGCCCGTCGCGCTCGGTGGGGTCGAAGGCGGGAGTGGTCCAGATCTCGTCCGGTCCCGGTGGCTGTACGTCGTGGTGGGCGTAGAGCAGCACCGTGGGCGCTCCCGGGGGCCCTTCGATCTGCCCGAACACGGCAGGGTGAGCCCCTTCGGCCTCGAGCAGCTGCACGTCGTCGAATCCGGCCTGGCGCATGAACCCTGAGGTCATTTCCGCCGAGCGGCGAACCCACACCGGGTCGAACCCGTCGGCGCTCACCGAGGGGATGCGGGCGTGTTCTTTGAGGTCACCCACCAGGTCGCGGAAGAGGTCGTCGACGGCCGAGATCAGGTCTTTATGCATGGCACGGGAGGCTACACGAAGAGCACGTACTACGTACTACGTACTACGTACTACGCCTGGCGGGACGCCCTCCATCCAGGCACCGGTTCCTCACGCGGCCGCGGGTTCTCGCTCCTCCGACACCACCGCGCCAACCCCTTCAAACCTTCCCCGGAAGGGGAGAGCGAGCCAGTCGGCGATGGTGCACAGGGCCATGCGGCGGGACGGCATGAACCAGTGGAAGAAGGCCCACCGGGTCATCCAGCCCACCCAGCCGGTGAGTTGGATGCCGTACAGCTCGCCGGCGCCACGGCCGACGCCGAAACTGGCCGCGGTGCCCAGCCCGAGGAAGCGGAACTTGCGCAGGTTCCGGCCCTGGAGAGAGCGGGCGATGTTGTCGCCGACGCGGATGCCGTGCTTTATGGCCCACAGTGCGTTCGGCGGGCACGGCTTCCCCGACATGACGTGGGGCACCGCGGCGACGTCGCCACCGGCCCAAGCCCCGGGGTGGGAGGTGCGCAGCCATGCATCGGCGACGATGCGCCCGTCCGGCTGGCGCTGCAGCGACTCGGTCCCGGGCAGCGGGAGGATCCGCTGGCCGACGGTGGAGAGCACGGTGGCGGCGGGGATGCGCACGCCGCCGGACACCACGGCGCCTTCGGGGGTGACCGCGGTGAGGCGGGTGCCGAGCCGTACCTCGACACCGTGGTGGTCCAGTTGCCGCACCGCGTAGTCGGCAAAGCGGCCGAACCGGGGCCGCATCTCGGGGAGGATCTCGGAGCCGCCGTGGACCAGGGTGACACGAGGCCGAGTCCCTGCCAACCGCGGGTCGCGGGCGGCGGCGCGGTTGAGGCGCTCGGCGATGGCCGCCGCCATCTCCGTCCCGGCGAAACCGCCGCCGGCCACCACCACCGACAGCAGGCGCTCCCTCTCCTTCCGGTCCCCGGTGGCGGCTGCGTCGGCGATGACGGAGTCGAGGTGCGACTTGGTGGCGAGGAGGTCCTCGTCGCCTTTCACCCTCCAGCCGTGCTCGGAGAGGCCCGGGATGGCGTCGGTGGCATCGGCCGACCCGACGCCGATGAGGAGGTGGTCGTAGGGCAGCGTGATGGTGGCGGTCCCGACCTCCACGGTGACGGTCTTCGTCCTCAGGTCGGCCGCGGCCGCCCGTCCGTGGATCACCCGGGCGCGGGGCAAGATGGCGGGGAGCGGGGTACGGGTGCGCTGGTAGCGGACCAGACCGCCGAGAACCTCGCCGGTCCATCCGTGGAAGCCGTGGTACCGGCTCGCCGAAACCACGGTGATACGCACCTCGCCGGAGGCAACGCGCCGGCGCAGGCGGCGCGCCATGGAGCGGTAGCCCCACAGGGCGGTGTAGCCGCCGCCGACGACGACGATCTCGGTGGGGGAAGAGGCGGGTGCCTCGGAGAGTGCGGCCATGTCAGGAGGCCAGCTCGAGAACCGGCAAGGTGGGCACGGAGATGGGGCGGCCGAAGGAGACGAAGTCGCCCAGGGAGAACCCGAGGTGGCGGTAGCGCTCGGCGAGGCTCTGCATGTGGTGGGCTTGCTCGACCGTGGGGTGGCCGATCCCGCCCTGCCCCTGATGCCCGTCGAGGGCCAGCAGCATCGTCTCGCACAGGCAGGCGTAGGCGTAGCCGTCGGGGATGTCGCCGATGTTGGCCCGGATGTCGAGCCCGTCGACCCGTGCCATGCCGCCGTCGACGATGAGCACGTCGGGGCGCTGCTCGGCCAGGGACGGGTCGGTGTTGCGGGGCTGGGTGTCGTCGAGGACGATGGCGCCAGGTCCTAGATGCTCGGCTCGCAGGACGGCCTCGGCGGCGCTGGTGAGCAGCACCACCAGGTCGGCCTGGCGGACGGCGGCCATGTCGGTGGAGACGTGCACCGCCGTGTGCGGCGACGTGGTGCGCACGGCAGCGGCCAGCTTCTCCAGGCGGCCGGGGTGGCGTGCCACCAGCGTGACCTCGCCGGCGAGCCCGGCCTCGGCGGCCAGGTTGACGACGCAGTTCCCCACGCTCCCGGTGGCGCCCACGAAGGCGATGTGGGGGTTGGTCCGGCCGGTCATGGGGAGGAGGCGCTCGATGGCTTCATGGGTGAGCTGGGCGGTGAAGGCGTTACCGTTGGTGATGGTGACGCCGGGGCGTTCCCGGAGCAGCTTGCCGCCGCCTGTTACGGAGGCGGTGAGGGCGCCCAGGCCGACCACCTCGGCGCCGAGGCGCTCCGCCTTGTCGACAGCCTCTTCGATCTTGGCGAGGGCCCAGCGCCGCGGCGCGGTGAGGAGTTGTCGCGCCCCCACCGGGACCACGACGATCCAGCCAAGCGGGTCGCCGGCGTCGTCGATCCCGCCGTCCTTGTGGCTGACGGTGCCCAGGACCACCGGGGGTACCGGCAGGCGGCGCAGTCCCCAGCCGTAGGCCACCTCGGGCACCAGGCCCAGCGGTCCCCAGATGCGGCTCATGTCCCGGGCTACCTCGGCCCGGGGGTGGACCAGAAAGGCGAACTTCTTCATCGGACTCTCTCTTTCCTGATGCGCGACAGGGGATAGGGAGTGCCCGCAAGGCTCGAAGATACGCGCAAGTCGAGACGGAGGCTGGGCGGAGGGCTGACGGAGGGGGAGCCGGGGATCGCGTGGCGCTGCTTCACCGAAGCCGTGCCGCAAGTCCTCGCAGG